>NZ_JBFRFP010000014.1:0-126912 GCF_052114885.1 Paenarthrobacter sp. 2TAF44 | reverse complement strand
GCCCTGCCCTCATCGCCGAGGAACGGGACCACCGCGACAACACCTCAAAGTCGCCATCACGAATATCCAAAGCAGGAGCGGGAGGATGAGCCATGCCCAATTCTCCCAAACACCAACCATAAAACTACTTTAGACACGCGGCACTAGTGAAGACGATAGCCCATAGAAGTCAGTCGGGCGCTGGGCAGACCATCGAGGCCGATATGCTCGACTTCATTCGAGAATCAACTTTGGGGGAAAACATGACTGGAAGCCCGATATACGGAGCCGGCTACTACCAGGGGCACCAGGACGGTCACCAAGAGGGCCACAATGAGGGCCTCGGACAAGGTGCCGGTCTAGGCGCCGTCGGCGTCATCGCCGTCACCGGCGCAATTTATGGCGTGAAGCTGGGCATCGACAAGCTCAAAGACCTCGCTGCTGCCAGGAATGAGAGGAAGCTGCTGGCGATGGAACAGCTGGAGGCCCCGGTGAATGACGAAAACGACGGTGACGATACCAGCCCGGGAGCGAACTCATGATTAATTCCCGGTACGCAGCGCCGGCCAGCATGGTCTTCGCCGGACTGCTTCTCGCTGGCTGTGCAGCGCCCACGTCCACGTCCAAGCCACCCGATGAGACTTCAAAACCGTCGACGCCGTCGGCATCAGCAGCTCCTGTCAGCACCCTGACTGACGCGGAGCGTGTAACCAAGGCAGAGGCCGCTGCTGAGACTGAGCTGCCCAATGCCCCTATCTGGAAGGGCATGACTTTCAAAGGCATTGTGGTTGACGAATCCGAGATCTGCGTTGACCGCACCTGGGCTCCAGGAGGAGGCCCGGCAAGGCTCGGCGGAAATGCAGGGTACGTCGTAGTCAGCTTTCCTGCGATCGCCGTCGGCAAGCCACAGGACGGAACCTGCCCAGATTATGTACCAGCTGAAGCAAAAGCACGCGCCAACGTCGAGGTGCCCTCTGCGGTGGCTAAAAACCAAGGTCTTCTTGTCAGCACCGATTTCGGAGATAAGTGGCCGCTGACAGTTCCTTACGTCGTAACCCACTGTGAGGACATCACGGTTGCCGGCCGGCCCCTCAGGGTAGCGACCGTTGATGCTCCGGATGGCAAGACCTACGCAGCCAATGGTACAGCCAAGGATCACGGCAACTATCTCGACATCGATCCCATCTGGGCGCCGCACCCCGATGTCTCCGGTCTGAAAATCGACATCAGTCCAGTCATTGATGCGGCGCTTGCACTTTGTGGTTGACCCTCGTTGAGCAAGGAAGAAGCGGTTTGGGCCACGGACCGGAGGAAGATCCTGGCGGGGAAATGGAGATGACCTCGAAGGAGGCTGCGACCTACCTGAGCGGCCCGGTCGGATTCGAGGTGAGCACGAAGTTTCTCCGCGGCCTCCGTTACGTCAGCCGGGGTCCGGTCGTTGAAAAACGAGGCTCCCGCCTGGTCTATCGGAAGTCCACCTTGGACGCCTTCCTCCGTGAGAACGGTACTGATCCCACAGCCTGGTATGCGGGCATGTGGCGGGAGGTGGCTGACCAGCTGCGCGCCATAGCTGACTCCGCTGGCGACGACGGGTTCAACCCGCTGATCGAGACCCTGGAGAAGCGCGACCCGCGGGATGACTGGGATCCCGACGACGCGAAGTAGGACGCCTCGTGACCAGCCTCAGGCCTGCAACGGCCCGTCGCAGGCCTTGCAGGCTTTCCGGGCGGCGCCAACACTGGTCTCTTCGACGACCAGCAGTCTCTTGGGGTTCTCATCCCACACATTGCCTACAGAATTGCACCAGGCCGGGGCCCACCTTCGGTGATCCATCGCTCCGGCGCGAGGCCGGCTCGACAGGGCGCGACTCCCCAGTTCTTTGGATTCCTGCTTGGATTGGCTGCCGCCTGCCAGGCACGGCGTGGACGTGGTGTCATGCCGGCCGCTCGATCTCAGTACGGGTGGCAAGGTCGATGAGAGTGCCGTCCGTATCCGCGATCGTGGCAATGCCCTGCTTGATGGCCAACTTAGAGCACTTCTTGCATCCGCTCAGGAGAAACCAGGCACGGGCCACAGTGCCTGTCTTCTGGCCGCCCTACGTCGTGACTAGCGCTGAGTTCAGGGCAAGGTGCGTCGAGGTGCCACCGGCCGTGTTGACCACCATAACGTCCTGAGTGCGCTTCCAGTCCGGGCCGTATGCCTCGTTTGCGAGGATGTTCGGCACGCCGTTGGGGATAGTGACCTGTTCGGGTTCAGACATGGACGTCATCTTATGCGGGCGCGCCACGGTTCTTGGGAAGCCGCCCGAGCCCAGGCTCGCTCCTGCTCGCTCCACGCTGCCCGTCGAAGGCTCACGACGGATAGTTCGGTGGCTGGCTCATCGATTGGAAGAGCTGCAATGCCTCGTTCAGGACCAGGGTGATCCCGCAGACGTTTTGCATCAGGTCCCTTACCAACGACGTCCAGAACTCTGTTCTGTAACCGGGTTCGGACTCGTCAGTGTTGGTGATGGGAGCCGGATTTCTTAACTGATCTGCCACGACAGCGCATGGGCGTCACCACTTGAAGTACGCCAGTTGAACAGCACGCCCAATCCAGAAAGGGATCGGGGTGGTTTCCGAAGACGTGGCGGGCCGCTTGTTCCACCATTTTCGTCAGATCAATGCGCGTTCTGGATCCCGGGCTTTCAGCAGGGCTATCAGGTCATCGTCGATAACCTTGGCACTACCTCCTGAGCAAACTTCGACTGTTCCACGCGTGCCGCTTTGGCGGCCACTTGCATCGCGACAGCGAAGAACTGGGGTTGCCCGCGACATTCAAATTAATCTTCGCCGTGGGTGGGAGCTGTCGGCTCTGACAGCGGCAGCATCCTGGAACCCGCTTATGAGGATTGTCGCAACCATGCCAGCGCCTACATTTCCGGCGAGTGCCGAGAGCCAATCAGTGATAACGGCCATAGGGCCACCTTTCCCAGAGTCATTGCGGACAGATACATAGAGTGCAAGTCCGAACGAGACCAAAATCAGAATGATGGCAACGACAATCCCCCACGGCCCGCCGATGCGAGGTCTGAGACATCTACTACTAGAAAACCACAACCACCATGCAAACCCGCATAAGACCACGCCGACGGCCGCATACAGAATCCGCGGATGAGATGGTCTTTTCCGGCTTGTCGTGCTCTCTCACTAATATCTGAATTATGACCTTCACCTACACGTCAGCGGATCTGGCTCAGATCGCCGCCAACATTCCAAACCAGGCCAGCGCCGCTGGCCTGGCAATCATTCACGGGGTCGAAATCATTCGGGAAACAGATGTGCAGATCTACCCGTTTGAAGCTGAAATCGGCGACGTGCTCCGAGTAGCAGTCATGGCAAACGCTCCCTTTATCACGGTGGAGACAGAAACATTCTGGACGAGCAGGATACGGAGCATCGAAGGTTACGAGGAACTGCCGCTCAGGGCCGAACGCCTGCTAGAGGCAACTGAGATCCACAATGACTCGCTCATGTCGGTGACAGTCAAATGGGTAGCTAGCGGACTCGTGTATGAATGGACGGCTCAGACCGAATGGATTGCTCCGCTGCTGACGGAAATCGATGAAGCGGTACAAGCCGCGCAAAATCAGGACGACGCCGTACAGGACGCCCGTGCAGAAGTTCACTACGCCAAACTACGGGCCGCGGTAGATGTCCTAGTCGAGTCGCCCAGGTACCGCCGGGAGCAGGTAAATAAACGTCGTCACATCGCTCCTGCCATTCTCGTCGAAGCCGGCCTGGGCGAGATCAATGACGTGCTGCTTACTCACCAGGTCATACCCGACGCCAACAGGATCGTGAACGCCAAGGCCATGGAGTTTGAGGAAGACTTCCGCGCCCGAAAGCGTGAATTGGCTGGCGAGCTATCAAGCGTCCCCGACTTCTATATGCAGAACACCAAGGCTGGCAAAAAGCTAGCCGCCATCGATTTTCTTACCGAGAAGGCTGACGGCTACAGGTTCCTCAACAGTAATTTTGCGGTGGAACTTAGCGACGCGGCGTCCGTGCCTCGAAACATGCGCCACCTCTAGCCGTGATCAAGAATTCGACCGGATTTCCACCCGAAATCGGATCCACGGTCGTTAATGGTCTTTGCTGGAAACACGGGATTAGAGGAAGGAACGTCTTTCCCAAGAGCGTGTACCGGTGTGGGCTAGTGTCGAAACCATGAGCGGAAAAAGCGCTAAATTACAGCGTCAGCAGGACAGGGCGGCAGCTAGGGCCGACTGGGCGGCGTTGGATCTGCGCATGCTCCGGGATGACGTCAACTGGATCGCGTCGTTGGGTGAGGCAAGCCAAGCAAACGCGCAGTGGCAAGGAATCATCGGCTTAGCCCTAACACCCCACATGGCACGGATCGTCCATGAAGGAATGGACCTCCTTGGGCGTCGCCGACCGACGCAGGTCCGAGCAGTCACCCTGAAGTTCGCGACCGAAATTGAAGCGTCCCGACACACCGTCAAGCTCCTGGACGACACCCAGAAGCTATACGACGGGGTGATCCAAGACTTCGAACGTATCGACCGGGAGCACTCCAAAGCGTGGGCTCCGCGTCGAAACTTCGGCATGGGCGTCAAGGATGGCCGAGTCTATTCGACAAGCCGTTCAGTAGAGTTCCAACGATCCGGGCGGCTTTCGGAGCGGACAATCGTCCCGAATGAGTACTCCAACCGCCTCGGTTACGACATCGGACGGGCAGCAGCGGCGATCGTCCGGCAATTTGGTCATGCCCCAGAGTTCACGCCGTTGCCTGTGGATCTGTGGGGCGAGGCACCATCCGCAGTAACGCTCGACCGCGCAGACTATTACACAACGCGCTTCGAACCTGAGTTCCCGGCCGCACTCAAAGATGTCCTGTGCGTCATCGAAGGATCGGTCAACAGCTGCCTACACGCCTTCAAACCAGTCGAAGGGCCTTTCACCAACCCGGTCTTCCGAGTCCAGTTCGTCACCGTCTCCCACGCCCTCAACGCGCTGGATGAAGTGCGCGACAAATATTCTCAGCTAGCCGATACCCCGGGTATGACCAGGATCAGTAGCGTCATTGATTCGCCTCAAGCGCTAAACCTCCGTTCCCTTCGGAAACTCCGCAACAGGTGCATGCATTACCTCATCCCACCCACGCTGATCGGGCTCGGAGACCACCTGCCTATGTATGGGCTTGTGGAATCGACATCGCCGGGACTCAGCTACGAGATCGTCAACGCGGAGCTGCAGCATGTGCTCGCAGCCCTATCCGACGCCCTATATAGCTGGAAACAGGCGTAAGCCGCAAGGAATCAAGCCCACCGCGTTGAACCATGCAGACACAAATCGTGTGCTGTCCACTGCGGTTACCCCAAATCGGGCATTCGAGAAGCTCAACCACCTGCCGGTCCTCTTTGGTTGTCGGAGCATCGAGAAACATCTGAGCGTCGTCCGCTGGGCCAACGCCACCGTCCGGCGTTGGTAGAGCGCCGGAATTCTGGCCTTCACCGCCACCGCTTGCTACTGAGCATCGCCGATAACGGCGCATATGACACGCGCCGCACGAACGGCCGGCTCCACTCTCGCTATGGATGCGTTCACCGGGACTTGGTAGTTCTGCGTTACACAGGCAACGCCTCTGCCTCTGGTGTGCTGAGGCGGAATTCTTCGGCGGTGGGTTGTTCGGTGAATTCAACGAGTTCGACGTGGTGTTCTTTCAGTACTTCCAGGACCTGATGCGGGGTGACCCGGAAGAATTCGCGGCGGAGGTTGACCTTGTTGACGCGCTGCTCAGCGAACGTCCGGTGCAGCATTGCCTCGGTGGCGACGGCATCGTCAGAGTAGAAAAGCGCATGCACATCAAAACGGAAAGGCACGGACGCATCTCCCAGTTCGTTGACCCGGTCCATCGGCTCCAGCCTGCGGGTCATCCCGATCTTGACCATGTTCTCCCCAAAAGCACCGATATTGGAAATGACGTACACGTAACCGGCACGTATATTCGCAGCTCGCCGTTCCACGTGAGCAAGGGCAAGCTCATCCTCAGCGATTTTAGCCCTCATGCGTTCGGCACCTTCGAGATCCCCGTTGGCTATCAGTGCGTCCAGGGTTGCCTGGTGCATGGCGCGTTCCTTGGCAAGCTTTTCCCGGGCCGCCGCCAGTTCAGCTTCGGCCTTCTTTTGTTCGCGCAGCTCTTCGCGGCGGGCGCGCTCCATTTCCTTCTCAGCGGCAAGGACCTGAAGGTGTTCTGTAGCGAGGACCATTTCCTGGATGCGCAGGTGGTGATAGGTCTCGTCGACTCGCAGATTGATCATCGTACCTTGGCGCTCGATCTGTTCCTTTGCCTTAGTCAGGCGAGCTGTCGCCGTTGCCAGATTGCCGGCCTTGACCGTTTTTACACAGTTTTCGGCTTCTGCGTTATATGCGCGAAGCATGATGGTCGACATCTGGTTCACGAACTTCATACCCTGCTTCGCGGAGTTGTTGAACGTGAAGTTCGACGTGGCATGAATTGCCTGTTTGGTCCGGGCCATCTCCTTGTATTGGGCACGGACCGATTCCAGCTTGGCGGCCAGGTGCGCGGAGTGCTCAGCGGGATGTTCGAAATCGAAGACACCCACTTCCTGAAGCACGGCAGCGGCTCGAGCGCTCACCAGTTGGCCTTCTGCTTGGGCCAGTTCGGAGCGCAGCTCGCGAAGGTGTTGCTCAAGACGCTGGCTTTCGGTTGCCCACGTCCTTCGTTCGTTCTCCATTGTGCGCCGGAGTTCATCCCGGCTGGCTTCTATCTGATCGAATTCGAGGAGTCCTCGCTCGTCAAGGATCCTTTGCAACCGCTCTACATCGGCCAAAGCAGTCTCGGCGGTCTTCTTTGCACCGAAGAACCCGACCTTTCGCGGCCCTCCAATCCGGTCCTGATCCGCTACCTGCTGTTGCTGGAAATGATCTTGTACCTGTACAGGCTCCTGCGGAGAGTTCTGTAGCGGGGCTGGCTGCTGTGGCTGGGCTGGCTGGACGTGATCGGTCCACTGCAGGCCGTCCCAGTAGCGAACAAAGCTGGTGTTTTGCGGGTCTGTGTACCAACCGGCGGGGACGCTCACGAGGGGAACCTATCGTCGTCGAAACAATTACTACGGGTTCAACGCTCAGCAGGTCCGATCACCCTGTACAGCTCCCCCAGGACGATCTTGCCTTACTCGCGAAGGAAGTTGAAGTTTTCTGAAGACATTTCAAGCCTGTCGGCTCAAGGCCAACGAAGATGCCTTATGGCTAGGTGCAAACCTGCAAGCGCTGAGATGTTTTGACTTCGCGGAGCCGAAGCGGGCCAACCCCTGCGTCGAAACGGTTTAGAACAATGTCACGAGGGTCATAGCGCCACTGCCAGTCCCGCCCATGAATGACCAGAAGCAACACCGCTGTTTGTCATTCTGATATCCCGATCATCGCTGGCAGGGTCCTCCGCGCAACCAGGGCGCTCACGCGCCGGACCCGATCCGGAAACTTCGCTCGGCGCTCCTGCGTCGCTCCCATCCTCCCGAACTTTCCGTCCCTGCCCCGGTCCCCCAAGTTGCACTCCAGCCCCCTACCCCAGCGCACAGGTCCCCTATCAGAACGGCCCACAAGACCAACGACCACAAGAAATACACACAGGGCGAAGGAAAAGGACAATGAACGCGCTCACCATCAAAGACCCCGCAGACCTACTCAGCTTCATCGGGCACACCCTCGGCTTCTGGCCCACGGAAAGCCTCGTCTGCATCACCCTAGACAAGAACAAAGTCGGCGCGACCCTCCGCATCGACCTCCCGCGCCAACAAGGAAGCGAACTCGCCTACGCCCGCACCGTAAGCAGCTACCTCACCAGCGACACCACCGCGACAAGCATCGTCTTCGCCGTCTACACCTCAACCCGCTGCGAACCAGGCCAGCCCAAACCGCACGCAGCCACCATTGCAGCTCTCACCGGAGTCCTCGCCGAAAACGGCATCACCATCCGCGACGGGATCTTCGTAGGTGACGACGCCTACTCCCCCTACGACAGCGAGCCCGGGCAGGACATCAGCCTTCCACTCAGTTCGACTGAGTACAGCCAGGTCAACGCCGAATTCATCTACCGCGGCAGCACCATCGAACCCACCAACCGAATCATGCTCCCAGCTGCGACACAGGAAACAGCGAAATCAACCGCCGTCGAAGAACGCATGAACACCATCCGCACACAGCCCCCTGATGATGCTGCACGAGAAGCGAGCCTGCTCTGGACAGGCATGCTCGAATCAAAGGACTTCCCCACCGACGAGGACTGCCTCAACCTCATCGCCAACTTCCAGTTCCCTCACATCCGTGACCGGCTCCTGGCCGACATCCCCGGAATCGACGAACCACCACAACACATCCTCTTCGCCCAAACCAACACCCCACCAAAATGGTCCCGCATCGAATGGGCCCAACAACTCCTCCTCCACGCCTACACCAGAACCAGCCCTCAACACGCAGCACCCATCCTCACCACCATCGGCTACATCAACTGGTGGCAAGGCCGAGGCTCCAAAGCACACCAATACATGCAACTCGCCCTCGACACAGACCCCGGCTACCGCTTCGCACGCCTCAGCGACCAAATGCTCGGAGCCGGCATCATCGCCGGCTGGAACAGCAACAAAAACACCGCCTACAAAACCCACCTCGACATGCCGTAAAGGAAGACAGCGACCCCGTGATGCTCAAGCAACGGGGAAAGCAAGTCAAGAGCCTCTCCTTCCGCGAGGAAGAACTCCGGATCGTCAGCCCTCGTCTAAGGAAGGAGCTCCCAAGTCATTTGACGACGGGATCCGCATGGTCAAGAACGTGGGAACCGTGCGCCGCCTCAGGCTCCGAGTGACGTGACGCCGGACTGGTGGCTCGTGCGCCGAGCCAGTCTCAAAGCCTTCGGCGATTCCAGGCGCGAAACCCTGAGTACAAACGCGACAAACTCGTGGGTACGCTGAGCCTGCTCCCTGTGCTTACCCTAGCCCCGTGGCATCCGTTTCGAGTGCTGCCTGGCTTGATCCACAAGCTCAGTCATCCATGGCCGGTGCCCACGGTAAAGCGTCAAGCCCTCGGCCAGTCCGCTTACTGTGCATTCGGACCCGAGGACATCGATAGTGACGGGTCCGCGGCCCGTCGGGGCATTGGTGATATGTAGTTGGCCAAAGGACTCCGGGAGCGCCGGATCCAGCCACAAGCCTCCACGGGAAACGTGCGCGTCGTATCGCATCAGGCTCGTCACCAGCGCGATCGGAGCAGTTGCTGCCCATGCCTGCGGCGAACAAGCAGTGGGATAGGGCACGGGCTGCGCCACCTGTCCCCTATCAAAGCCGCAGAAAAGCTCGGGCAGCCGTCCGTTGGAGTACTCGGCGCCCTCCAGCAACGCGGTGGCAATACGTTGCGCCTGCTCAACGAAGCCGTAGCGTACTAGTCCCATGACAATGATGGCATTGTCATGGGGCCAGACCGAACCGTTGTGATAGCTCGCAGGGTTATAGGCTCCCATGTCGCTGGCCAGAGTCCGGATTCCCCAACCGCTGAACATTTCTGGAGACATTAGTCTTTCAACCACCAGCGGCGCCTTGTCGTCGTCGACGATGCCAAACCAAAGACAATGACCCATGTTGGACGCGCACGCATCGACGGGACGCTTGTCGCGATCCAGTGCGATGGCGTAGTAGCCACGCTCTGGCAGCCAGAACTGCTCATTGAACTGCTTCTTTAGCCGCTCCGCGCGGTCCATGAGTTCGGCCCCCAGCGACTCGTCACCGACGTCGTACGCCATCCAGGCCCGTGAAACATACGCGCCGTAGACATAGGCTTGCACTTCGCATAACGCCATCGGTGGCTCCGCCAGCGTACCATCGGCAAAATTTATGCCGTCCCACGAATCCTTCCAACCCTGGTTGATTAGGCCCTGACCGTTGAGGCGCGCGTACTCGACGAACCCGTCGCCGTCTTTGTCCCCGTAGTCCCGGATCCAAGCTAAAGCACGGTCGGCATGGGGTAGCAGAGCAGCGGTGGTATCCGGGGAAAACCCCCAGCGGCTCACCGCCCCGAGCATCATCACGAACAGCGGTGTCGCGTCGACGCTGCCATAGTAGGCGGACTTGCCACCCAAAGCCAGCCCGCTGGAGACATCAAGCCTGACTTCGTGGAGGATCTTGCCGGGCTCCTCCTCGGTAACCGGGTCCACCACCTTGCCTTGGCGGTCCGCCAGCGTTTGCAGGGTGCCCAAGGCCAGGGATGGGTCAACGGGAAGCGCCATTAGAGACGTCCAAAGCGAGTCCCGGCCAAACAAGGTCATGAACCATGGCGCCCCCGCGGCTACAACCACACGCTCCGGATGATCCGGATCCTCGATCTGCAAGGCCCCCAAATCGTCGTAGCTGCGTCGCAAGGTCCGCTCGATGGAATGGTTACCCATCTGCAACACTGGGATTTTGGCCACCCACCCCCGGCGGCGCAGATCGCTGGGTGACGGTCCGCGGAGGTCCGGATGCATGAACGGTTCCACGTGATCGGCTCGGTCACCAGACGGCACTACGCTCAGTACAGCTTTCCAGTCGCTCGCTGGCCCCACCACCGTCCGGTATGTCAGAGCATCCGCCTCCACCTGAGCACCAATGGCCGTAATAACAACCCCTTTGCTGACCTCCTCCCAGAGTGCCTGAATGGTGAGTGAATCACTGTTCGGTCGTCGACTTTCGTCCCAACGCCGCTCGATCTTGGCTTCCTTCACTTCGAACACATCGGCGAAATCAGCCTCAACGCTGAGGCGGATCAGACATTCGACTGGACTTACCGAATAATTCCGAACGGTGATCTGCTCCAAGAGCCCAGCACCTACTTCGCGTAGCCGCTCAACAATTAGCGGGCTGTCTGCATAGCCGTCTGAACGGGGAACACGGCCGATAAAAAGTGCCCGGTAGGGTTCCTTCGTCTCCGCTGACAGTGGTTCAAGCGATTGGCCGTTGATAGTCAGGGCCCAGTTGGACAGAATCCGCGTGTCTTGAACAAAAACTCCCTGGGGGTAGCCCGGCAGGATGTCGCCGTTGGACGAGGAGATGCAGAAGGACGATCCTTCCACTAATGTGACCGCCCCGCTCCCCAACGGCCCTGCCGCAGTTTCTGCATTCCATCCCGCCATGTCCGATCCCTTCGAAAGGGTTTTTATGCGGCAATCGATGCGAGCTCCGGCCCGACTGCGGCCACCGTATTCATTGACATATCAGACGCTACGCTTCTCTTTCTTCCGGGACCAGACCGTGAATTGACTCGCAAAACCTCCACCAGGCGATTCGACCGTGGAAGGGCCCTACAGAAGTAAATCAGCATCTTCACGCCGACGAACGGAGCCCCTTCGTTGGAAATAGATGCCGGTGCTGGATCCGACCATGCCGAAGTCGCTTTGCTCGGCGAACGGTCCTGCCATTACTACCGCGGCGGTGTCGGGCGAACGGTTCGCCACACGCCTGGGAGCCGCTAGCGCCTAAATCCTGCCTAGCGGCCTCACTTCACGTTTGGTTGAGACCTTGACAACCAAAGGGTGTGTGCTGTGTCATATTCCTAACGCCTAAAGGTATTAGGTGTGAACCACAAGCCTAATGCGCACACCCCATGGGCCTCAGTCCACGTCCACCCCCTGGTCCCCAAATCTCAGGGACTTTTCTCCGTTCTAAGACGCAGCACCCCACCCCATAGGAGTCATCGTGACCCAAGCTCCATCAACCGCGGCCAGGCCACCAGTTACTGCAGGCTCCATCCCGCGGCGGCAGCTCGCCGCCGCCGCCGTTGGAAACCTCATCGAGTTCTTCGACTGGAACGCGTACGTCTTTCTGGCGGTCTACTTTGCAAAGCAATTTTTCCCAGCGGATACGGATCCGATGGCTGCCTTGATTGCCACTTTCGGAATCATGGCCATAGGCTTCCTTGTGCGTCCGATTTCGGGTCTGGTCATCGGAAAGATCGCGGACCGCCTCGGACGCAGATTTGCCCTCATGCTGACCGTTTACGGCATGGGCGGCGCAGCCCTCGTGATCGGGCTGACCCCGACGTACGCCCAGATCGGCATAATGGCGCCCATCATCCTGATTCTTGCCCGAGTGGTCCAAGGGATCTGCATCGGTGGAGAGTTCGGCGCGGTGACTGCTTTCTCCATGGAAGTCGCTCCCGAAGGACGCCGCGGATTCATTTCGGGCGTGATCTACGCCGTCGCGTGCGCCGGTCAAATTCTGGTCACGCTTCTTGTCGCCCTCGCGACATGGACGCTCTCACCGGCAGACATGACCAGCTGGGGATGGCGTGCCATCTTCATCTTCGGCGCAATGCTGTCCTTTGCCGGTATCTGGATTCGGCGCGGAATGGCAGAGACAATCGACACCGAGCCTGCCAAGCACGAGCCGCTGGGGATCTTCGACGCCATCCGCCAGCATCCGAAAGCGACCCTGAAGGTCGTTGGCCTGACAATCGGCTACACGGCGATGACCTACGCATGGGGAAACTACATGCCGACTTACGCGGCGACCTATAAGGGCCTGGACCCCAAGTACGGGCTCGTTTCATTGGCAATAGCAGTGTCCATAGTCGGCGTCGCTTCCATCGGGATCGGCCGACTGACCGACCGCTTCGGCCGTAAGCCCATTCTGCTGACAGCAGGTGTCCTACTAACCGCTGGCACCGTACCCGCACTGGCGCTGCTCAACGACCAGCTCATTACCCTGGTTATCCTCCAGACGATCGCCATGAGTACCCTTGCTCTGATCGCCGTAACGGCGGCACCGACGTTCGCTGAAATGTTCCCGAAGAAGTTTCGCGCCGCAGGACTGGGCTTCCCATACGCCGCCACTGTGGGCCTCGTGGGCGGCACCACTCCACTGGTCGGCACTCAGTTTGTCGCTTGGGGAGCGCCCCTTGCATTCCCGTGGTACCTCACCGGTTTGATGGTCATCTCAGTCATCTTTTACGCAACCATGAAGGAAACTGCGTTCAAACCAATTCCCAGCTAGTAGCTGAACCTCTTCATCATGATCCGGTTTGGCCACGAGAGCAGGTGGTTTGATGCCGTTGGTGGCATCAAACCACCTGTTCTGGCGCATCCCTGATGGGCCCTGGCCAGAAACTGTCAGAGCCTTGATCGCCCCATCAGACCTGCCCTGGATGAACGCCGGCGGAGCTTTGGGCCCGAAAATCCCGTCAACTACACATCACAGTCAGGTTCGAGACACGCTCGCCGGAGACATGGCAGCCGCCTTGACATGTGCTCTGGTTGAGGATCATCCTTTTAAGGTATGCGGTGTAGACCTCATACCCTAAAAAATAAAAAAACTGCAGCCAATTCACTGCTCGCTAAACCCCTGAGGAGAACACCTTGACCATGACAGAACCAACTCGCCCGAGAATCGGCATTACAGCCCGGCTCTCCCGGTTGGGTTGTGGATCGAGTGACCCGGCCATGCAAGAGGCAGAAAAGGCTTTTGATTCGGTAGTCGCCCTGATTCTCGAATCCGGCGCCGAACCTGTCATCATCGGCCCTGGAACCGACGAGGAACTCATGGAGAGGTTCGCCCGCTGCCACGGATTCGTGCTCCCTGGCGGCGGAGATGTCAACCCTGTTCTATTCGGCGGCCCGGACGATGATCCGACCCTGTTCGGGGTCGACCCGGAACAAGACCGCATTGACATGGCTGCCATCCGATTCGGCCTCGACAACGGCCTGCCTGTGTTGGGCATCTGCCGCGGGATGCAGTTATTGAACGTTGCCCGTGGCGGTTCCCTGCACACCGACCTGCGTCCCAGCAGCGTCTCCCACTACGAATTGCGCCATAACAACACCATGGATTTTGCGGTTCACGAAGCTGAGCTGGAGGCCGAAAGCCGGGTTTCAGCCGTCTTTGTAGGCGCAGCCCGGATTAAGGTCGCGTCATTCCACCATCAAGCCATCAATATCCTCGGTGACGGCCTGCGCGTCACAGCCCACGCCGACGACGGTCTCGCCGAAGCCATCGAACTCACCGGAGAAAACTGGGTGCTTGGTATCCAGTGGCACCCGGAGGCAAACCTGCCTGAGGCCGAACTGGGGCAACCGCTCTTCACCGCACTGAAAAAGGAGGCGGAGCTAACGCTCCTTCGCCTGACGACTCCCAACTTCGAATGCCAGGAGGCCTAACATCATGAGCAAGATTGTGGACTTCATCCGCCCCGCAGAGCGACTGGACAGCGTCCGGCCCTCGACCATTCGCGGCCGTCTTCAATCGTTCCGTGCAGATTGAGAGCCCGGCAACTACTACCCGGCCACCGTCCTGACCGATATCCCCGCCAATGCGGATGTCCGCACCGAAAAAATCTTTGGCCCCGTCGCAGGGATTTACACCTTCGAGATGGGTGGCAGACGCTCTCGACGCCGACATGACCGCACCACCGCCGGCCCGCAGCCGGCCCCTCCCCCTCGGTGGAACAAACCAATCCGGACTCCACGGGCACGCGGGCACCGAAGGCCTCGAGGCCTGCCAGGAAACGAAATACACCGGAATCCTGCTCTAAGAACCAGCCCACCCCATACTCCCCGAACTGGAGCCGCTTTGTACACCGTACCTGCTTATTCCGCCGCCGGCCCCGGCGAACCGCTCATTCTCACCACTGTGGAACGACGGGAGCCTGGGCCTAGCGACGTCCTGATCGAAATCAAGTACGCCGGCATTTGCCATTCGGATATTCACACGGTTCGGGGCGACTGGGGAGCCCAGAAGTATCCACTCTGCCCCGGCCACGAGATAGCCGGCATCGTTGCGGGCAAGGGCTCCGACGTGACCCGGTACGCCGTCGGCGACAGAGTGGGCGTCGGATGCTTGGTCGATTCCTGCCGCGAATGTGCGCACTGTCTCGCGGGTCAGGAGCAGTACTGCCTGAACGGTGGCGTCGGCACGTATGGTTACATTGACCGCGACGGGAGTATCACACAGGGCGGTTACTCCACTCACGTTGTAGTGACAGAGGCATTCGTACTTCGAATCCCGGACGCGCTAGCCCTTGACGTGGCTGCGCCACTGCTCTGTGCGGGCATCACCACATACTCGCCGTTGCGCCACTGGGGAGCGGGCGCTGGGCGGAAAGTGGCCATTGTTGGCATGGGCGGCCTGGGGCACGTGGCCATCAAGATTGCGGCCGCCCTAGGTGCCGAAGTCACAGTCCTGTCCCAGTCACTCGCCAAGCAAGAGGATGGGCATCGTTTTGGAGCAACCACTTACAAGGCAACCAGCGACCCGGAGACCTTCAAAGAGCTAAGCGGAGTCTTCGACCTTATCCTCAACACCGTCAGCGCACCGATCGACATTGACGCGTACCTCGGGATGCTGGCGTTCAAGGGAACTTTGGTAAACGTAGGAGCCCCAGCTCAGCCCTTGCCCGTCAACGTCTTTTCGTTGCTCCGCAACCGGCGCTCGTTTGCCGGCTCGGCCATTGGGGGCATTTCTGAAACCCAGGAAATGCTCGACTTCTGCGCCGAACACGCCATCGGCGCGGAGGTGGAGGTTATCTCAGCCCGGGACGTCAACGACGCTTACCGACGAGTCATCGATTCTGATGTCAGATACCGTTTCGTCATCGACGCCACCACTATCGCCGGAAGCAGTGAGTAGGGTCACAACTGGCATTTTCCATGACCCTCTGGGAGAGGATGGCATCCCCAAGACCGAGGTGACCACTGCTGCAATCCATGGTCCGAGGTCCTTCCGGAAGGACGATGGGCCGACGCCGGACCGCCGCCGGCAATCCGTGGAGGAGGTGCTCGGCGATCTCAAGGAGTTGCAGGCAAACAAAAAATTTGCTGAAGTCTGGGCTACCTCCAGCAAAAGGACACCCTTTGGCCTTAAGCTGGGACCTATGTCCGATCAAGTAACTTCCGTCTCTGTTCCCCAAGGCGTGGCCGAATACGTCAAAGGCTTGATACATCGCGGCGAACTGGGCCCGGGTGACAGGCTCCCTCCGGAGCGGCAGCTCGCAGAATCTCTCGGCGTGGCAAGAGTAAGTTTGCGGGAGGCCTTCAAACAGCTTCAGGAAGAGGGCTACATCGTGGCCCGCCGGGGCAAGAGCGGCGGTAACTTCGTTACGGCCCTAAGCCAACCGCTCGCCGAATGGCGCCGGAACATGCTCGAACGCGAAGATGAGCTGGACGATCTCACAACGATGAGAGTTGCCGTAGAGTGCCACGCGGCTAGCTTGGCAGCATCGCGTCGGACATCAGCCGACTTGGAAGCTATGCTCGCCGCGATTCACCAGCAAGCCGCCGCTACCAACCACACCGAGTTCCGGTTGGCGGATGCTTCCTTCCACGATGCAGTTGCCAAGGCGGCAGGGAGCAAAAGGCTGGAAAACGCGGTCCGGCACGCCCGCAGTGAATTATTCAGCCCCGCGGACATGTTGGACCACCCCGATCCAATGGAAGATGATCAACTGCAACACAAGCTCGTGTTCGAAGCCATACGGGACGGTGATCCCTCACGCGCACATCAAGCGATGCAGGATCACATTGAGCACACACGGCAAGAGATCCGCCGAGTCATCGAAAGCGGACGCAAATAGTTTCCACTTCCGTCCCCTAATCGAGTAGCAGAGCGGGGCAGGGGGAACCGCGCTAAGCCGTCCTGGGCGGTGCCCGCCGCCACCCTGGCAGCGCCATCGCAGTGCCTTACTGTCTAGAATGATTCTGACCAGTCCTCCGCTGCCATCCTTCAATCAAGACAGCATAGGGATTCATCTAGGCATGGATCCATGCAGCTTCGAGACTTCCCGCCTCTACCCCACCGCCTAAATACGATGGCAGTCTCGACCAACAGATTCACTCATGACGAGGCGTAGAATCCGCTGTCGGGCAGTAGATGGCGGTGGCTGGCGGTACGCGAGTGTCCCAACTGAACCTCCTGATTCAGCTGGGACGTGTAACCGGGCAGGCCATGCGCTAGGAGTGCGGGTGGTACTTCGGCGCAACAACCGCATCGTTCCATGACCTTGTGGACGTAAATTCGGGATGATACTCGGCGCCCCTTGTCACGACCCCCATCACGTTTCGAAGAGAGGCAAGGTTCCTGCGGGGTTCACCCATGATGGCAACGAGATCCGCGTCATGGCCCGGGGACAAGGCCCCTGTCACACCCTTCAAACCCAAGGAAGTCGCCGCAGAAGCCGTGGCCGCCAGCAGCACCTCATCATTGGTCATGCCCAGTGCCGCCATGCCCTCCAGGCCAGCCACATATTCAAGATGGCTCGCGTGACCGATACCGGCATCCGTACCGGCAACAATCCGAATGCCTTGGTCCACGAACTTACGCATCATGTCGAACGGCACAAATTCGCTGCCATCCATTACGGTGAACCACGCGATGTTCAGGGTTGAGCAGACGAAAACGCCACGGCTCGCCGCCAGCTGAATAAGTTCGGGACGTTCCTGCCGCGATCCGTCCGCCATCCGGAAGCTGAAATGCTCCAAGCTGTCCACTCCAGCTTCGATGGCGCGACGGATACCTTCTTCGCCGTGGGCATGCGCCGTGACCATAAGGCCATAGCGATGTGCTTCCTCGACGATGGCCCGCAGCTCCTCAAGCGTGAACTGAGGCTGCGAGGGCATCGTTCCGGGAGTCAGGTCTCCACCGGTCGACATGATCTTTATGCAGTCTGCCCCGTCACGCCGGGCGGCTCTGACCTTGCGCCGGACTTCCTCCACACCTTCACACTCACCACCGAAGAACCAGCAATGACCCCCCGTGATGGTCAGAGGCGCCGTGACCGTCAAGAGGCGGGGGCCCCTAGCGTAGCCTGAATCAATTGCCCTCTTCGCTGCCTGGTCCAAGAGATCAGGCGCGCCCAGATCACGCGCCGTCGTCACACCAGCGCTGAGCAACTCCCGGGCGTTTTTCAACATGCATGCGAATTTTTGGCGGTCATCTGAATTGTTAAATGCGGTCAGCGGGTCCGGACTCCCATCCAAGGCCAAGTGAACGTGTGTGTCTATTAGCCCGGGAAGGATCGTGGACCCCGGCCCGAAATCGCGTAAGGAATGGCCTTCGCCGACCAAGTCGCCCAGAGGCGCCAGCGCAATGATCTTGCTGCCGTCCACAAGAATCCCTGAGCCGTGGAAAGACTCAATGGAGACTCCTCCATGGTCAGCCGTGATCAGCGTTTCTGCCGTATAGATCGTGCCCACTGAAGTCCTTTCAACGTGCCTTTGTCGGCACGCGGCGGTTTGTCACAACAGCGGCTCTCCGGGTGGACCTGCAAGACGCCAGCCGGGAGGAGCTACTCCGTGCTCCGGCCGACCGCATTGTTGTGCGCGCTGTTTAGCTAAATTAGACAAGGTATTAGGTGTGTACCATACACCTTATGTTGATGGCAGGCAACGGCGTCTCAATCACATCTTCCGACCTGATGTTCCTACGACTCCTCAAGAGGACGATGCAATAAACGAAACCTTTGATCTTCGAGCATCGCCCGGGCCAAATCTGGACGCGCCGGCGCCGGGGCAACGCGTCACATTCCGGAAACCAAACGGTGAATCGGGGATCAATAAGCGGTCTTGGGACAACGCCAGCACCTCCCCAGTGCCTGGAACTGTCCTGCTGAGGATCCCCGGCCCGACGTCCCGGCAGCCGAAGTATATGGAAAGTCGAAGCATGCGCCGTCGCTCCCGCCGGAATCCGGGAGGTGTGGGCCCTGGCGTGCGGTTAAGATGCCTTCAGCTACTACATTGTCGTCCGGCCAGAGAGACCGGCGGCAACTTTGCCAGCGCAGGAGCCAGCCGCTGCAGAATGGCGCCGCAGCATGCTTTGAAGTGCAGAGCAGCTGGACGACCTTACAACCGTGAGAGTTGCCATAGAGTGCGTGCCGCGACTTTGGCAGCAACGCGGCGAACAGTAACGGTCTTGACGCCATGCTGGCTGCAATCAGCCAGCATGGCCTCTGCATCCAATTCACGAAGATGGCCCGGCCGGCCTCCTCTTGTGAGGAAGCCTGCCGGGCAGCTTTATGTTTCAGTTTTCGAGCCATGGAAAGACTTGGGAACTTGTGGAATGCTCTCCCGCGAGTGCCGGACTAACCATCCGGCCGGTTGAAGCGTGTGTCGTGGGTCGATCCAGGGTTTAGAGGCGCCCGGCCTCCACAATCTGGCGAAGGAATTCGCGCGTCCGTGGCTGCACGGGGTCGCCGAACACCTGTTCGGGAGGGCCTTGTTCCAAGAGGCGTCCTTGTTCCAAAAAGACGACAAGGTCAGAAACTTCGCGCGCGAAGTGCATTTCATGTGTCGCCAGCATCATGGTCATCCCATCTGCCGCGAGCTCACGAACTATGTTGAGAACCTCAGCGACTAGCTCTGGGTCAAGTGCGGAGGTGATTTCGTCCAGAAGCACAGCTTTGGGCTCCATCGCGAGTGTTCGCATAATCGCTACACGCTGCTGCTGGCCCCCGGAAAGTTGTTCGGGGAAATAGCTCGAGCGGTTTCCGAGGTTGACCCGCTCGAGGAGTGCGTAGGCGCGTTCACGCGCTACATCAGGGCGAAGTCCCAGGAGCTTGATCGGACCAAGGGCAACGTTATCCAATACGCTCATGTGCGGGAAGAGGTTGAATGACTGGAATACCATTCCTACCGCCCGGCGCAGACTATTGACGTTCACCCCGGGGCCACTGACCACGTCTCCGTCAATGCGGATCTCGCCTGTATCTATCGGCTCCAGAGCATTAATGCAGCGCAGCAAGGTCGATTTGCCCGATCCGGAGGCACCAATCAAGGTGACGACCTGATGGCGCTCGACCTGGAGGTCGATGCCTTGCAGCACGGTGTGGGCGCCGTAACTTTTATGCAGGCCGGCCAACTCAATGAACGACATTATTTACCTCCCTTTCGTCCGCGGCGGGTAACGCCTCGCGCCAGCATCCAATCAACGAAGCGGGTTTGCGGGATAGTGATCAGAATGAAGAGTACGGCGACAACTGTTACTGACGAGAGGTTGAAGTTCGCCGATGAATAGAATTTGGCCTGGTTGAACGCATCCATGGTGCCAATAATGTTTACCAGCGAAGTGTCCTTCTGAAGAGAAATGAACAAGCTAAGCAGCGGCGGGATCACGCCCCGCACCGCTTGGGGCAAGATAACAAATCGGAGCGTCTTGCCGAACGAGAAGCCGAGCGAACGGGAAGCGGACCACTGGGACGGATGGATTGCTTCTATGCCCGCCCTATAGGTCTCGGCGGTATAGGCGCTGAAAGTCAGAGTCAGCGCGATGATCGCGAACCATTCCGGCGGCAGATCGGACAATACTGGAAGCTGCAGCAGAGGCAAGCCGAAACCTACCAAGTAGATGACGATGATCGCCGGCACTGCGCGCAGGCAATCGATGTAGGCGATGGCAATGGCCCGAACAGGCCGCCAGGCATTTCCGGGGGCAAGGCGAGCTACTGCCAGCAGCAGACCGAAAGTAAGAACGAAGATCTCGGTGATGACCGCAATCCAAATGTTCAGGCCGAAGGCTGCGAAGATGTCACCTACGCTTTCAGCCATGAAGTCCCAGCGCAGGAAGGTCCTCTGGATGATGGCTTCGTTTACGGTGACC
This sequence comes from Paenarthrobacter sp. 2TAF44, assembly GCF_052114885.1. Taxonomy (NCBI): domain Bacteria; kingdom Bacillati; phylum Actinomycetota; class Actinomycetes; order Micrococcales; family Micrococcaceae; genus Paenarthrobacter; species Paenarthrobacter sp. 2TAF44. Next base: position 106,307 of record NZ_JBFRFP010000014.1, on the reverse strand, counting down.
AGCACCGCACCTGTGATGACGATGAGGACTGCAATGCCGAGCCCGAAGGTGAAGGTCGCATCATGCAGGGATGCTGCGCCACTCGCCCGGGCGTCGAGAATCCGTCCTTCACGCACTTCCTTGGAAGCACGGAGAGACCGGCGCAAGGACCGCACCGCGATCCACAACACGGCAGCTGCCGACAATACGCCGACAGTACTCAAAAGCCAGCCGACAACATACGTGGTGGTGCCTTCTTCGGAGCCATTCATCGCGGCGGCACCGAGTGCCGCGACTGAAAGTACGAGGAACAGGGCGAAAACTGCAGCCGCCGCCGAAAGAGCGAGACTCCTTGGCGGAGGGCTGAGACGTGGCGCCGCCGCTAGAGGCGAGGCAGCAATCGACGTCACTTGACGACCCAGAACGGGACGGAATTAGGGTCAACTCCGAACGTGGGCTGAAGGTAGTCAGCGGCTAGAGACTTCAGTGTCCCGTCAGAATCCAGGTCGCCGACGGCCTTGTCGACAGCCGCGGTATTCTCCGAGTTGCGCGGAAGCACAACGCCGTAGCCCTGATCGAGAGCTATCTGACCCGTTACGGCGAGAGCACCCCCTGTCTCTTTCACGCTGGTCAGGGCGATTGTTGTGTCGGTAACGACTGCGTCGACCTGTCCGGCACTGAGCGCAGTGAAGATGTCCGCAGCGGATTGGAAGACTGCTGCGGACTTGGTGGGCTTGAGCACTTCTGCCACCCACTGTGCGCCTACGTTGCCCTGGAGGACTGCGATCTTCGAGTCACGGAGGGTGTCGGCCGTGACGTTTGAATCCTTCTTGGTCGCTATGCCAAGGTTTGAGGAAAAATACCTCCGTGAGAAGTCAAAAACTTCCTTGCGCTTATCGGTAATTGTCACTGTTGCCAGTCCAATGTCGTAGCCGGATGCCGTTCCGGAGATGAACTGATCCCATGCAAAGTTTTTCAGTTGAACTGATTTGAGGCCGGCACGGTGGGCGATATCTGCGGCCATGCAGTATTCAAATCCGCTCTTGACCGAATCGGGGTTAGTGCCATTGGACCATCCAGGGTTTGGCAGAACGACGGCGACCGTCAGGACATCGGGCTTTTGAGTTTTGAGCTTGATGCTGTCCGGCTGGCCAGTGACTTTGCAGTCTCCGAAGCCGGAGGCGCTGCTGGACGAGCTCGAGTTTGCGTTGCCACCACATGCGGTCAGGGCGAGAGCCCCGATCGTCACAGCGACGGCGGCAAGGAAGTGCTTCTTCATCTGGATGCTCCCAAGGAGAGTAGTGAGAAAGGACGGCAGCCTAAAGGTGCGACAGAGACCGCAGTGAATAGATAGCCCATCCTTGGCGTAATGGTCCTAGATATGGTCCATTGGCCTCCAAACTATGAAACATGACACAGTTTCAGGTGTCAAGGGCTTCTAAGTGTCGGAGCCGAAGGTCGAGCGCAGCGGCTTGACATCACCTCACAAACCCGCCATTCTTGTAAGGTATTTGGATCACACCTAATACCTAATTCCCTTAAACCGACGCTAACCGGTCGACACCTCGCTCAAGGGCACATTTCGGCCATATCTGCGACGCAGTTCCCGCTGATCGGCATTCCAGTCCGCCTCTCCGGCCTTGGTTGCGGGGTCCCCCGTCCGCACGAGGGTGAGAGTGCTTTTGATCCAGCGGTCGCCCTGATTGGGCTGCGTGGGTCGCGGAGCGGCCCACGTCCGTCTTCGTCAGTTCGGACCAACAGGCAGTGTGCTGCTGTGCGCCCTCCACGAAGCTGGCCTGCGAGTACTGGAAGACCTCGCGGTTTTCGCTTTTGATGGCTCACCCGAATCCGAATACACTTGGCCCCGGCTTAGTACAGTCGCCCGGCCCGTGAAGGACCTCGGACAAACCGCCCTGGAAGCCCTCCTGGCCCCCCGGCTGGAAGCGAAACCCAAACCAAGATCTTCCCCAGCGAACTCGTACTGCGCACATCCTGTGGCTGCCACTGACACCAACAAAGCCTTCCCGACGACTTTCTTAGGCATGGAATGGCCCCCGCCCCTGTTGCGAGCAAAGGGCGGGGGCCAGCGTGAGGGCGACGATCAGCGCTTATCAGCGCGAGGACATCGCGTTTAGACTGCGTACGGGTCGGGGATGGCGATGTACTGCGCAGTGGTGTATTCGGCGAGGCCTTCGGCGCCACCTTCCCGGCCGAGTCCGGACTGCTTGACGCCACCGAACGGAGCCGCAGCGTTGGAGATCATGCCGCTGTTGAATCCGACCATGCCGAACTCGATCTGCTCGGCGACCCGTAGCATTCGGGCGTGGTCGCGGGTGAAGAGATACGACGCCAACCCGTACTCCGATGCATTCGCGAGTCGGATGGCTTCTTCCTCGGTTTGGAAAGTCGCGACCGGAGCAACGGGACCAAAGATCTCGCTGGCCAGGATCGTTGCATCGTGCGGGACGTTGGCCAGAACGGTGGGCGGATAGAAGTAGCCCGCGCCGTCGCGCGGTGCCCCGCCGGTTGCCACAGTGGCGCCCTGCTCTACTGCTTCGGTGACAAGAGCGTGGATGTCCTTGCGGGCGCCGCCGTCGATGATGGGGCCGACGGCGGTGCCCGGGTCAGTGCCTCGGCCCAGCGTCAGTGAACCCATGGCCGCAGCGAACTTCGAGGTGAATTCGCCGGCCACTGTCTCGTGGACGAGGAAACGGTTGGCTGCGGTGCAGGCTTCGCCCATGTTGCGCATCTTCGCTGCCATCGCGCCTTGTACAGCCTTGTCCACGTCGGCGTCCTCGAACACGATGAACGGAGCATTGCCGCCCAACTCCATCGAGGTGCGGAGCACGTTGTGCGACGCGTCCGCAAGTAACCGTCGGCCTACCGGCGTCGAACCCGTGAAGGAGACCTTCCGAAGGCGCGAGTCCTTCATCAGGGGCCCCGAGATCGCTGACGCGGATGATGAAGCGACGACGTTCAGCACGCCGGCAGGCAGGCCTGCTTCCTGCATCACCTGGGCGAACAACAGCGACGTCAGCGGTGTGAACTTGGCTGGCTTGAGGACCATGGTGCAGCCGGCCGCAATGGCCGGAGCAACCTTTCGAGTGGCCATCGCCAGCGGGAAGTTCCACGGTGTAATCAGCAGGCACGGCCCCACGGGCTTGCGCTGGACCAGTATCTTGTTCTTCCCCTCAGGGGACGTGAGGTACCGGCCGTAATCGCGGACGGTCTCCTCTGAGAACCAGCGCAGGAACTCGGCGCCATAGGTCACTTCGCCGCGTGCCTCAGCCAGAGGCTTACCCATCTCCAGGGTCATCAGCAGCGCAAAGTCTTCGGCCCGTTCGGTGACAAGTTCAAAACCGCGACGCAGGATTTCCGCCCGGACGCGAGGCGCCGTCCGTGCCCAGGACGCTTGAACGGCGTCGGCAGCATCCAGTGCTGCCATCGCATCGGCGCTGGTGGCGTCTGCGATCTCCAGAAGCTTCTTTCCGGTTGCGGGGTCTTCGACGACGAACTTACCGCCACCGCTGGCATCGCGCCACTGGCCATTGATCAGCAATCCAGTGGGAACAGTCGAGAGCAGAAGGCGCTCAAGTTCAGGGGTGACAGTGGCCGTTTCAGACATTGTGGATTCCTTCCAAAGCAAGTGGGTCGAGATCACTGACGACGTCTGGGTGGAGCTCATCAAGGATCGGCAGCAGGTGAGTCTTGAACAGCGGGTAGTTCTCGGCCATCGGGAAGTGCCCGATGTCCTTCATCGCGCCACCCTTGGCCCCCGGAATTTCGGCGATGGCATCTGCGGTGTCGGCTGGAGTGCAGGCGTGATCGTATTCGCCCGTGAGAAGGTACACGGGGCAGGCTTCGGTGTCGATCTCGTGGCCCCTTCCCCTCAGGTCCAGATCCTGAGAGTAGAAGTAGGTGTCACCCCGGTAAATCCCCGGGCCACCTTGACTGTAGATCCACCAAACCTCTCGCCGGGAAACCTCAGGGCTTTGCGGCGCCATGAGGCTCGACGTCCAGGTGGGCACAGATTGCTGGGCATTAACATCCGGCCGCAGGGACCAGTCCTGGAAGCGCCCGTTGACCTTGAGCGCTCCTGACAGGCCAATGACTCCGCCGATTTCGTCAGCGTGCCTGCGAGCCAATTCGAGCACGAGGGACCCAGCCATGGAACAACCAATCACTGTCGGTTGATCCAGGTTCAGGGCGGCGGCAAAGTCGCGGACAATAGCGACGTAAGCATCGGCGGTGAGTAGATATTCTTCTTCCCACCACCCTTCGGGTGGGAGTGACCGGCCGTGCCAGGGAAGGTCGAACGCTACCACTCGGAATCGGCTGGTGATCTCCGGATCATTAAGCAGGTGCCGGAACTGTCGGGAATCCGCTCCCGCCGTGTGCAGGCAAAGCAGGACAGGTCCGGTGCCGGCTTCTTCGAAGTAAATGCGCTGCTCCCGGCCCGACGAGCGCAGGTTCACGTAGCGGCCAACGACATCTTCGAATCGGGCTGCTGAAATCTCAGTGCTGGACATGGAGAGCCTTTCCGAGGTCCACGAGGCGTGAGAGGACCCTCAAGTTGCGGACGAGTTCGACGTCGGAACCGCCTAGCGTTACATCCGGGCTGTTCTTTCCGAGCGCAAGTAGGTCATGCAGCAACGGTTTAGGTTGGGGGTCGAAGATCTGTCCCCAGCCAACTGGTGTGGCCGAAATTACAATGTGGTCAAGCGGCAAGTCTTTCCAGGGCGTGGGAATGAGGCTGGAACCGTGGAAGTTCAGGGCAACCCGCCAATGGCCTGGCGAAACGGCGTCAATCCAGAAGTTGCTGTATCTGCCGATGACCTGAAGCTCCCGATCACCGCGCACTGCATTGGCTAGATGGGTGAACCACAATTCCGAAATGGCAGGGGGTGTGCCGGTAGTTGAAGTCATGAAATATCTTTCTGCGTTCGGGGACGGACTCACAGTGCTCGGTTGGGAGGCCCGGACAATAGCCCCGGCCCTGCAACCGCGATAAGACTCAGATGCTTAGTTCGTCCACGCGGACGGCGGAGTTGGCCCTGCTGTCACGAATTGTTTTTGCAGTGACGATGGCGATGAAACCCAGCGCTGCCGAGATGACCATGTACCAAGCGACCGCGTTGCTGGACTGATACTGCTGAATCAGGAGGGTCGCGATGATCGGCACTGGTGCGGAAGTGACGATGCCACCGAGCTGATATGCGAGGGACGTCCCTGTGTAACGCACTTCCGTGGGAAAGAGTTCTGCCGTGAAACCTGAGATCACACCATACGAGACCCCATGAAGGATGGGAAGCGCGATCACGAGGGCCAAAAGGATCCCCCAAAAGGTTCCCGTGCTGAAGAGAGCGAAGACCGGAAAGGCACCCAATCCCACCAGGACGCAGCCGGTCAGCAGGACCTTCTTCTGGCTGTACTTATCCGCGAAGGTGGCGAAGAAGGGCAACGTGAATACCTGAAGTGAGGCGGCGATCATCAGCGCAACGAAGATCGTGCTTGACGGGATGCCGAGCTGTTTGGGGCCATAGCTGACCAGGAACACGGTTGCGATGTAGAACGTAAAGTTCGGAGCGAACCCGCAGAGAATACCGTGCATGAGTGAGCGCTTGTGGTGCTTGAAGACCTCGAACGCCGGTACCTTGGGGACTTCGTTCTTTTCCTGGATTTCCAGGAACTCAGGAGACTCGGTGACTTTGAGCCGGATCCATAGGCCAATGATGACCAGCAAGATGGAGGCAACAAAGGGAATCCGCCAACCCCAGGACAGAAGCTGGTCCTGAGGCATGAGGGCAATAAGAGCAAAGGTGCCGCTGGAGAGAACCGTGCCGGCCGGGACGCCGGCCTGGGGGAAGCTGGCAAAGAATGCACGCTTGTTGGCTGGGGCGTGCTCCAAAGACATCAGTACGGCGCCTCCCCATTCACCGCCGACAGCGAAGCCCTGAAGGAAGCGGCAGACGACGAGCAGGATCGGAGCCCAGATACCGATGGTCGCGTAGTTGGGTAGCAAGCCAACGACCAACGTGCCAAGTCCCATCGCCAGCACCGACCAAACGAGCATCTTCTTCCGGCCGATCTTGTCACCAAAATGTCCAAAGAAGGCGCCACCGAAAGGGCGGGCGATGAAAGCGACCGCAAAGGTGGCAAATGAGGCAAGCGTGCCTGCGAACGGGTCCAAGGTTGGGAAAAACTGGCTGTTCAGCACCAAGACTGTGGCGGCACCAAAGATGTAGTAGTCATACCACTCAATAGTGGTGCCGATGAAGCTGGCCATGGCGACCTTGGCCGGTGAAGGCGGCGACGCCAGTGTCGCGGATGATGCGCGCATTACGCTCAACCTTTCGAAGCAGAGTTGGAGAACCAGCTAGAGCTGGAGGTCATAAGACCGTATTACGGTCTTATGAGCTTAGAGGCCCTGTGTGACCCACGTCAACCGCGACGAAACAAAAAAGGCCCCGCTTCCGCCATAGGACGGAACGGGGCCAGAAAGGTGCCGGAATCAATTCGCCCGAAGTTTACGCATCTCCCCCAAGGCGGCTTCGGCAGCATTGCGAACATGCTCTTCGCACGCCGAACGGGCTTCATCAGGATCGCGATTGACGGCCGCCGCAGCCGTGATCCGGGTTATCTCAGCGATGGTGCGGGCGTCGCGGCCGGGTGACGCCAAGGAAAGCGTTCGGAGCATCTGCGTCCGCGCATTGACGCTTCGCAACATTCGTGCGATCTCAGCATTTCCCGTGCCGTCCAGAAGAACGTCGTAGTAGCGATCCTTCGCGGCTAGACGCTTTTCGGGGTCTCCTGAAGCCACTGCGGCTTTGACTTCGCCCAATCGGGAGACCAGCTCCGCGCACTGCGAATCGCTTGCCCGCTCCGCGAAGAGACTGCCAGCGAGGGATTCGAGGGCGCGGCGGACTTCGTACAGACTTTCCGCGTCATGGATGCTGAGCGTGGCAACTTCGGGACCCCGATTCGGAACCATTGTCACGAGGCCCTCAGACTCGAGCTGCCTTAGAGCTTCGCGTATCACGGTCCGACTCACGGAGTATTTCTCGCACATTACCGTTTCAACGAGTCGGTCGCCCGGAGCAAATTCCTGGGCAACAATGGCGCGGCGTAGCGCGTTAACCACTTCCGTACGGAGCGGCGCTGCTGTCCTGCGGATAGCGTCAATAGTCATGGCATTCCTTCTAAAGGGTTTCATCATCATACGCGATAACGCCGATAGTGGGACTGGACACACTCGCAAGTATTACTGTAATACTGGATTAGCGCGAAGTGCAGCTCATGAGAAATATGCCGCCGGCGACGGCGGGGACTGGAGTAGAACGATGAAGTTCAGAGGAGCGGTTCTGGAAACCATCGGGGCGCCCACGCCCTGGGAGGAAACAACCCCCATCAACGTTGCTGAATTGACCCTTGATGCCCCGGGCCGCGGTGAAGTACTCATTCGAATGGAAGCCGCGGGAGTGTGCCACTCAGACCTCTCGCGCGTCAGTGGTGTACGCGTCTGCGCAGTACCGATGGTCCTGGGTCACGAAGGCTCGGGCATCATAGAAGAGCTTGGGGAAGACTGCGACGATCTGAAGGTCGGGCAGCGGGTCACGATGACTTTCATGCCGCGCTGTGGTGAATGCGCTGCATGCACCTCCAGCGGTTGGGCACTCTGCCTTGAGGGCACCAAGGCCAACGCGGAAGGAACGCTGCTTCATGGCGACCGGCGTCTCCGCATTAACGGCAAGCCCCTTGACCACCACGGCGGGGTATCGGCGTTTGCCGAGTATGCCGTCGTGGACAAGCACTCGGTGGTGCCACTGCCCGAAGGCGTGCCCGCAGACGTTGGTGCCCTACTTGGGTGCGCCGTGCTAACGGGGGGCGGCGCCGTCATCAACGCGGCAAAGGTCCGGCCAGGCGAGACTGTTGCGATCGTCGGCATGGGCGGCGTTGGCCTTGCAGCTGCCCTTGTGGCCATAGCCGCAGGTGCAGCTGAGGTCGTTGCAATCGACATGCTCCCGTCCAAGCTGGAAACTTCGCTGGAAATCGGTGCAACTGCTGCTTACACACCAGCCGACGCAGCGGCCGCCGGCCTAAAGTTCGACGCCGTGATCGAGTGCGTGGGAAACCCCGCTGCGCTGTCCGGAGCCATCGACTTGACCAAGCCAGGTGGCCGAACTGTGACAGTCGGACTTCCACGCCCTGAAGCACGTCTGGAAATCTCGCCGTTGAGCCTGGTGGTTGAAGCCCGGCAGTTGATCGGCTCCTACATGGGCTCCGGTATTCCTTCCGAAGATATTGCCCGCTATGCCCAGATGTACCTGGATGGCGTCCTGCCGGTAGAAAAGCTCATCTCCGGCACGATCGCTCTGGACGACATCAACCATGCCATGGATGAACTCCGCGAAGGCAAAGTCATCCGCCAGATCATTGACCTTAAGGGAAGCGCCTCGTGAATTTCACCGATCAAACTGTCATAGTGACCGGCGCCGGCAGCGGTATCGGCAGGGCAGCTGCCCTCCGATTCGCTGAGCTTGGCGCCAACGTGGTCATTGCCGACAAGAACGAAACGGCTGCCCGGGAAGTTGCCGACGAGGCAGGCGCCAAGGCGCTTGCAGTCACCGTCGACGTCAGCGACTCAGCAAGCGTCCAGTCAATGATCAAAACCGTCGTCGATAACTTTGGGGGCATCGATGTCCTCTGCAACAATGCAGGATTCGGTTTCCCCGGGAACGTGCTGGAAATTGACGAGGACAACTGGGATCGCCTCATGTCCGTTAACCTCAAGGGCGTATACCTCTGCTCAAAGTACGCCATCCCGGAACTCGCGAAAACCGGTGACGGCAGGATCGTTAACACTTCCTCGTACACCGCGAACGTTGGCATCCGCGATCGCGCCGCATATGTGGCCTCGAAGGGTGGCGTATCAGCGCTGACGCGGGCCATGGCGCTTGACCATGTGGATCAAGGTATTCGCGTCAATGCTGTGGCTCCGGGAACAATCAACTCGCCCTACTTCGACAAAATGATCACCGAGTCAGCGAACCCGCAAAAGCTCGTTGACGAGCTCAACGGCCGTTCGCCAATGCATCGTATGGGGCGGCCGGAAGAGGTCGCGGAAGCCATCGTATGGCTTGCCGCCAAGGAGTCCAGTTTCGCTACGGGGTCTGTGCTCACCATTGATGGAGGAACATCCACATGGTAATCGCCGACACTCACGCCTCCTTGTTTGTAGGACTCGGCAACATGGGCCGGCCGATGGCCATCAACTACTCCCCCGGCCGGGAACTGTTCGTCTACGATACGAATCCTGCAGCCGCCGCTGAGGTAGCTGCAGCGACGAACGGCACGGCGCTGCCGGACCTGGAGAACATCCCGTCCCACATAGGTACCGTCATCCTGATGCTTCCCAACAGCAGGATCATTGAGTCCGTCCTACGCACGAGCCCGGGGCTCCTGAAGCATCTGGCAGCTGGAGCTTTGATCATCGATATGAGCTCCTCGGAGCCCGAAAGCACCGCAGCCCTTGCCGCTGAAGCCGCTGCGCTTGGCATCGACTACGTTGATGCACCGGTGTCCGGTGGTGTCGCAAAGGCCCTGAGCGGAAAGCTGGCCATCATGGTTGGAGGGGAAAGCACCGCCGTCGAACGGGCCAAACGACACTTGCGTAACCTGGGCGAGTCCATCACTCACGTCGGGCCTCCAGGAACCGGACACGCGGCAAAAGCACTGAACAACCTGCTGTCGGCCACCAATCTCGCCGCCGCGGCGGAGATCCTCACGGTGGCCGCGACAGCTGGGATTGCCCCGGAAAAGATGCTTGAAGTCATCAATGGTTCCACCGGCCGCAGCCAGGCTTCGGAGTTCAAGTACCCGCGCCATATCCTGACTGGCACCTTCGATTCCGGTTTTGCGATGGACCTGATGCTTAAGGACCTCAGGATTGCCCGGAACCTGATTTCCCAGCAGTCCGCTGAAGCGCCGATCGTGCTCACCGCGCAGGAAACCGCCGAGAAAGCGCGGGAGCTCCTGGACAGTGACCAGCCGGACCACACCGAATTTGCCCGATATTACGAAAAACTCAACGGCACACCGCTGCGCGCCAGCTGATCGCCGCACCATCCGAAAGGACACCAGTATGACCATTGACCTCAACGACCAGACCGCCGAGGCCCAAACCTACATCGATGACATGGCGCGCAAACGTGGGTACGTCCTCGATTACCACAAGGTAATGGCCAAGCACGATTTTCCCGTACTTCAGGCGGCGAACCATGTCGTTTCCGCCGCCTACTTGGATGAGCGCACCCTTGACCGTAAGACAAAGGAACTCATCTTCATTGTGAGCCTCACGGTCATGCGCGCTTCCAAGGGCCACATCCAGTCCCACATCCGCGTAGCGCTCGACCTTGGCCTCACGCCGACCGAAATCCTCGAAGCGATCGAGATTTCGCTCCCCGAAGCCGGCGTCGTAGCATTCCAAGCTGGTTTCGAGGCTTGGCGCGAAGTGGTCGGCGCTGACGGAATCGAACCCTCCGTGGCCGTTCACGAGGGCGGCAATGGCGCCGGCTAAGAACGACGGCGGCTACCGGGTTGTCGCCGTTCGCGTCGGGACCCGGGCCACAGAACGCAGCGACATCTACCTTAACTACCGCTTGTACGGGGAAGACGACGGCCCGACCACGGTGGACTACTACTTCTGGGTCCTTCAAGGGTCGGAAGGAACCGTTGTCGTGGACACCGGCTTTGGCGAAGATGCCGGCCGCCGACGTGGCCGCACTCTGCTGTTGCACCCTGCCGAGGCACTTAACCTGCTGGGCATCGCCCCGGCCGGTGTTGATGACGTCATCGTGACCCACGGTCACTATGACCACATTGGCAACCTGGATCTGTTCCCGAACGCGCGGATACATATGGCGGAAGCAGAATACAAGTTCTGGACGTCCGCCACAGCTGGGCACATCCAGTTCTCCTTCTATTCAGAAGACGTCGAGATTGATCAGCTCCGCCTGGCAGAAGCCCAGGGGCGCCTGAAACTATTCTCGGGCGAAACATCACCGGCGCCGGGACTCAGGCTCGTGGAAGTCGGCGGCCACACGCCGGGGCAGGCAGTTGTCTACGTCCCCACCTCGGAGGGCGAAGTGCTGCTGGCCTCAGATGCTGTCCATTTCTACGAGGAGCTTGAGCGGGACATGCCTTTTACGGCAATCAGTGACCTGCCAGCCATGTACGAGGCCTTTGCCTTCATCCGGGAAGAAGTGCGGCAGCGCGGACTTACCGTCGTCGCGGGCCATGATCCAGACGTGCTCACGCGTTTCCGCGCCTGCCAAGAGCTCCCCGCCGGGGCCGGCGTGGCCATCGGCGCATCCCACCAAGACCAATAGGAGACATCATGACCAGCACTTTCAATGTCGTTGCCAGATACAGAACCAAGCCTGGAACCACGGATGAGGTTCTTGGGCATCTGGGAAGAATGGCAGCCCAAACCCGCGACGAACCCGGCAACATCTCCTACGAATTCTTCCGTGGAGTTGAGGATGACCGGAAGATTGTCATCCTTGAGAGCTATCACACTGCCGAGGACTTCGATCTGCATCGGCAGACGCAACACTTCCTCACCATCGGGGCTGTACATATCATCCCCGAGCTGGAAGCGCGGACCGTTTCCACCTATGTCACTGCCAATAGCCCCGCAGAAGCTCCTTAGGAAGGCACGCGGATGGAAACAGCCTCCACCACCGAAGCCCGGACCAGTCAGAACTGGTCCGGGCTTCGGCCTACCCAGAACGTCCTGGTAAGTGAATCTGTTGGCGAGCCGTATCGGGCAACAGTAGACGCGATCACCGAAGACTGCACTGTCATCTGGGTATTCTCCGACACTACCCACCAGCGCAGGGCTTTCGACTACCGCGAAGGCGTCATCGTCTCCCCGGCCTAGTCATTAACCCGCCGCAGAACGCACCCCCGGAGGACCGTGAAACACTCACCACCCGCCACGTCAACAATGCGTGCACTGGCCGTCAGCCCTGAGGCGCCCGGCCGAATCGCCATCCAGGACGTCCCCATGCCTTCAGTACAGCCTGAAGAAGTCCTGGTTGAGGTTCATGCCATTTCCCTAAACCGAGGCGAGATGCGTGCACTTCGCGCTGCGGCCGCAGGCATCATCCCAGGCTGGGACTTCGCTGGTGTCCTCATGGAGGACGCCAGCGACGAACTGACGGCTGGTTCGAGGGTTCTCGGAATAGTGGAACATGGCGCTTGGGCAGAGATGGTCGCCGTGCAGCGAGACTCGATTGCAGCCATTCCTGATGAGCTGACGTTCGCTCAGGCCGCTGCCCTGCCGACGGCCGCACTCACCGCCTTACGCACATTGCGGCTGGGCGAGACGGGCCTCGGCGATCATGTCCTGATCACCGGCGCCTCCGGCGGTGTTGGCCAGTTCGCTGTTCAACTCGCCGCGCGAGCAGGAGCCATGGTTACGGCTCTGGTCTCGAAGGGCACCGACGCTGAGGCGATCAGGGCCATGGGCGCCAAACAGGTCGTATCCAACATCGAGCAAGTCCACGATCGTTTCGACGTGATCATTGAGTCGGTGGGCGGCCACGTGCTTGGCCGCACACTTTCCATGCTGGATCCACGGGGCCGCCTGGTTGCCTTTGGTAATTCGTCCGACGAGCCAAGTACGTTCAATGTCCGTGATGTTTACAACGGGGCCTTGGTCAGGATCCTGGGTTTCGAACTGTTCTTCGATCCTCTTCCCTTCGGACGGGACCTGGCGAAGCTCCTGGAACTCATGGTGCAAGGTGCACTCGACCCGCACGTTGCCGCAGTCCTGCCATGGGATGAAATGGCCGTCGCGCTGGACCGTTTAGAGAATCGCGCTGTTGGTGGGAAACTGATCCTCACGATGAGAGGCTGACGCGAGCCATCGATGCGTAAGTCCGCCAAACGACTAAGAAAAGTAAGCCGCCCCAGCCCGGGGCGGCTTACTTTTCTTATGCGGGAGTAGGCGTCGATCCTAGGCGTCGTCCGCCGTCGTTGAGAGCACGCGGCCGAGTCCTTCGTATGCCGCAGGGCGCTTGGCCTTCAGCCAGAATGCGATGAGGAGGCTGAAGACAAACCAGCCGATGCAGAACCACGGGATGAGACTGACCCAGATGATATCGCCCCCGAGGGAGCTGAGATTCGACCACAGCAGGTAGAGAGCGCCACCCAAACCGAGTGCTCCGATTCCGGGGGCCAGCATGGTCCGCCACCAGTGCGCGTGCATGCGGTGCGCTGGCAGCCGGTGGTACCGGATGGTCGCAATGGAACACAGAATCTGATTGAGCATGACCCAGAAAGTACATGCAATGGCGAACCAACCAAAGACCTCGGAGTAGGCGGCCGTGTTGAAGTCGTTGCCAGCGAATTCCTGGGCCGAAGGAGCCGCAAAGTAGAAAGCCGTGAAAAGTGCCAGAATGAGTGCCGCTCCAAAGAACGTCGCAACGGCAGCGTGGTGGGGGCTTCCATAGCGCGCGTGTGTGTGGCCCAGCTTGCCCGGGAACAGAACACCCTCACGTGCAATCGCGTAGATATAGCGTGAAACAGTTTGGTGGAATGCCAGCACAGACGCGAAACAACCGGTAATCACAAGCCAGTTGATGCAGTCGGCTGCCCAGGCGCCAACATACGTTTGTGCGAGAGAGATGTAGGACTGGCCCAACAGGCCGGTTGTTTCATCGACTACTTTGCCGGTTCCGAAGCCCGTGATTGTTGCCCAAGCCGTGACGAAGAGAATCAGGCCGATGCCAATGACTGCAAGGTAGGTTGCCAGCGGCACAAGTTTCTTGGGGTTCTTGGATTCTTCAGCGTAGTTGGGTACCACTTCGAATCCGAGCCAGGACCAGAAGGCGAAGAAGATCCCGATGCCTGGGGCGATTCCTCCGAAGGCGTTGATGGGGTTGATCGGTTCAAGGCTTACGCCCTCCGGTCCACCGTTGATGAAGATGGCACCATTGACGATGGCAAGAATGATAATTTCCCCGATGAACAGGACGCCGAGAACCTTAGCTGAGAGTTCGACTCCGAAGTACGATGCCACAGCGGCGAGGACCAGTGCGATACCTGCGATGACAAGCCAAGACACGTCCATCCCGAAGGACTGCTTCAGTGCGGCAGAGCCGAAGTAACCGATCGCCCCCAACACTGCCACCTGGACGCACAGGTACCCCAGCATCAGGGATAGCCCTGATGCCAGCCCGAGCGGTTTACTCAGACCGTTGCTGATAAAGCTGTAAAAGCCGCCGGTCGCACTGAGACGTCGTGTCATTGCTACATAGCCGACGGCGAAGCAAAGGAGTACGCCCATTGCGACGATGAATCCGGCTGGAGCTCCAACCCCGTTGCCGAATGCGACCGCAAGCGGAATGTTGCCCAAGCAGCCCACCAAGGGCGCTGCACTGGAGAAAGCCAGCAGAAGAATGCCTACCAGTCCAAGGGAACCGGACTTGAGGCGATGGACTTCTGTCTGTTCAGATGACGCGGAAAGGGCACTGGAAGTTGCCATGGGGGGTCCTTCTTCAAATTTTGGCGCACTGTTGGGGAGCACGACAAAGAACATTGGGAGGATGCGGAACCGTCGTTGTCATGAGACGGAGTTGGACCGCATCGTTCTGCCACCTCCTGTGGAGGGTTTACCGCACATAGGGGTGGCAGATCAGTCGTAGTCAGGCAGGACATCGCTGCGTCCAGCGAGAGTCCGAAAGAATGAAACACATTCATCTTTCATATTTGAAGTATGAGGCATGGCTCACACTTCATGCAATAGGCAATTTCCGGCAGCGACGCATGATCCGTAATGAACGCCTTAGACTGGGCTGAGGTTAAAGGTGAAACATCTACGTATTTGGGCAGGCCGAAGGGGGCGCCAGATGAGTCAGGCAGCACAGCACGAGGTAGACGGACTTCTGCCAAGCCCTGACGGGGTCGATCCCTTGGCGACGTCGGGACCACCGCACTCCCTGTCCGAGCTGCTGACCGAAGCATCCGCCACGGTCGGCGCTCATAGGACGGCCGTACAGAAGCGGAGCCGGTCGAAGATGGAGACAGTGCTGAATGCCGCAATCGATCTTCTCGTCGAAGGCGGGCCTGAGGCCGTCACTACTACTACCGTAGCGGCGCGGGCAGGTGTATCTGTGGGCTGGCTCTACAACTTCTTCGATGGCCGGGAGGCCTTGCTTGAGGAAATCCTTGTATCTTGCCTGCAGGACCTGGATAACCGTCTGGACAAGGTTGATTTCGACCTGGGCGGACCTGACTGGAAACAGAAGGCCGAAGCCGGCGTAGAGGCCCATATCGAATTCTTCAACGAGACGCCGGCCTTCCGTGCTATCTGGTTCTCCACAGAGTTCACCGGCCGCATGATCCGGGCCAACCGTATGCACGACGACGAATTGGCAGCCTTTTTGGCCCGAACCATTACCAACGTCAAGCCCGAAGCGCCTCAGGTTCCGCTGGGCGTTGTGACCCAGATTTTTGTCGGCATGCTGGACAAGGGATTTGACCTTGCGTACCGAGAGTCGCCTGATCGAGGCAACGAGGCGCTGCTGCAGGAAATGAAACGCTCCAGCATCGAATATCTGTCCACATATCTGCCGTAGGATCCCGCGCCCGCGGCCGGCCGAGACAGCTGTCAACGCGTCGGCCCGGACGCGAACGCCCGGGCCGATCCAGAAAGCCGTATTAATTTCAGTTGGGTCCCGGGGCGCGAAAGCCGCCCCAGGAATTCGTCAGTACTCGAGGAATCCCTACGTGGGACGTGGAGCCGTCAGCTCCCGGTCCCCCAAATGAAAAGGGCGGAGGTGCGACCAGGGCCTGGCGGCTTCGAATGCTGCGGCGGCCCTCAGAACCTTCGCATCCGAGTGAAAACCGCCCGCAATTTGCAGTCCAACGGGCAGCCCTCCCGAGGTAAATCCGGCGGGCACCGTGATGGATGGCGTCGTCATCATGTTGAATGGATACGTGAGCAACCATCCGAGGATCTGCTCCCGGAGCGGCTTACCCTCAAGCCAGCTGGGCGCGAACTGTTCCAGAGGAAAAGCCGCTGAGGTCAGGGTTGGAGAAATCAAGAGGTCGAAACCTGACATGAACTCTCTGAAGGTCTGCCACATCTGACCGCGGTAGAGGTCGGCCCGACCCTTATCTTCTCCATTCAGCGTCTTGCATTGACTCATGATCTCCAGAAGGTTTTCATCCACCTGTCCCGTCATGCTCTGCCAGTCCAGCAGGTCAACCTGGCTGGCAAATCCAGGAAGCCAGACGCCGTTCCACATCGCTTCCTGGGCTCCGCCCCATGACGGAGTGGCCTCTTCGACAACCGCACCAAGTTCCTCGAAAGCGTCCATGGCAGACCTGCAGATCGCCGAGACTTCCGGGTCCACGTAGCCAAGGCCCAGATCTGAGGACCAGGCGATCCGTAGGCCGTCGATCGGCTTCTTGATCTCCTCGGTGAAGTCAATATTCATGTCCGGAAGACTGGTTGGGTCTTCGTCGTCCGGGCCAGCCATGACATTGAGCATGAGCGCAGCGTCAGCCACTGTCCGGGCAATCGGCCCATGATAGATCCAGGTATAAAAGCGACCCCCCAGAATTGTCTGTGGGATGAGCCCATGGGTTGGTTTCATTCCGACAACACCACACATTGAAGCCGGGATCCGAACCGACCCCGCTCCATCGCTCCCCTCTGCAATGGGCGCAAGGCCTGCAGCCACAGCAGCAGCCGATCCCCCGCTGGACCCGCCGGCCGAGTAGCCGCTTTTCCAGGGATTGTGAGTGGGCCCGTACAAATGGTTGTCCGTCCCCCCGTAGTAGCCACCTTCGGGCATATTCGTTTTTCCCAGAAACAACCCCCCAGCCGCTTTGAGACGCTTAACGACGGCAGCATCGTGCTGAGCTACGGTTCCTTTCAGCGGCAAGTAGCCGTACGTTGCCGGCAGTCCACTCATGGCGGTGAGTTCCTTGACTGCGAAAGGGACCCCGTGAAGCGGCCCAAGCTCTGCACCCGAGTCCACCTGTGTCTGCAGGCGTTCGGCGTCCGTGTTGACCTGCTCCTCGTCGAAGGTAACGTACGCGTTCAATTGCGGATTCACAGCCTTGATGCGGTCCGTCATCGATGTGGCGATATCGACAGGGGAAAGTTCCTGGCGGCGTACCTTTTCGCTTATATGTGTCGCGCTCATCCAGGGGATGTCTTCAGTGGTGACGTGGTCCATGATTCTCTCCTTGAGTTTGAGGTTTGTGGTGTAGTCGTGGCTGGTCACTGAGCGCGTCACTTGGACCGCTGCACCCAGAAGCGAATTGCCTCAAGGCCGGCTGCCAGGACCAGAACACTGCCCGTCACGATTCCGGCGATTTCCGGCCCCAAGTTGAGTAGCGTTAGCCCGTTCTTAAGGATGGCGATGAGCCATACTCCAAGAACCACGCGAAGGACGCTGCCACGTCCACCGTTGAACGGCACACCGCCAAGGAGCACGGCGGTCAATACGGTCACTTCGAATCCGACCCCAAGGGTGCCAGAAGGGGCGCTGTCCAGTCTCGCCACCTGCAGGACACCTGCAATACCGGCCGCCAGTCCTACTACAACGTAGAGAAGCACTGACAAGCGTTTGACTGGGATGCCTACAAGGTAGGAAGCCCTTGCATTCACCCCGATTGCGATAATTTTGCGGCCAACAGGGAGACGATTCATGGTGAGCAGGGCTGCGCCGATGACCAACAGGGCTGCGAGGCCCAGATAGGACACACCGAAAATGGAGCCATTGCCCAGGATATTGACATCAGACGGAAAGCCGTAAAGCGAATCGGGGGCGAGATACTGAGCAACACCCCGAGTAGCTGCGAGCATTCCCAGCGTTACTACCAAGGGAGACAGTTCCAGCCATCCAATCAGCAATCCATTGATGGCGCCGATTGCTGTACCTACTGCGATTCCTACTAAGAGCCCGGGGATGAGACCGGAACTCAGGAAAGTGAGCCCGGAGCACACTCCGGCCAAGGCCAACGTCGAACCGACGGACAGATCTACGAATCCGGCCATCAGCAACACTGCAGCCACCACGGCCACTATGAAGGTCGGCCCATTCTGGGTTAGTACCGCAAGGAGGTTGCCGCCGGTAAGGAAAGACTTGGTCGCCAGAGAAAAATACACCATGAGACCGAGGGTGGCGGCCGGCATAAACCAGTTGATGCCCTGAAGAACCAGCTTTTTGCCGGCAAGGACACGCTGTTTGGTCCCTGGGCTGTTGCTTGGGGGACTCATGGTGGTGGACTCCAACGTAGTCACTTTGATGTTCCTTCCGCTTCGCCAGAACTGCCTTGGGCAGCTGACAGTAGGTAATTTTCTGTGATGTCTTCGGGGGCGATTTCCCTGGGCACTCCATCCACCAGAACGAAGACACGGGTGGCAAGCGCAAGGATTTCCTCGGGTTCGCTGCTCGCGAAGATCACGCATCGCTCAGGACCGGAGACAAACTCGCGGAGTAATTCGTAGATCTCGTGTCGGGATCCGATGTCCACCCCTTGAGTTGGTTCATCCAGGAGCAGAACCGATGTGTCGCCAAGCTCACCGGCCCAACGCCCCACAACCAGCTTTTGGGCATTTCCCCCCGAGAACGAATCCGCTGGATTCCCTGGAGACATCGGACTCAGCCGGATCCTCCCCGCGGTCTCAAGAAAGGCCGCCCGTTCGCGGCCACGGCTACGAAATCCTCGTGAGAGCTGGAGGTAGTGCGGAAGAAGTACGTTTTCTTCAGCCGTCATGCTGCCGAAAAGTGACTGTTCTTTTCGATCGGAAGCCACCAGGGAAATGCCTGCCCTCAGTGACTTGGACCGAGTGGAGGCAGGGGACGTCCGCGACAGGCTTACGCCGCCTCCCACGGGCCTCCTTACTCCTGCCAGAGACTCCAGAAGGTTCGTCCGTCCCGAGCCCAACAGCCCGAACAGTCCGACGATTTCATTGGCGTGCACTGTCGTCGTCAAAGGCCCCGTGAAGGAGCACTGTAGTGCCTCCAGCTGCAGCATCGGCGCACCTGGTTCGCAGTCTGATGCCCGGCCGGTCAGTGAGCTGCCTGGGGAGATGCCATCAACCAGGTCCTTCATTTCAAGGTCCAGGCGATCCCGGGTCCAGTGCACCCGGCCGTCGCGGAGGACAGTCACAGCGTCGGCGACCTGCAACACCTCGTTCAGCAGGTGCGTCACGTAGATAACAGTGAGTCCCTGCGTCGTGGCCAGCCGGCGCACGAGCCGGATCAGGGCCGTCACTTCATGAGGGCCGAGGGCTGCCGTTGGTTCATCCAAAATGAGCAGGTCCGGTTTCCGTCGCAACGCCCGGGCGATTTCAACGATCTGCTGCTCCCCCACTGATAGTGAACCGACCAAGGATTTGGGGCTTATGTCCACGTCCAAAGATTCGAGGATGCTTTGTGCTTCACGCTCCTGCCGGCGGGTATCGATGGCCCCGAGGACGCTACGACGCTCTTGGCCGAGAAATATGTTGTCCGCGACGGAGAGCGACGCGATGAGCTGAAAATGCTGGTAAATGATGGCGCATCCAGCTTCAAAAGCTTGTGTCGGCGTGAGCCCACGGTATGGGCGTCCCCCGATGACGATTTCACCATCATCGGGACTGGTAGCTCCGCTGAGGCAGCCCAACAGTGTGGACTTCCCCGCACCATTGGCGCCCAGAAGTGCGTGAACTGTGCCCGCAGGAATATTCATGTCAATGCCCCGCAGCACGTGATTTGCCCCATACGATTTGCGGATACCCGATAGCATCAGGCCGAAAGTCACAGATTTTTCCTGGTCCAGAGCGTCCCGTGGCATCTCATTGGCCCTTACGCTCAAAATTCCCGATGAGATCGGCCACCAGTTGCGGGTTGTCAGCCTTGGCCAGAACCGTTGGCGTGACGAGGTTGGTCTCGCCCTTACCCGTTGCGGCGGCCATGGCAGCGTCAACGATGGACGCTGCAAGGGCATCCATGGGTATCGCGGAGCTTGCCCGGTACATGCCGCCCTCCTTGACCGCGGCCAGACCTTCCGGTGAGCCGTCCTGGCCAGCTATGTAGACGGTATTTGGGTCGATTCCAGCGTTTTTGAAGGCCTTCATTGCGCCTATCGCGGACTCGTCGCTGAGCCCAATGAATATGCGCAAATCGGGGTGCTCGCGAAGGGCGTCTTCGGCAATTTGCAGACCACATGCTTGATCCGTGCAGTTCTGTTCAGAAACGACCTTGAGCCCGGCCGCTTCAATGGCCTTGATGGGAAGTTCGTATCTGGGGCGAGAAGGCGGCAGTGTGGTCAACGTAGTGACCGCGGCTGTTGCCCCGCCGTCGGGGTAGTTCTTCTCGATCCACTCTGTGACATCCGCCGCGATTTGCTCTCCTTGGAGCTTGTTGTCAAATCCCACGCTGCCATCTTGTCCGTCCATGCTGGTCAGATAAGTGAGCCACTTGGTGCCCTGGCTCTGCGCCTGCTTCTGGAGACCGGCGAAAGCCGTCGAGTCGACCGGCCAAAGGACGATGGCGTCTACTTGCTGCGTCACCCAGCTTTCGACCGTGGCGCGCTGGCTTTCCAATTTCATTCCCGTGGTGTTGTCCAGAAGCAGGTCGACGCAACCAACCTTGGTGGAGTACTCCTTCGCCAATGACTTCAAAGCTTTGATCACCTCGGCTTCCCCGATCGGGTGACTGAAGCCGACGGTGTACGTCTTGGAACACTCGCCGTTGGGCGAACTGGATGTTGGTGCGCTGCAGGCCGAAAGCGAGGCCGTAGACGCCAGGGCCAAGGCCGCGACGCCGGCAACGAGGGCTGGTTTGAGATGCATGGTGGTGAGCCTCCTGGGGGATGGATTGTGGGGCCGCAGGGTTGTGATTCCTGGGGAGTAGATCCAGCCTAGGAAGGCCGCGCTCTGGCTACCATCGGTGATTTCACGTATATTTGTGATGCGGATCGCTTTTACAAAGTGCGAGCCCTTCATGCGAACCCCAACAGACTTGCTGTCCGGGTCATTGTCGCCGTTGGTTTTATCTGACAACCAATGTGAGCTTTTCCCTACGAACCATGGAGGCCACATGGACTCCGCTTCCCGGGTTCTCATCTTGCAGGACCTACAAAGCGAAGACATTATTCGCCGGCGCAACGCGTACTTCGACCTCGTTCGCTTCGAAAGCGGTGCAGGGGCGATCCTTCTGACGTATGTGGATCCTCTGGCGCACACTCACATCGCGGTCGGCAGCTCAGGCTACAGGGACAGCGTTGTGGACTACATCACCCGGGATCTGCTTCTCCACGACAAAGCGGCCAGACAAGCACTGCGGGATGAGTCCACCATTTATGACTGGGATAACCTGCCAGGTTACCGGGCCTCAGCGCCCGCGCTTCTGCATTTCGGACCCGAAGGTTTCAACAACGGAGTCACGATGCCGCTGACAGTTAAGGGACAGATCGTGGGGACTTGCAACCTGAGTACGGATCGCGCGGCCTGGCCGGCGCCTACGGCACCCATGTTGACGGCTCTGCGACCGGTTCTAGCGGATATGGTCGAACGCGCCAGGCAAAGCCGGAGCCTGGGGCTTACTCCGCGTGAGTTGGAGATCCTTCGAATGGTAAAATGGGGCCTGACGGACACCCAAATAGCCAGCGAACTCTTTCTCTCACCACGCACGGTTTCTACGCACATGGAGAACGCAAGGGGCAAGCTCTCTTCGACAACCAGAACACGGGCCGTCGTCGTTGCCACGGACCTTGGGCTGATCTAGCAAATGCCACCATCCAGAGCGCAGCCCTGATCGCGGTCCGACCAAGCGGACGGATCGTCATCCGCAGGCGATAGACCTCGGAGCGTCCACTTTTCAGCGTATTCCTCAACCTGGCTGGCAATGGCCCTCGTGGAAGTGTCGAGCCGAAGCTGGTCCGCAGCCAGCGCCATCAATTGCACGGCCCGGGATGCGATTCCCGGATCGTCGAGTCCTATCCGGGCAGCGGCTTCCCAGTCCGGGGAGCCGGCGCAGATGCCTCTGGCTTGGTCTGAGACAGCGGGATTGGAGATGAGCGCGGAAACGACGGCGGCGGGGACAGCCCACCAGCAGCCGGGCTGGGCATCGATGTATCTGATTTCGAAATACCCTTTGGGCCGAACGTGCGGGAAAAGTGTACTCAAGTGCTGCTGCAAATCTTCAAGGTTTGCTGGCGGCCGGTCCGGTACCACCGCTGTCCCTAGACGGAGCCAATCACGGAACGTCAGACCGGCGGGGGCATGCCACTCCCCCGCTACACGTCGAATCATCATCAGGGGGGCGTCCAGGGCCCACCGAGCGTAGGACACCCCGGGATCCTGGGCCGCGCTGAAATGCGGTACGCCAGTCCTGGCCGGGTCCAGAGCGAGCCACGCTGCGAGCCGTGTGCCCTTCCAACCGCTTCGCCGGCCACCGATCCAGCCGGAATTCGCGAACGTCGCTGCCAGCACTGGCCCCATTGAATACAGCAGGTTCCAGCGATGACGGATTTCGACATCGTCCGCGCCCGCTTCGACGTTGACCTGCACTGACGCGGTGGAACACATCATGGTGGTGCCCGCCGGCGCCCACGGTTCAAAATACTGCTCCATGGCAGCGTAGCGGGGGGCTTGAGTGATCCGCCTGGGTTCGAGATGGGGTGATACTCCGGCACCCACCAGGATTGCGTCCAGATCGGCGGCCTGCGCCCGCAACAATTTGAGGCTGCCATGCACTGACAAAATGAGCTCCTGCAAAGAGGCTTCGGGGTGCGAGCTGAGCTCAAGCTGACCACCGGGTTCGAGCGTAAGACTTCCGCGAACGTCCAGATGACGCAGTTCTGAGAACAAACGCCGGTAGTTGTCGTCAGCAAACGGACGCTGCAGGGACGGGTCTCCGATTCGACCCATGAGCAACTCAAGTTCAAGTCCGATGCGCCCGGCAGGACCGGTCGAGAAGCATGTGCGCTGAATCCACTCCTCGGCAGCAGCGACTGTGAGGGGTACTTCCTGCTGATCAGCGATGGTGCTGTCGCCGCGGAGAAACCCGGTGGAAGTCATCATGCTTTGGTCCTTTCGAAAAATAAAGAAAGGGGTCCGGGTGGACCACCTCCAGGAAGCGATCCACCCAACCCCAACTCCGCGCGGCCTCCCGCGCGCAAGCCCAATCAGGCCGGGATGTCGCCGTCGTACCGCTCGGCACCCGGGAGAGCCTCGACCCATGGCTGCGCGGACCGGCACCAGACTTCCACGGTCGGCTTGAGCCATGACGTGTCGTTGAGTGTTCCCGCCTTGACGAAGGCCAATCCAGGCATCGCGTCAATGCGCCCAACAATTGGCGAACCGCATTCCCCGCAGAACGACCGGTTGGTGTTGGTCTCGTGCTCAGAGCCGACGGTAATAAACGTCTTCACCGCGTCGCCTGTGATTTTCAGCTTTTCGTCGTCAACACCGATGACCAGCGAGTACGCGCCACCTGTCTGACGCTGGCAATCGGTGCAATGACACAAGGCCGTGAACTTCGGCTCGCTGTCAATCGTGTAGGTGACTTCACCACAAAGGCACTGTCCGTCGAGTTTCATGTCTGCTCCTTGAGCTTCATTGGTAAGGGACTTCAGGGGAGGTCGCACTGCTATCGTGTCGATCATCACATCCTAAACTGAAACAATATCGTATTTCAGAATTTACCAAAAGGTCTTGCGAGTCCAACCCACTGGCCCTAAACTGAAACATGAATCTGTTTCAGCATTCGATTTGTTCACCGCTCCACGGCAAGCCGCCGCACGACAGGAGAGATCACATGGGAGTTTCCATCACAGAGGGCGCGCGTACCACCACGCCCCCGAACTTCAACGGACCCTACGGACTGCTCATTGATGGCAACATCGTTCAGACTGAGGACCATTTTGACGTCTACAACCCAGCCACAAACTCGGTCCTCGCATCCGCACCTCAGGGCACACGGGAACACATGGAACGCGCCATCGGTGCCGCCAAGCGGGCTTTCCCCGCGTGGGCTGCGCTGACCGCAGACGAGCGCGAAGCGATCATCGTCGAATTCTTCGAGGCCCTCGAGGCCCACAAAGAAGAGTTCATTACCTTGCTCTCACTGGAGCAGGGCAAGCCACGACACAATCAGGCGACGTTCGAAGTTAACCTTGCCAACCCCTGGATCCCCAACACCGCCAAATCGAGGCTGGAGGACAAGGTACTGGTGGAGGACGATGAGAAGCGCGTAGAGCTTCGCCGCTCACCGCTCGGTGTCGTGGGGGCCATCATCCCCTGGAACTATCCCTACCTCCACGTTCTGTGGAAGACCGTCCCCGCGCTGATCACCGGCAACACCGTAGTTCTCAAGCCTTCTCCCTATACCCCGCTCTGCGCATTGCGGATCGGGGAACTGGCAGCCCAGGTCTTCCCTCCCGGCGTCTTCAACATCGTCACAGGCGGCAACGAACTTGGGCAGATCCTCACCGAGAGCCCCGACGTCGGGATGATCACCTTCACGGGATCCACGGAAACCGGGACCAAGATTATGGCTTCAGCCGCCCGCACCATCAAGCGGGTCACTCTCGAACTGGGTGGAAATGATCCTGCGATCCTACTCCCGGACGCGGACTGGCAGGACGCCGTGCCGCAGGTATTCAACGCCGCCTTTGGTAACTCGGGTCAGTGGTGCATCGCGGCCAAGCGCATCTACGTACACCGTTCCTTCCATGAAGACTTCGTCACAGCGCTCGTGGACTATGCCAAAACGCAAAAGGTCGGCGACGGCATGGATCCCACCAGCGATCTTGGCCCCATCAACAACCGCATGCAGTACGACAAGCTTCGTGACCTCTTCGAAGACACTCGCCGCCATGGGTACGACGTCCCAGTCGGAGGCACCATCGACGAGTCCCTGGACGGCAACTTCGTTCCAGTCACCATCGTCAACAACCCTCCCGAAAACAGCCGCATCGTCCAGGAGGAACCTTTTGGACCGATCGTACCCGTACTCGTGTACGACGACGTCGAGGACGTCATCGAGCGCGCCAACGCCACAATCTTCGGCCTTGGTGCCACCATCTGGGGGCGAGACGAAGAGCGGGCACTGGCCGTGGCGGACCGCATCGACTCCGGCAACGTCTGGGTCAATCAAGGCCAGAGCCACCCGGATCATGCGCCGTTCGGCGGCCACAAACAGTCCGGCCTGAGCGTCGAACACGGTGATGAAGGCCTGGCTTCGCATACCAACAACAAAACCGTCGTGATTCGAAAGCGCTAGCGGCTTTTCTTCAGCCAAACCATCCCAGGGTGCCGCAATAGGACCCGCTCATTCACAAGGAGAAACCATGCCCAAGAACCTCAAAGTCGTCCCGACCGACGAATATGACCAGATCGTCACCACCGTTCAGAAGTATGTCGAAGGCCTGCGCGTCGGCAGCCCCGAAGGCGTTGCAGAAGCCTTCCATGAAGACGCCACCATGTACGGCTTTACCAACGGCCAGCTTCTGGGCGGCCCCATCAAGAACTTGTACGACTTCGTCGCCGAGAACGGCACCGCCCCCGACGTCAAGACCCGTGTAGACATCATCGGCATCACCCAGACCACGGCCGTCGTGAAAGTTGACATGGAAAACGACGCCATTGGTGCTGACTACACCGACTTCCACACCCTGCTGAAGCAGGACGGCGATTGGAAGATCATCGCCAAGGTGTACCACCAGTACGAGGCCTAGTCGAACAGAACCGGGGGAGGCTCACTGCCTCCCCCGGTTTTTTCGTTCGTACTGGTATTCAGCACGCGAGGGGCGAGAATGATTTCGGAAACAATCCAGCGAACAGCCGCGCCATTGCGCCAAGAGGTGGTCGCCACCCTTCGCCGGGCGATCGTTACCTCCGAGTACAGTCCTGGAGAGAGGCTGGTCGAGACTGCACTTTGCGATAAGTTCTCCGTCAGCCGAACAGTTGTTCGTGAAGCACTGCGGCAGCTGGAATCCGAGCGGCTGGTAGTGACGGTGCCGAACAAGGGTCCCGAAGTTGCAACCCTCACACCCACCGAAGCCCGAAGTCTCTACGAAGTTCGCGGCGCTTTGGAATCGCTCGCCGGAAGCCTCTTCGCTGAACGAGCCACAGAGGCGCAGCGTGGGCAACTCGTAGCTAGACTCTTTGACATCCGTAGAGCACAGTCAGCTGGCGGGGTGCAGCAGTTGCTGGCCGCAAAAGACAGCTATTACGAAGTACTTCTGGCCGGCGCTGGCAACAAAGAAATCTCTGGCATGCTTCGGCAAATCAATGCCCGCACTCAAGTACTTCGGACCCTCTCTACGAGTTCCCCTGGGCGAAGTCCGCACATGTTGTCCGAGCTGACGGACATCACCACGTCAGCTGCCATCACTAGAGATCCCGAGGCGGCCCGGCGAGCATGTGAAGTACATGCATCCAACGCCGCGGAAGCCGCACTCATTGCCATGGAGTCGACGCCTAGGTCCGGACATCCGTGAAGCCGTGGGGAAGCGCGAGGAGGGGAGGCCCGCGCTTCGCATGCCTCCCCTCCGTTCTTGCAAAAAAGCTCGTCTGCTTGTCAGCCGATCAGCCTGGACACAGCATCTTCCACCGCGGTATCGCCATCGGTTAGCTCGACAATGGTCCGGTTCAACTCCGGGTTATGGAGCGCCGCGTCAATGAACGCCGCGACGTTATCGCGTCGGATGTCTCCGTACTCAATCGCAGGACCGGACGTTACCCGCCCATCCCCGGGGGCGTCGGTCAAAAGCCCCGGGCGAACTATCAGCCAGTCCAGATCAGTGCGCGTGAGGTAGACGTCTGCTGTCTTCTTCGTGCGAATATAGTGCTCAAAACGTTCGTTCACGGACTGCCCCCGCCCTGACTCCGGGAAGGCGGACACCAGGACAAAACGGGACACTCCAGCGAGGGCGGCTGCATCGGCAGCCTTCTCCAACCCCTTGCCGTCGATGAGGGTGGTTTGGTCCATTCCGGTGCCATGGGCGCCCGCAGAGAAGACGACGGCATCGTGTCCTTTGAACTTTCCGGCCAACACCTCAAGGGAGTCCTTAATCAGGTCTCCCTCTACGGGTGTCGCACCACTGGAGGCAACGGTGTCAGCTTGTGCGGGATTCCTGAACATTCCCGTGACGGTATCACCGCGGCCACTCAGCAGTTGAGCCAGACGTCGGCCTACTCCCCCGGCTGCGCCTACTTGGAATACCTTCATGTGCGTCTCCCTTCACTTTAAGTTCGATATTCATCGTAGTACGACAAGTATAGGATTTGTGAATCGCCAGGTCCTCGAACTTCTTGGATAATCGAAGCATGCGAACTCTGGACCACCCTACGCCCGACGGAATTCACATCGATGGCGTGCTGTCGGCGCTGGCCGATCCGATCCGGCGTCGGATAGTAACTCAGCTGGCCGATGGCCATGACGACCAGTCATGCATCGCGTTTGAGCTGCCCGTGAGCAAGTCCACGTCCACCCATCACTTCCGCGTGCTTCGCGAGGCGGGAATCATAGAACAGCACTATCAGGGAACGGCGATTCTCAACACGCTCCGGACCGGCGTTATGGAATCGCTGTTTCCAGGCTTGCTAAGTGTCGTCATTGCGGCTGAACGCAATTCCACACTGAGGCAACGAGCATCCTGACGTATGATCGTCCGCATCTAGGTCTGGGGAACCAGGACGTTGCCAACCTTTGACTCGGCAGGGGCCTTGCGGCCGCTTCGGAGTCGAAGCTCAATGTACGTTGCAAGTCGCGACAGGCCCAGATTGATGACAATCATCACAAGCGCAATCACTACCAGCGCCGGTATGTAATTCGAATAGGCCGAGCCGGCCTGGATTCCTTGCCGCACTGCTTCCACGTAGGTGATTTGGTAACCAAGCGCAGTGTCCTTCAGCGCTACAACCAATTGAGCGACGATTGCCGGGAGCATTGCCGTGATGGCCTGGGGCAGGAGAATCATACGGAGCGTTTGTCCACTGCCCAGGCCAAGAGCCACAGCAGCTTCCCCCTGGCCTCGCGGAATGGCTTTGATTCCTGCGCGCACAATTTCTGCAATCACGGCCCCGTTGCTCAGGGCAAGGCCGGTAACTACTGCCGCAACCGCCAGATCGGTTGACGGGAACAAGTCGTAGTCGGCGAAGAGCTGAAAGCAGAAAATCATCAGAATCAGCAGCGGAATTGCCCGGAAGAACTCCACCACGGCGGCGCACCCGTAGCGCACGAACCGATTGTCGGAGAGACGCCCGACGCCGAGCAGGATACCCAGAATTATGGCGAGGATGATGGCAAACACCGCCGCCTGGAGCGTTCCCACAATCCCGGGCAGAAGGTACGTCTGCCACATTTCCGGCGTGAGAAATGGCTGCCACTTCTCCGGCGCCAGTTGCCCCTTGTCTGCCAGGGCTGACGCCACGAACCATCCGGCCGCTGCGAGCCCAACGACGCACAGAGCGCTGATGACGATGTTCAGAATTTGGCCCTTGGGCCCGGGGACGTCATACAGATTGTTGATGGGCGCTCGAGTGTTGCTCATCGCTTGACCTCAAACTTCCTGCTTAGGTATCCGAAAGCCGCACCGGTTGGAAGAGTCAGGCACATGAAGCCGGCCCCGAAGATCAGCCCAACGACGATGAGGGCGGAGGTGTTCTCGATCATTTCCTTCATCAGAAGAGCGGCTTCAGCCACGCCTATGACGGAGGCAACCGTTGTGTTTTTGGTCAACGCAATGAGGATGCTGCCCAAAGGCGCAATGACCGCCCGGAAGGCCTGCGGCAGGACGATGTGGCCTAATCCCTGCATAAAGTTCAGGCCCAACGACCGGGCTGCTTCCGACTGGCCGGGAGGGACCGTATTAATACCGGCCCTTAGCGCTTCGGATACGAATGTCGAGGTGTACAGGCTGAAGGCCAGGACGGCCAGCCTGAACGAGCTGTCAGTGATGGATGTGGGTGACTTTGGATCTGCCAAGGTAATCCCGAGTTGCTGCGCCAAACCGAAGGATGCGAAAAGCACTACAAGGGTCAGAGGGGTATTCCGGATGATGTTCACGTACCCGGTAGCAAGCGTCCGCATCGCCCAAATTGGTGAAACCCGCATGGCGGTCAGTACAGTGCCCAATACCAACGAGCCCAGTGCAGACAGCGCCGTGAGCTGCAGGGTGATCAGGAAGGCCGCCAGGATCTGATCCCCGTATTCGTTGAGGATGTTCATGTTTAGTATCCAGTCTCTTGTCCGGCTGCTCCGGCTAGTAGCGGTCGACCACTGGCGTGGCGGGCAATGCGTAACCGGACGGTCCAACGTTGCTCTCAAACGCTTTGGCCCACGATCCGTCGTCGATCATTGACTGAATGGCGTCGTTGATCTTGGCCCGGCCCGCGGTGTCATCTTTCTTCAGACCAATGCCGTAGTTTTCCTTGCTGAAGGTGCTGCCAACAAGCTTCAGCTTTCCCTGATTGGCAGCCGCGTAGCCGGCAAGTTGAATGTCATCGGTGGTCATTGCGTCAACGGCGCCGCTCTTCAGTGCTTCAACGCATGCGGAAGGGGTGTCGTACTCCTGCAGCTGCGCGTCCGTGCTGTAGTTCTTCTTGATGTTCTGTGCTGGTGTGGAACCGGTCACCGAGCACAATTTTTTGCCCCCGTTCAGGGACTCCGGGCCCGTGATGTCCGTGGAGTCAGAACGAACCAGGAGTGACTGGCCGGCAAGGAAGTACGGCCCCGCGAAGGCAACCTTCTCCTTTCGGGCGTCGTTGATGCTGTAGGTATTCACCACATAGTCCACCTGCCCGTTCTGGATCAGGCTCTCACGCTGCGCCGGAGTCGCTTCCTTCCATGTGATGGAAGACTCCTCGACGCCAAGCTTCTTGGCGACGTACTTGGCCACGTCAACATCGAAACCCTTGAATGATCCGTCCGGGGTCTTGATTCCAAGGCCTGGGCGATCAAAGGAAATGCCGATGGTGAGGTGGCCCGATTGGGCGCTTGCTTCAACTGTTTTCGCTTTGTCGGATGCACCGGAGCAACCGGCGATCGAGCTGGCAAGGAACAGCGCTGCGGCCGGAATGGCCAGGAACTTGAGCTTCACGATGTGCTGCTTTCTAGATTGGGGTGGCTTGTCAGTGGCTGAGGATCTTGCCGAGGAACTCTTCGGCCCGCTCGGTGGTTGGGTTGTCAAAGAACCGGTCAGGGGTGGTGTCCTCGAGGATCTGGCCATCGGCCATGAACACCACCCGATCGGCCGCGCGTCGAGCGAAGCCCATCTCGTGCGTGACTACGAGCATTGTCATGCCCCCTTGTGCCAGCGAAGTCATGACATCCAGTACTTCGGTCACCATTTCCGGGTCAAGAGCCGAGGTAGGTTCGTCGAAGAGCATCACCTTCGGCTCCATGGCCAATGCCCGGGCAATGGCAACGCGCTGCTGCTGTCCACCCGAAAGCTGGGCGGGGAGCTTGTGTGCCTGGTTTGCTATCCCTACCCGCTCGAGCAGGGCCATTGCCCGCGTTTGAGCCTCAGCCTTTCCGATTCGTCGCACCTTGAGGGGCGCAAGCATGACGTTTTCGAGGATGGTTTTGTGGGCAAAGAGGTTGAATGACTGAAAGACCATTCCGACGTCGGCCCTGTAGCGCGTCAGCGCCTTGCCTTCCTTGGGGAGAGGCTTGCCGTCGACGGCGACTGTGCCGGCCTCGACTGTCTCCAACCTGTTGATAGTTCGGCAGAGGGTCGATTTGCCCGAGCCGGAGGGGCCCAAGACAACCACAACTTGCCCCTGGGCAACCTCAAGATTGACATCACGGAGCACGTGCAGAGGTCCGAAATGCTTGTTGACCCCCCTGATGGAGATCATCGCCTTCTTCTCGTCGCCAGCAGCCTCAGAAGTGCTGTCAACAAACTTTTGCAGTTCCATGTTCGCCATTCGTTCGGGGATATTTCGTCTCGACGGTCGTGGTGGGAGGTGCAGGTTTCCCACTTGGGCTCCCATGTGACCTAAGTTACGAAAGTAAGAATGTTAACATTTGTACGGCAAAGAATAGCAGAGGGCAAGTCGCCGCGGGAGCTCCGGCGCGGACGAGGCCGGCACCGGGCTTCGTCCGCCGGCGAACTTTCAGAAGGACGTGTGACTAGCCCGCCCCTTGGAGGCGTTCCTTGCTGTCGAGGTCGGCCTTGATTCTTTCGAACGCAGTCTCGATATGCTCACGCACCAGCTCTTCAGCCTTCGCACCATCCTTGTCGCGGATCACGCGGAACATTTCCCAATGCTCAGGGCCGATGCGGGTCCTGTAGTCATCATGGCCTTGCTGTCGATTAAGGAGAAGCAGCGCGATTTGCGAACGCAGGCCCAACCAAACCTGCTCCAATCTCTCGTGACCGGCACAGGCGTAGATCGCATCATGAAACGCAATGTCCGATTGGAGCATCTCGCCCCTATCCCCCAGGGCGGCAGCCCGTTCAATGTCCTCGGCACGCACCTGAAGTAGGTCCAAATCCCTCTCGGTGCGGTGTGCAATCAGCCGCTGAACGGCGAGCAACTCTATCGAGTACCGGAGCGAGTAGATCTCTTCGAGGTCTTTGTGCGTAAAGACGGTAACCCGCGATCCCCGGTGCCAGTCGCCTTGAAGTAGGCCCTCCTGCCGCAGCAAAACGATGGCATCCCTCACTGGTCCACGACTAACGGATAAGGACGCAGCCATCTCCACTTCATTGATCCGCTCCCCGGGAGGTATTTCACCGGCCAGAATCGCGTCACGGATCCGGTCCGCGACATCCTGGGCCATACCGCGACGTTTCAGGGGTGCACGAAGGGTTCCGTTCTTGACATTTGCTGTGGTGTCAGATTT
Organism: Paenarthrobacter sp. 2TAF44; assembly: GCF_052114885.1. NCBI lineage: Bacteria > Bacillati > Actinomycetota > Actinomycetes > Micrococcales > Micrococcaceae > Paenarthrobacter > Paenarthrobacter sp. 2TAF44. The sequence goes on along the minus strand of NZ_JBFRFP010000014.1, from coordinate 74,457 downwards.
CATAATGTTAACATTCTTGCAGTTGGAGGCTTGCTGGTCACGTCTACCACACTATCCCAGCACTCCATTCGGAACCTGTCCGGATCGCGGGATGCTGCATTCAAGAAGACCGCCTGCTTTCGATGCAGGCTCGATTCCACCACCTGTATCCCCTGAAATTGGAGTATCCCTATGAGTACCGCTACCACTACACGGTTTGGACGGTTTGCTGATCGGTTGCGGGATATTGGTCCGTCGCCTATTCGGGCGATCTTTGATAAGGCTGCGGTGTTGGAAGCTGCAGGTGAGAAGGTGTATCACTTCGAGATCGGACGCCCGGATTTTGATACCCCGCAGGTAGCCAAGGACGCAGCGGCTGCATCGTTGGACCGCGGGGAAGTCCACTACGGCCCTAACGCAGGAACGATGGATCTTCGCCAGGCAATCAGCGGGTATCTGCAAGAGCGCCGCGGGACCGGCTATGACCCGGGCACCGAAGTACTCGTCACGATCGGCGCGAACGAAGCGGTGTTCCTTGCATTGATGGCCTTCTGCGGCCCCGGCGATGAAGTGATCTTCCCCGTCCCGGCCTGGGCGCACTACGAGTCCTGCATCCGTCTGGCCGGCGCCACCCCTGTCCCTGTCCGGCTCGACGCGGACAATGATTACCGTCTCGATATCGACGCGATCGCCGCCGCAATCACCCCCGTGACACGCATGGTCATCCTCTGCACCCCGAACAACCCCACCGGCGGTGTCGCAACGGCCGAGGAAATCGAAAGACTCGCCAGCGTCCTGGAACGGACCGACGCGCTGCTGATGTCCGATGAAATCTACGCCGACCTCGTCTACGACGAGATCCGCCACCAGTCCCCGGCCGCCGTAGGGAACCTTCGCGAACGGACCTTGGTCATCGGCGGCTTTGCGAAAGCCTTCGCCATGGACGGCTGGCGCCTCGGCTGGCTCGCCGGCCCCAAAGAACTCATCACACCGGCACTAAGAGTCCGCCAGTACACCACCGTCTGCGCCCCTACCTTCCTCCAACCCGGCGCGGCCGCAGCCCTCCGCCACGCGGGCCCCGAGGCGGAAGCGATGCGCATGCAATTCCAGGAACGACGCAAAGCCGGTCTCAAGATCCTCACCGGCGTTCCCGGCGTCACGGTAAGCCAACCCGACGGCGCCTTCTACTTCTACCTCACCTACACACCGGAGACCGCCGAACCAGCCGAACAACTGGCGCTACGACTCCTCGAGGAACAACGCGTCGCCGTCGTTCCAGGGACCGCGTTCGACCCCGACGGTGGAACCCACTCCATCCGGATCTCTTACGCCTGCCACATCGACGACCTCACTGAAGGCCTGCGACGAATCGTCCAGACCCTGACCACACCACACCCCAAGGGAGCCTGACCACCCATGACTACGACTATTACCCAGGACCGCCACACCGAAGTGGTGGACGCGATCGTGCGCCTGGCCCCCGACGGCGTCGCCTACGTCCCCTCCGCGTCCATCGCCCCGATCATCAACGGCGTCCTGGACGCCCAAACCAACGGGGACCTGCCCCTGGTGTACCCCGTCTCCCGCGAAGAGGAAGCCATCGGCGTCGTCGGCGCCTACCCGTTCGCCGGGAAATTCGGGGTCATCATCATGCAGGACAACGGCTTCGGCAACGCCCTGACCGCATTGACCACCTTCGCCGTGTCCTACCACCTGCCCCTATTGATCGTCGCGAACACCCGCGGCGGGCTCGGCGAGTACAACTCCATGATCCACACCATCTCCGCGCCCGTCCCCGCGTTGCTGGCCTCCACCAACATCCCCGTCTTCCAGATCGACCGCCGCAATTCGGCCCAGGACTGGGGCGCGACCGTCGCCGAAGCCGGCAACCACGCCCGCATGACCTACCGACCCGTCGTGGTCCTCATGGAATTCTTCGACCCCAAAGACGCAAAGGCAAAAGCATGAAACGCATCGAAGCCCTCCGAGCCATTGTTGAGACCACCGCCGAGGTCCCCGTGATCGCGACCTGCGCCGCGACCTCCCGCGAACTGGCCTCCATCGCCGACCGCGACAACCACCTCTACCTCCTGGACGCCATGGGCCTGGCCATCTCCGTCGGCACCGGCATCGCCCAAGCCATCAAAAACACCCCCCTCACCCGCGCCGTCGTCATCGAAGGCGACGGATCCCTCCTGATGAACCCCGGCTCAGCCATCACCGCCGGCTACCTCGCCCCCGAAAACCTCGTCATCATCCTCCTCGACAACGGCGTCTACGCCTCCACCGCCTCCATCCCCACCCAAGCCGTCACCATCGACCTCGGACGCTTCGCCGAATCCGTCGACCTCAAGGTCCTGCGCGCCAACAACACCGAAGAACTCACCCTCGCCCTGAAACAAACCCTCACCCAGGACGGACCCTGGTTCATCCACACCCGCACCGAACCCGGCAACGAACCAGGCACCAAACTCCTCCTCATCGACCCCGTCACCCACGGCAACCGCTTCCAAAACTGGCTCACCCCACAACTCACCGAGTCAAAGTAGCCAACAATCAAACACTCGCCGGGCCCGAGCGGGCCCGGCAGTGCCCATCTGCTGAAAGCACGAGAACTTCAATGGAAATGACCACCACCGCCTCCGCTCCCCCGCTTGGATTTCCGGAGAAGCTTATGCCCATCGGCGGCTCATGGATCTCCTCGAGCAACGCTGCAACTCTCACAGTCGCCAACCCAGCCACTGGAGCACCCATCGCGGAAGTTCCCTCTGCAACCGTTCAGGACGGCATGTCTGCCGTCGATGCCGCGGTCGACGCACAGCCAGCCTGGGCTGCGACCCCTGCCCGGGAACGCGCCGACATCCTCTTCCGCACCTACGAAGGAATCCTGACCCGTCGCGACGAGTTCGCGGCACTGATCACCGCGGAAATGGGTAAGCCCCTCCCGGAAGCCCAGACCGAAGTCGATTACGGTGCCGGGTTCTTCCGCTGGTTCGCCGAATCCGCCGGCAGGATACACACCGAAGGCCAGTTCGGCGTCGAACCCGGAGGCAACTACCAGATCGCCGTCTCCAAACGCCCCGTGGGACCGTCCCTGCTGATCACGCCCTGGAACTTCCCGCTCGCGATGGGTGCACGGAAGATCGCCCCGGCCCTCGCCGCAGGGTGTACAACGATTCTTAAGCCCGCCGAGCTGACCCCCTTGACTTCGCTGTTACTGGCGCGGGTTCTTGAAGAAGCAGGCGCCCCTGCCGGTGTTGTCAACGTCATCACCACCTCCAATTCCCGCGACGTTATCGCCGCAATTATGAAGGACTCACGAGTCCGGAAGATCTCCTTTACCGGATCGACACAGGTTGGGCGAGCGCTCTTGGCCCAAGCAGCCGAGAACGTCATGAACACGTCCATGGAGCTCGGGGGCAACGCTCCACTGATCGTGTTCGATGACGCTGACCTTGAGCAGGCTGTCGAAGGCGCCATGCTCGCCAAACTCCGCAACGGCGGCCAATCCTGCGTCGGCGCCAACCGCATCTATGTGCAAAACGGCATTGCTGTCGAATTCACTGCCCGTTTCACCGAGCGGATGGCTGCTGCTCGTCTCGGCGACGGCGCACACCCCGACACGGATCTGGGTCCGCTTGTGGATGCAAAACAAGTAAAGACGGTGGCTGCATTGGTGGCCGACGCCATCGCCAAGGGCGCCGTTTGCCTGACGGGCGGAACTATTCCCGAGGGCCCTGGTTGTTTCTACCCGGCGACGGTCCTGACTAACATCCCAGCTAACGCAGACATCCGCACCGAGGAAATCTTCGGTCCCGTCGCAGCAATATACGAGTTCGCTACTGAAGCCGAAGCCATCCACGAAGCCAACAACACCCCCTACGGACTGGCCTCCTACGTCTTCACGGAGAACCTCGCCCGTGCGCTGCGTGTCGCAGACGCCATCGATGCCGGTATGACCGGGATCAACCGGGGTCTCGTCTCCAACCCGTCCGCACCCTTCGGAGGGACCAACGCCTCCGGCCTGGGACGCGAGGGCGGAACCGAAGGCCTCGAGGCCTACCAAGAAACCAAATACACCGGAATTCAGCTTTAACCGGATGGAAGTCGCTCAGGTCGACCAGGAATATGGGGCTGATCCATGCAGACGGTGATGATTTTCCTGGGGATAGGTGCGGGTGTTGCTTCGGTGGTCCTGTCCGTTCCGTCTCTCCGTCGTCGTACCAGTGCCGCAGAGTCGCTGTCTGTGGCAGCAACCGGGGCCGTGATATCCGGTTTGCTGGCGTTGGCTTTTAGTGGTGAGGACCTAGCCGGTCCTGTGAGTGCACTCAATCTATTGCCATCGGCGACCGGTGCGGCAGCATTGCTGGGGTTAACGCTCGCCTCAGGGCGGACACGCACACCACCTCACCAGCGATACTGACTGTACCGGGAAGCGACCGGCCCAAGGAACGGTCCTTTCCCGGTCTGATGTCACCAATTCTGGCGGGTTGGGGAGATCACCAAATCGTTGACGGTGGTATTTGCTGGTTGGTTTAGGACATAAACCACGGCGTCGGCCACGGCCTCCGGGGTAATAGCCAGTGCATTGAGCTCCTTGGCCGCTGCTCGTCCCGCAGGGTCGCCCACCTTGTCCGCCCACCCGGTGTCTATGACTCCGGGGCTGATAGTGCTGGCCTGAATACCGTGTTGTACTCCCAGTTCCTTGCGCATGCTTTCGGTGATGGCTCGTACGAAGAACTTGGTTGCGCTGTATACGCCGGCAGATTCACCAATCTGATGACCCGCCACTGACGCCATGTTCAAGATGTAGCCCGATTGACGCTCTAGCATGATTGGCAGGACGGCCTGGATACCGTTGAGATACCCCCGGATGTTCGTATCGATCATCCGGCCCCAGTCGTTCACAGCCAGATCTTTCCAAGCGGAAAATAGCATTAGCCCTGCGTTGTTGACCAAGATGTCTATGCCGCCGAAGGTCTCGACGGCATACAGGGCCAGACCCTCCATATCTGCAGAATCCGTAACGTCGGCGACACGCGCTGCCGCGGTTCCCCCAGAGGCACGAATCTCCTCAACGAGGGCGTCGAGGCGGTTCTGGTCCCGGGCAGCGAGCACCAGTTTCGCGCCATGTGCTGCCAGTGCCTTGGCTGCTGCGGCACCGATGCCCGATGACGCGCCGGTGACAATGATGGTCTTGTTGAGCAAGTGATTCATGGAGAGACCTTCCTACTTCTTACGACGTTGTACGGCGTAGCCATATTGTGCGGGCCACTGGGGTTCGATGCCGAGCTCACTGGCAGCCTGCTGCGGCCAGTACGGGTTGCGGAGCAGCTCGCGGCCCAGGAATACGGCATCTGCCTGTCCAGCCGTCAAAATGTCCTCAGCCTGGTGGGCGTCGGTGATAAGTCCCACAGCACCGGTAGCAATTCCAGCTTGGTCGCGGGCTTGCCCCGCAAAGGGAACCTGATAGTTGGGACCGACCGGAATCTTGGCGTCCCGAACAATGCCTCCGCTGGAAACGTCAAGGAAGTCAACCCCGTGAGCCTGTAGTTCTTTGGCCAGACGGACGGTGTCGTCGGCGGTCCAACCCTCGCGGGGATCATCGTCGTTCTCGCTTAGCCAGTCGGTGGCTGAGGTACGGAAGAAGACGGGGAGGTCCTGAGGCCAGACTGCCCTGACGGCGTCCACTACCTCGAGCGCAAAACGCATCCTGTTTTCGAAGCTTCCACCATAGGCATCCGTGCGTTTGTTGGACGCCGGAGACAAGAAGGAGTGGATCAGGTATCCGTGAGCGCCGTGGACTTCGACAACCTCAAACCCAGCTTTGAGAGCCCGCTTCGCGGATTCGGCGAAATCGGTGACAAGCTGCTTGATTTCGGCGACGGACAGCTCCGTTGGCTGAGACAGTCCTTGGAAGGCTTCCGGGCTGGGGCCGACCGCAGTCCAGCCGCCGTCGCGTTCGCCCAAGTACCCATCAGAAATCCAGGGCTTGTCAACGGACGCCTTTCGCCCCGCATGCGCTAACTGGATAGCGGGCACCGACCCAAAAGAACGGATTGCTGCCGCGATGCGAGCAAAAGACTCTTGCTGTTTGTCATTCCACAGCCCCAGATCCCAGTGGCTGATGCGCCCATCGGGCCTCACACCGGTTGCTTCGACCATGACCAGGCCGGCACCGCCTGCCGCACGACTGGCCAAGTGGGTCAAATGGAAATCCGTGGGGACGCCGGTTTCCGGGCCCTCGGCAGCGGCCGAGTACATGCACATCGGGGACATCCAAACCCGGTTCGGAATTGTTAGATCCCGCAGCTTAAGTGGAGCGAAAAGGCTACTCAAGGAAATCTCCTTCTTGGTTCTGTGTGGAGGACGACGGCCAGCGTTGTGCACAAGCCGACCCAAGTACGATAAGCCTCGTAGTATGTCGGTTGTCAAACTACGATGAGTGTCGTACCTTTGATGTTGAACAACGAAAGGGGCACCATGCGCTCTGCCGCAGCTACATCTGAGGCGCGACTATTGGATCACCCCGAGCCTGAAGAGATTCGACTCGAGGCAGTTCTACACGCACTGTCGGATCCCATTCGCCTGAAAATTGTCGGCGACCTGGCCATGGGGCACGACGACATGGCATGCATCGCATTTGAGCTGCCCGTGAGCAAATCCACGTCGACGCACCACTTCCGCGTGCTTCGGGAGGCTGGCGTCATTCAACAGCATTACCGGGGGACATCCCGGATCAGCAAACTACGCAACGACGACCTTCAGGCGAGATTCCCGGGACTGCTGGATGCCGTACTACTGTCGTCGGCGGACGCGTCAACGACGACGGAACGCACCGGGGATTGACTTTCCGGACGGACATTCGGGTATTGAGGTGAGCGACTGAAAGGCCTACCACTACTCCCCCACTGCAGCGAAGCGGGAAGTGACAGTGCCCAGATCGAACTAATTTGCCCCCACGGCAGTGTGCCCGTGGGGCGCACTTTCGGCATCATTCGTGAAACTGGCAAGCGCAATGTCACCCGCGTTCTTAACGTGGGCACGGCACAGCCTGCTGGCTTCATCCGCATCTCGGCTACGGACCGCCCGAACGATCTCGTCCAACTCAGCCACCGTCTGGTCAAATCGACCCGGAGAGGACAGGGTCATCCTGCGCAGCATGGTTACACGGTTGTTCAACTGCTGGAGCATCTGCGCGAGTACGTGGTTTCCGGACCCAGCCAAGAGAACCTCATAGAAGCCGTTCTTCGCCTGGAGTACGTTTATCTGATTGGACGCAATGTCCGACTCGTGGAGAGTTCGAACAGAGGCGGCGAGCTTGTCGATTTCGGCGTCTGACGCCTTAATCGTGAAGCAATATGCGAGGTGCCCTTCAATGAGCCCCCGGGCCTCATAAATTTCACGGGCATCTTCCTCGGTGATCACCGCAACTGACGGGCCCTTGTGGACCACGTTGGTTATCAGCCCTTCGGCCTCCAATTGCTTCAGCGCTTCCCTCAGGAGAGTACGACTAACACCGAGCCTGTCGCAGAGGTCCCGTTCTATAAGCTTTTGCCCGGGTGTGAAGGCGCCGTACAAGATAGCGTCCCGCAGCGTGTTTTCGGCTAGTTTCCGCAGCGACATGTCGTCGCGCTGCAGCCTCAAACCCAGTGGTGACTCCATGACAACCTCCTCCCCGTCGTGAATATGCCTTGACCTAGGGTACTACGGTCAGGGCCAGACCGGCCATAATGACTGGCGATCCGATTGTCCGACACGCCACCCCCCGAGAAGGCGGACGAAACCGCGCCAAAAGTCTATTGCCCTGACACCCTCCCACTCCTATACTCATCCAAAGGACTGTTTTGTATGACAAAAATGCATTGGGACAATCGTACTCAGCAGTTTTGGTGTGATCTGCACTTCCCGAGGAGGGGATGGAGCAGATACCGACCGTAAGGACAAAGTAATGGTCAATGAAGACCTGAACCTCGATTCGGCCCCGAGAGCAATGGCGGCCGAAAATCACGAGACAGCTGTAGCAATCCAGGACGTGAAGAAGTCCTTCGGGGAGACACAGGCCCTGCGAGGAGCCAGCTTCTCCGCGCGTGCTGGGGAAATCCACGCGATTGTCGGTGAGAACGGCAGCGGGAAGAGCACGCTGGCGAAAATCATGTCCGGCATCGTTCTCCCCGACGAGGGATCCGTGGACATCCATGGTCACCACGTGTCGAGTCCCGCCGAGGCACTCAAGACAGGCGTCGCGACCGTGTTCCAGGAAGTCCTCGTCGCAGAAGGCGCCAGTATTTCGGACAACGTTTTCATCGGATCGCAGGGCGTATGGCGCTCCCGCATGTCCAGGAGCGAGCAGCACCGACGTGCAACCGATGTGCTGGAGCAGCTTATGGGCCATCCCGTCGACGCCTCGGCATTGGTGGAAACCCTGAGTCTGGCAGACCGGCAATGGGTCACCATTGCGCGCGCCCTTGTCCGTTCCCCGAGAGTAGTGATCTTCGATGAGTCCACGGCGGCACTCGACCTATCGGGGGCCGCACGGCTTTACGCCCAAATGGAGAGGCTCCGTTCCGACGGTGTCTGCGTCGTGATTGTTACTCACCGTATCGCTGAGCTCACGACTTTCGCCGACAGTGCAACTGTTCTGCGCGACGGAATCGACGTCGGGATCCTCAGAGGCAGCGAGATCACCGAATCCCGTCTCATTGAACTCATGACCGGCGTCAAGGAGCGGAACGGCCTGGCAACTCAATCGCGCAGGCTCTCCAAGGGCGGAACGGCAGACATCGTCCTTCAAGCCGCCGGTCTCGTGGCAACGCAGGGAGCACGGCCTTCGGACTTTGTGCTGCATAGTGGGGAGATCGTCGGCTTTGCCGGGCTGGATGGTCAAGGTCAGGCTGAGTTCCTCCAAACCCTCACGGGCGTTCGACAGGCGATCAACGGCGAAGTTACCGCCGTTGCCAGGACCGGCGCGCAGCACCCAATCAGCAACCTGGCAGGGGCTATAGCAGCGAACGTCTCCTATATTTCAGGCGATCGACGCAAGGAGGGGATTTTCCCAAACCTCAGCATTTTCGAGAATTTCGGAATGCCGTTGTACCGTCATCACCGCCGTGCCGGCGTCATCGACAGGACGGCCATCTCCGCGCGCTTTGATGACATGTCCAAAACCCTGAAGCTACGGGCAGGCGCATCGTCGAATCCCATCACCTCCCTCAGCGGCGGTAATCAACAAAAGGTCCTCATCGGTCGGGAACTGGCTCAAGATCCGCAGGTTGTTGCCCTCAACGATCCCGCACGGGGAGTCGACATCAGCACAAAGCGTGAACTGTATGCCCAGTTGGAACATCTCGCCTTGGAAGGAGCCGGAATCATTTATCTCTCTACTGAGATCGATGAACTCATCGGGCTCTGCGACCGTGTGGCTGTTTTCCGCGACGGCGCACTCCTTGGTTGGGTGACCGGCGACAACATCACCTCCGACCGCGTTCTTGCTGGAATGTTCGGTCACCTTGAAGCAGATTTCGACGTCGAGAAAGCACTGGTGGAGCAGCAATGAAACAACAAAGCCGATTCGGCAGATTCACCAGCAAATCTGCCTACGCATTCGCCGCGTGGGGTTTGCTTGCCGTCCTTCTCATCGTGTGCGCAGTACGCGCGCCTTACCTCTTCACCGCCAGCGGAATCGGAGGGCTGCTGGTCTCGGCCGTACCTCTGGTCCTTGTGGTGATGGGAATTACCGTCACGGCCCTGGTGGGCAGCGGTGTCGATCTGTCCGCTGGTCCGCTGATGATCTTCGTCAATGTCACCCTCGTCAAAGTCCTCTTCGACCAACAGATAGGGTCACCCGTTGCTGTCATCGCGTGGGCACTTAGCATTGGAGTCTTGATACAAATCATCCAGGCCGTCGTCATTACGGTCGCCCGCATCGAACCTGTGATCGTGACTCTGAGTGCATTCCTGGCATTGTCCGGGATCAACCTGGTTATTCTGGCACAGCCTGGCGGACAAGCTCCGAGGTGGCTCGCTGAATGGGGGTCCGGCAGGTCGATACTCGCCCCAATGACGATCGTTCTGATCACGGCAATATTGGGTTGGTGGGCATTCACCAGGACCCAACTGTTCACGAATCTAAGGCTCGTCGGGTCGAACCAGCGCACCGCGTTTGTCAGCGGAGTACCCGTAACAATGATCCGCGTCGTCGCTCACGGTATTTCCGGGTTGCTGATTGGTGCGGGTGGCCTGGCCTACACCGGTCAGATAGCGTCGGGAAACCCCACCCAAGGAGGCACCTACACACTCGCAGCGATCACGGCCCTGGTGCTTGGAGGTATCAGCCTTGCGGGTGGCCGCGGCGGCGTATTGGGCTCCATTCCCGGGGCCATCGCCGTCACGCTTATCTCATTCACGCTGACCACGTTCTCACTGGGGTCATTGGCTTCATTCGTTGTGCAGCTCTCGTACGGCCTCATCCTGGTTGCAGCACTCCTGATCAGCGTGATAATTCCATCACTGTGGCGCAAGCGCCAGGAGGTAAAAGCATCATGACCACCGTCAAAGCGCAACAACGCACCAGCCGGGTACCGCTGCTGTCCAAGGCCTCAGGGCAAAAGAACGTCATCCTCGGGCTCATCATGCTGGCGGCTTTACTTGCCGTCGGCGCCGCCACAGTACAAGGTTTCCTCTCCGGCTCGAATGTTCGCTCCATGCTGCTACTCGGCGCATTCCTTGGCCTGGCATCGGTTGGGCAGACTCTCTGCGCGTTGCTCGGCGGGCTTGACCTCTCCATTCCCTACTTGATTGGTTCGGCCAACATCGGGACCCTCTACATGATCAGCTCTGGCGTACCGGCCGGCATGGCGATCGCGATAACTCTTGTTCTCGGCATCGTTATCGGAACGATAAACGGCCTCATAAGTCTCCATCTCCAGAATCAAGCTCTCATCGTGACGCTGGGTGTTGGATTCGCCACGGTAGGGGCAACACAGGTTCTCACCAGCGCCGGCGCATCGAATGCCGGGGGCACGAGCGGAGTGGTACCTGATTGGCTCGCCAACATTTCCTCACTGAGCGGAGAAACGTTGGGTCTCCCTGTACCTCCAGTCATCCTCATCTGGCTTGTTCTCGCCGCTGCCCTGATCTTCATCATGCGTTCAACATGGTTTGGTCGGAGCACATACGCCTTGGGTGGAAACCGCTCAGCCGCACGGCTCATGCTCATCTCCGAACCGCGCCGGTGGGTCACTGTCTACGCGCTCAGCGGCCTCTTCTCAGGAGCCACAGGAATACTCCTGCTCGGCTTCACTGGTGGAGCATTCGTGCGTGTGGGCGATCCCTACCTGTTCCTCACCGTGGCCGCAGTTGCCGTGGGCGGAACCTCCTTGCTTGGCGGCAGGGGAGGATATGGCAGCACTCTGGTCGGCGTGCTCGTCCTTATCGCCCTGACCTCGCTCTTGGTGGGCTACGGGTTGAACAACAACGCACAACAATTTGTACTCGGCCTCCTGATCGTGCCCCTCGTCGGCTTCTACGCGCGCAATCCCCACATCAGACAGCAAATCTAATCCCGAGACATCCCCATCAACTGTCCGCCCAAGGGAAACTCCGGCAGTGGCGCCGCAACCCGGGATCGAGTGAATACATGAAGGACCGAAATGACTAACCAGTATGAAGCAGACGAACACAGCGAACTATGGAATGCCGGAATCAAGGTACGCCGGGAGGTTCTCGGGGATTCATACGTCGCTGGTTCCCTCGAGCGCACAGCCGGAACCGAAAGTGAAGCCCTGCAGACCCACATCACCGAAACAGTGTGGGGTGCCGTGTGGACGCGGCCCGGCCTGGACCGTCGAAGTCGTAGCCTCCTCAATATCGGCATGCTGGTCGCGCTCAACCAGCACCACGAACTTTCTGTACATGTCCGGGGCGGCCTAAGGAACGGTTTAAAACCAAGCGAGATCGTGGAGTCAATCGTGCAGGCCACCGCCTATTGCGGCGCACCTGCGGGGCTCGCAGCGATGCGTGTCGTCCAGGAAACGCTCAATGAAGTTGCCCGCTCCGCCGGCGCCGACGAAGTCACTGGCGCCGAGGCTGACGCCGACGAGATCAAGGCAATCTAGGCCCCCACAATGACATGATCGCCGGCGTTCGAAAGTGCGCTCAAGCCCGGCTGGGAACCCCCGCCGGGCTTTTGCGTGCCCCTTTGCGCGATTCACGCTGAGTCCTCAAGTCGCTTGGGCACTGAGGCGGGTTGCGCCAAAGCAGCGGCTATGCAACGGACAGTTTTGGCCGTATTTCGGCTTATGCAACCCACCCTGTCGACGTTAAAGAGGTCGGTCGCCGCGACCCCAATTATTTGGGTGTCGCGACGATCGACAGGAACCGCTGATTGCGAGCTTGGGCATCTGCTGCGCTGCACGAATGAGAACCACGTGTTCTCAGCTTTATATGCCGCTCGCTAATAGGCCTTCTGTAAGAGCTCCCTTACATCATCGGCTGATACCGGCCGCGGTGCTTGACGAATGACGGCTTCCGCCTCGCCCATCGTCGCGCGAACAACGTTCTCCAACGCCTCCGGGCTCAGACCAAATTCACGGATTTGCCGCGGTACTCCCAGCTTGTCGAAGAGTAGCTCCAGCTCCTCAGGAGCCGGCATCGCGTTCGTTGCTCCTCTTGCCGCCGCCATGGCGGTGGCCATAATGGCCTGTTGGCTTGCGGTCGCTTCAGCGTAGAACCGCATAACGTGCGGCAGCGTGATGCAGGACGTTACGCCGTGAGGAACGCCGGCCGCACCCAACTGGTGGCCTATAGCATGGGATAACCCCACTGGTACGTTGTGAACTCCGACCAGTGACATCCAGGCCGCCTGCTGGCAGCGCAGAGCCGCTTCGTAGTCATGAGGGTCAGACGCCGTCAGAGGAAGATCCTCGGCCAGGGTGCGGAGGGCCGCAGTGCACAGCGCGGTGGTGAACGGATGTGCATTCGTGGCATAAGCAATTTCGACCGCATGATCGATGGCCCTGACACCGGTTGTGATCCACAATTTCCTGGGAGTTAAGGCACACAGCTCCGGATCCAGCACAACAATCCTGGGTGTAAGGGCGAGGTATCTGGTCAGTTCCTTGGTGTTGGTCGTGTCGTCGACAAAGGCGGCAACGCCATTCCACTCTGCCGCCGATAACGTTGTCGGCACGGCGATGACAGGAAGCGGGATACCTTGCAGCTCCGGCAGCCCGTGGGAAATGCTGTAGCGCAGGAAGTCCTGCTCCGAATGAATACCCTCCCCCACTCCCAAGGCGGTGAGCTTTGCCGCGTCAACAGCGGACCCTCCGCCGACGCCTATCACGACGTCGGCATTTGCGTTCTGAGCAATCTCCACAAGCTCAGCTAGTCGCTTGACTGGGTTATGGGCCTCGACCCTGCCATAAACCGCGACGGCTCTGGCTCCCAGCTCACTGACGAGATCATCGAATTGTTGGGTGGCGCTGATTGACTTGCCTGCTACGAGAAGAGCACGTTTAAGTCCTCGCCGCTCCAGTTCAGCGGGAATTTGTTGGATAGCACCACCGCCCTCGATGACTCGTTCGATACGCGGCATGTCGAAGACACGTGGTTGACTCATTCTTTCCTCCAATAGGGAATGGCACGCCCCATTCCCGGGGCGTGCCAACTCCTGTTATCTAGTTTTGACCCCGCATGGGGACTTGGCGAGGTAGCCCCGCGGCAGGCCTCTCACCTGCATCAGCTACCGTCTGCTTCCGGCTGCCTCAGCAGCCTTCGATGCAGCTTCGGACTCCGGCACTGCGGGGATGGCCGAGCCTTGGCTGTCTGCCGCCTCAGCAGCACGGCTGGCAGGTGGAGTCGCCGGTCCCGAAACGGAAGCGTCGCTTGATTCCAGCTCGTTCAGGTAGCTCACAGCGTTTGCCCCTGCGACTCGACCAAAGGTCATGGAGCGAATTGACGACGTCGCCGGCGGGTACTCGTGGTAGAACAACCCCGTGATTTCGCCCGCTGCGTAGAGGCCTGGGATCGGCACTCCCCCGCCGGAGATGACCCTCGCCTCGGTGTCTGTCTTGAGCCCACCAAAGGTGAACGTGATCCTCGCCTCAAGCGGATATCCGTAGTATGGCCCGGATTCGATCCGATTCGCCCAGTTGGACTTTGGCGGGACGAGACCTTGGGTGCTCAACCCGTCAAGGATTTCTGGTTGGAATGGTCCGCCGGCGGTGGCGGCGTTGAATTCCTGAACGGTGGCTTCGAGTGCTTCCGGGCTGAGACCCAGCTTGCCCGCCAGTTCAGCCAGCGTCGCGCCCTCCTCAGGCTCCATATCGGTGGTCTCGTAGACCCAGCCTGGACGCATGCGTTCCATGACTGGCTTATCAGTGATGAAGTAGGCCTTCTGGTTCTGGTTTTTCCAGACTTCGTATGCCAGCAGTTCGAAGTGGGCAAACAAGTAGTCTTCGCCCTCATCGAAGAAGCGCTTGCCCTGTTGGTTGACACAGATGCCGTAGTTGTGGCCCCAAATTACAGAGTCAGGGCGGCTGGTCCGGGAGTCGACTACCTCCGAGTGGAACATGTCGAACTGTCCGGCGGTGTCGGCCCCGATGTCCATGGCCATGCGGATCCCGGCGCCCTTGTTGCGGTGCAGCCCCGGAACGATTGGCTTAATGTCGACGGCGTTGTTGCCAAGGTACTGCGTCAACATTTCGGGGTTGCCTTCAAACCCGCCCGATGCAATGACGACGGCCTTTGAGCTGAGCGTTCGAAGAAGCCCGTCCTTACCGCGGACCACTACGCCGTTGACACGCCCTTCATCCGAGATGCTGAGCTTCACTGCCTCGGTTTCGTAGAGGATTTCGGAATTATCGAACTTCTTGAAATGCGCGAGGAGGTTATTGACGATTTGAAGGCCGCCTCCGACCGGCCATTTGATGCTCTTGTCCGTTTCGTATTCAAGAGCGACGTCGTTTTCCCAATGCTGGTACAGCTCAACCCCGTGGGCTTCCAGGTACTTGATGGTTCCGGGGACTTCGCGCTCGAGTGCAAGGCAGTATTCCAGGTCAGCCAGCCCCTTGGAAGTTTCCTGCACTCGGTCCTTCCAGGATTCGTCGAGCCTGCCGTCTTCGTAGACGCGAAGCCAAGCCATGGTCCAGCGGGACCCTCCAGACCGTTCGTCTTCTGCTCCAACTTCGACCAGCGCTACCCGGCCTGACCGTCCTTCGTCGGCTGCTTTTTCGCAGTAGCTCAGAGCCGCGGAGGCCCCGGCAAAACCGCTACCAATTACGACCAGATCATACTCAGACATTTCTCGTATTCTCCATCCATCATCTTTGATGTCTGTCAGCGCATCTGACAGCTTCTTGGGTTTGTTTTTTGTTGACTACCGCTTCCGGTGATCGGCTACCTCAGGAGCGGCGAATGCCTGACTTCTACGGCTTCTTCCAAGCAAAAGGATCACTTGGCTTCTCGAAGAAAGAGTCAAGCTTGGTTCCTGTAAGCCAGCCGCCCCTGGGTTCCAGCCAGCCGTCGGCGTTGGGGTCACAGTTCGACCCAAGCGCCTCCTTGGCTTCGTCGTAACTTATGGGAGACACGCTGAGAACGATGGACTGAATTTTCGGCCCCTGCTGCTGAAGGATCCGGACTGCGGTCTCGATGCCAAGTTCCATCTCACCCTTGGGCGGCCAAATGTTGTAGCCAGTGTCAGCGAATTCCGGATGGTTCACCCAATAGCACGCAGCTCCTGTTTCGCCACCGATGTTAATCGGAACCACGGGACGGCCAGACTGCTGCAGTGCCTGCAAGGCGCCGGTAGCGGAGGCAGGCTGAGCGACGATGCCGTCGAGCTGGCCCGGGTGGGTCGCTAGAAACTTCTGCACCTCGGTCTTTGTCACCGGCGCTGACCACATCCCGTTTACAGAGCCTACAAGCTTAACCTCGGGGTATTCCTTCAGCGCATCTTGAACCCCGGCTTCGAAATCGATGGCATTTGTGGCTCCCGGTACACCCTGAACATCCAGGACGTTGCCCTTGCCACCGATCTTGTCGAAGACTGACTTCGCAAAGACGCTTCCGGCCTGACGGTAGTTGGTCACGGCGCTGACGGCATAAGGTGAATCCACATGCCCACTCCATGCAACGAAAGGTACACCCTTTTCATGAGCGTACTCAATGGACTGGTTCAGGGCGGTTTTTGCTGAGCAGCAAGCGATCAGGATGTCGGCACCTTGGTCTACGAGTTGCCGGATCTGCTGGTTTTGCACCGTGTCGTCGCCCCCCGATTGGGCGACGATCACCTCTTTGATGAGGCCAGCCTTCTGGTACCGCGGAACTATATCCTTCATCAGGTGGTCCATGGCCGTTGTCTGCCAGGAATTGCCCGCATAGGGACTTGTATAGCCAATGGTCCATGGTGCAGGCCCCTTGGGCTGCCATGATTCACCGTACGGCGTTTTTCCGGTCAACGCGTCAGCATTCTGGTAAGCGGTCTGTGCATCAGGCGGAAGGGATGACAATGCTGACTCGAAAGACGTTGAAGTCCCAGAACCACCCGCCGGACCAAAGTCATTACCGCCGCCGCCACAGGCAGTGAGCGCCAAGACCGATGCCACGGCAAATGCCCACCCCGCACGCCTGGCCAGTTTCTTCCCGCTGCCGGGAGAAGAAACGCAATCGTGGTCTTCTTTGACCATTCTGAACTCCTTATAGGTTGGCTGACAGCCACTTCAACGTCAGCCGGCGACGGATACGCACCAACTCGTTTGTATGAAGAACGAATGTATGACAATCATAACGAGCTGTTCCATGAGTATAGGTATGACGCAGGTCACGCGCAATAGCTTTTGCGTGCAAGTGCCAGTCTTGATGATCGGCCGATCGTCTGACAGTATGGCGATCTACTGCTGTGACCTTGATGTTAGGGAATGGAGTGCGATGACGATAGATCAGTTGAAGGTCCGTGTTCTGGAGACCGGGGTAATGGAAGCCGACATGGCGTGGCTCCTGTTGAAGCCAGGAAGGATCATCGCGGACCGCAACAATAAGGAACGTCAGCGTGAGTGGGGCGAAATCCCAACGCATGCAGTCCTGATTGAACACCCCGAAGGACGCATTCTCTGGGACACCGGCGTCCCCCGTGATTGGAGTTCGCGCTGGCAAGAGAGCGGCATGGACAACTTCTTTCCGGTCAAGACTGATGCATCCAGCGCATCCGGTTTCCTGGACTCTTCGCTCGCACAAGTCGGCCTTGAGCCCTCGGACATAGATTTACTCATCCTTTCCCACCTGCATCTTGATCACGCAGGTAACGCGCGGCTCTTTGACAACGGCAAGACCAAGATCGTCGCGAACCGTAAGGAACTGGAGGGAGTCAAGGAAATAATGGGCCCGCACCTCGGAGGACACCTAAAAGCGGACTTCGAAGGTCTTAACATCGATGCCATCGAGGGCGATACCGAAATTGTCCCTGGGGTTTCCGTCATAGACACCCCTGGCCACACTTGGGGAACAATGTCACTTCAGGTCGACCTGCCGGAGGACGGGACCAAGATCTTTACCTCGGACGCAGTCTACTTGCGGGACTCCTTCGGCCCACCAGCCGTTGGCGCCGCAGTCGTCTGGAATAACCTCCTCTGGCTTGAGTCAGTAGAAAAACTTCGGCGAATCCAAGAGCGGACGAATGCCGAAATGATTTTCGGGCACGAGTCCGAGCAGACCAGCCAGATCCGGTGGGCACAGCAAGGGCACTACCAGTGATTCTCTACGACTTCCGTTGCGTCGAGGGACACGATTTCGAAGCAGGCCTCACTTCGATGTTTGCCGACGATCCGGCTTGCCCCTTCTGTTCTTCTGCAGCGAAGAGGAAACCTCCGCGCATAGGCCTGAGTGGCCGAGTCGATCCCGGGCCATCAAAAGAGGACCGTCCCCGCAGCTGGCAACAGGTTAACGGTGGAGACCCGGAGACTGTCCGCGCATGGCAACGAAGCATTGAGAAAAGGGAAAAACTCGAAGAACAGTACACCGAACTTGCTGGAGACAATCGGCCGGTGCTGGCGCACGAGGGGATCTTCGCTCGCCAACCCCTCAGAGCTGGAGACGACATCAGCGTGACAATGGCACAGACTGCAAAGTCGGCGGAACCATAAGCAGGGATAATCCCCCGCGCTCCTTCACCCCGAGGTGCCTCACAGCGCTCTGTACTTTCCAGCGGCGGCGCAGTTGGCGACAGCATTCTCTCCTGCATCCACGTCTGCGCCTTTCCCGGCCAGGTGGCGAGCCAGCGTGAGGCCCCTTTTTTCTCACAAGTGCTGTGGCCCAAGCCGTCACCGTCCCCAGCGCCCAATCAAAAAAACTTGGTGAGCACCGAATCGGATATCTGCAGCGCGATTCGAGGGCTCACGGAGGGCGCCCCATCGTCGACCTCCTAAGCCATTGGCGATGCGGGCAGTCGAACAATTCAGGTGTGTACAGCATCCACAGGACCTCCGATCGCACAAGCGGTCGGACACGAGGGCCTAATGTCCTGATAGACACGAGCCTTCAGCGACTTCCGACGAAGATTCCCCTACATCATGTTGTGTTTCGCGGGCCTACCCATGAAGAGGTGTAGGCCAACCACGACCTACCGGACGCACCAAAGAGAGGATCGCATAAACCCAGCTCACAGCATGCGGAGGGCCCATCAGCCAAGACCCTGAACCCGCTCCCCCACAACTTCACAGGCGACCCGCGGCGCCAGGCACACCCCGCGGCCAGTGTCAGAGGGACCTGACCACCCAGAATGTCCACACGTTAAAGCAAAAACCCCCTCTGACGAGGGGGTATGCCGTGCCCGAGGTGGGACTCGAACGGGATTTCCGGGCCTTGCAAACACTGGGAAGTGGCGGGAACATGCGAAAACCGGGCCAGTCCGGCGGCTGTACGAGGCAGTCCGAATCGAAAAGTGTGGACAGTGTCCACACTTCTTTTTTGCTCGGTCGGGCACCGAAAGAGAAGATCCAGCTCATCCCTGCAGTCGTATCCAGCACCTGAAAATCGGAGCCGACTGTTCTGCAGATTGCCTGCTCCTTGGCACCCTTTCCGACCCTGTCGAACAACCCAAAACCGACTGCACTCCGCCCCCCGGAACAAAGAAATATCCAACTCAATGGCTGCACCTCCTTCATTAAGAGCATGGCGGAAACTATATCGAGCATCATGACAAGACGTTTGGGCCGGTCCGACGGCAGATGTCCATTATCGGCAGTCGGCTACGTACCTGACAAAAGTGCTGCCTTCGGAAATCCGCGCTTCAGAGTGCGCGGATCCAAATGAGATCGTAGACCAGGGCGGAGCTCGGCGCAGGCCCACGTTGACATCGGGCCGTCCAAGCGGCACTGGCGCCCCTTAACGAGCAAGAGTAGCGTCCATAGCAGAAATGGCGCCTCTGAAGCTGCTCACTTCCCGGGCGCCCGTGCTCACCAGAGTCAGTCTCATAAAGGGGACGGGATGGCTGGATGGAATGCTGACACGGCTGCTGGTCCCCTTGGGGCCGGAACGGTCACTTTGGTGGAAGGATCCTCCTTCTGCATTTCTGACCCGAACGGGGATATCCGCCCCGAACATCCGCACGGCGTCTTTTTCAGGACACTCGCATCCTCTCCCACTGGATGACGACCATCGATGGCCAGCCCATTGAACCACTGGCCGCGGAGACGAAGGAACCGTATCGGGCGCTGTTTGCCGGCCGGGTGCCTCGTTTGGACGGCCACACGGACAGTCCGCTGATCGTCGAGCGCCTGCGCGAAGTGGGCGCAGGCATTCAAGAGCAGGTCACTCTTCGCAATTTCTCGAACGAGCCTGCCGAATGTGTGGTCTCCCTGAAAGTCGAAGCCGACTTCGCCGACCTTTTCGAAGTCAAGGACGCCCGAATTCAGCGGCGTTGGGACCAAACGTGCCACGTAAACGGCGACACCCTGACAATCAGGGCTGCCTGGCAGGACGTTCGGAAGGGCATCCTCATCCAGGCACCAGGAGCCGACATCACGCCGGAGGGCCTAGGCTATCGAGTCACGGTTGCCCCGCATAGCCAGTGGAGTTCCGTCATCACTGCGGTGCCGAGCAGTGAGGCGACAAGTCCGCCGCGCCGCCGTCGTTCATTCATCTTGATGCAGAAGGCATGTCCGCAAGTGACCGCCGCCGACAGGGATGGGTGGCGAAAATTCCCGTGGTCCGCGTGGGAAACCGCTCGATTGAACGGACGCTGCGACGGAGCTATGACGACCTCGGTGCCCTTCGCATCGAAGATCCAAACCATCCGGACCGTGTAGTGGTGGCGGCAGGGGCGCCCTGGTTCATGACCCTGTTCGGCGGGGACTCCCTGCTGGCCTCGCACATGGCCGCGCCGTGGATCCCTCCCTGGCATTGGGTACACTTCAGACGCTGGCCGACCGCCAAGGTACGGTAGTGGACGCGGTGAGCGAGGAGGAACCGGGCAAGATCCTGCATGAAGTAAGGCTCGATGTCTCCAGTGGGCTTTCCCTGGGCGGCAAGTCCGTCTACTACGGGAGCGTCGACGCCACCCCCCTTTTCGTTTGCGTCTTGGGCACAGTCAGCCGGTGGGGTTTCGCCAAGGAGACCATCGCCGCCCTGCTACCGCACGCGGACCGGGCAATGAACTGGATCCGCGACTACGGAGACAAAAGACGGCGACGGGTTCGTCGAGTACAACCGCCTCAACCCCGAGGGCTCATCAATCAGGGCTGGAAAGACTCCTGGGACGGCATCAACTTCGCCGGCGGCATACTGACCGAGCCGCCAATCGCGCTCTGCGAAGTACAGGCCTACGTCTACCAGGCACATATGTCCCGGGCATGGATGGCGTACGACGACGGCGATATGGCCTTGGGAGACGAACTCGCCGACCGCGGGGCAAAGTTCAAGAAACAGTTCAACGAGCAGTTCTGGATGCCTGACCGCGGATACTACGCCATCGCCCTGGATGGGAAGAAGCGGCAGGTCGACGCCTGCGCCTCCAACATGGGCCACTGCCTATGGGTCGGTCTCGTGGATGAGGACAAGGCACCCCTGGTGGCCGAACGGCTGATGTCCCCCGAAATGTTCAGCGGCTGGGGTGTGCGCACCCTCGCCACCAACATGGGCGCCTATAACCCGGCCAGCTATCACAACGGCTCGGTCTGGCCCCACGACAACGCAATCATCGCCCAAGGACTCATGCGCTACGGCTTTGTGACCGAGGCGCAACGAATCTCCACCGCGCTGCTGGAGGCAGCGGAATTCTCCGATGGCCGATTGCCGGAATTGTTCTGTGGTTCAGGCGGTGAGCGATTCAAGGCACCGGTCCCCTACCTAAAGGCATGCTCACCGCAAGCCTGGGCGGCCACAGCGCCGATCCTGGTCGTAACGAGCCTGATGCAGTATGACGCTCACGTTTCCCTTGGCGGCGTCTGGATAGATCCCGCGCTGCCCAAGTCCTACGGGGACCTGCACATCCTCAATGCACCCATGGCAGGCGGCCGAATCTCCATAGACGTGACCAAAAACAAACCGTCAATCCGAGGACTGCCCAAAGGAATAGTCTTTCACCGCGGGCACCGGCCCTCAATGACGGAGCTCGTGGAACAAGTGGGCCCCATTGCTATGGCTTAGTTCGCAGCCACGTCGGTCCGAACCGTGTCGGCAGCCCAGCCCAAATGGCCGTTGAGGAACTGACTTTCAGGCGTCTTGATCTTTCCCGCTCAGGCCCCCTACTTGTATCCGGCCACCTCGCGTCGACCTGACACGATGCACAACCCAGCCATCGCCAAACCCTAAATTTCACGCACGGTGACCGGCTGCGTTCGCCCCTGTTGCCTGTTGGAAAGCGGGTTACTAGTGTGGCGGGCAACCCAGGCCCCCAGCTGTTTCATTACGTGCCTGCCGTGGCAGACCCAGTTCCACAAGGAGTTGTTCAATGAAGATCATCGTTCTGATTAAGCAGGTGCCAGATACGTCCGAGGACAGGCGCCTTGATTCTGCAACCGGCCTTCTTGACAGAAGCTCAACCGAAGGCGTGATCGACGAAGTCAACGAGCGCGGCCTGGAAGTGGCTCTCCAGTACAAGGATTCCCACAAAGGAACTGAAGTCGTGGCCTTGTCCATGGGGCCACAGGGCGTCAGTCAAGCTCTTCGAAAGGCCTTGTCCATGGGAGCTGACTCAGCCATTCATGTGCTGGACGATGACCTTTCAGGCGCGGACGCTGTTTGGACATCGAAGGCGCTTTCGGCCGCTCTGAAAACAACTGCCTTTGACCTCGTCGTGGCCGGAAACGAGTCGACCGATGGGCGCTCTGGATCCGTTCCGGCCATGGTGGCTGAACGCCTTGCACTTCCCCTTCTCGGTTCGATCAGGGCAGTGGACATTCACGGCACCTCGGTCACGGGCCAGCGTGAAGTTGAATCAGGCACGCTCAGCGTCCGCGCTTCCTTGCCGGCAGTTATCACGGTTACTGAGCGTTCAGCAGAGGCGCGCTTTCCCAACTTCAAAGGCATATTGACGGCGAAGCGAAAACCCGTGAAGACCTTGTCCCTGGCGGACCTGAATCTGGATCCCTCCGAATGTTCAGCCGCAGCACGCTCAGTGGTCGTTTCCGTTGCAGCACGCCCGGCCCGTCAATCAGGCAAGAAGATCATCGACAGTGGTACCGCCGGTGTTGAGCTTGCGGAATACCTTGGCGCCCGCCAGCTGCTCTAAAGGAGGACAAAAATGTCAAACGTACTAGTGCTCGTTGAACTTTCCACCGAAGGGAAGATCTCCCAAAGTGCCGGCGAATTGCTCGGCCTGGCTTCAACACTGGGCACCCCTGTCGCCGTTCTGGCCACACCCCGTGTGGCAGCTAAGATAGTGGCGGAGCTGGGCTCCCTCGGAGCCCAGCACATTTTCCTTGGCCAAACCGAACCGGAACCGACGCTGCTCCTGACACCCCAGGTTGAAGCTCTCTGGCATGCTGTTCAACAGTTCGAGCCCTCCGCTGTGCTGGCCTCAAGCTCAATTGACGGTCGTGAAGCAGCCGCTCGACTGGCCGCACGCACGAATGGAGCCCTGCTTACCAACGCTGTCGCGGTTCGACTCGAAGGTGAACGCATTCTGGCCACTCATTCAGTCTTCGGCGGCTCATATTTTGTGGAATCCGCTGCCGAAGACGGGTTGCCCATCATCACAGTCCACCGCGGCGCCCTGGAAGGCAGGGCACCTGAAGCGGTCCCTGGAGTCACCATCCATCACTTGACCCTCAGCGTGGAGGCATCCGGGGTCATCGAAGGAACCACACCCGTCCTCGCCTCGTCCCGTCCCGATCTGCGCACGGCTGAGAAGGTTGTGTCCGGCGGTCGGGGCATGGGTTCCAAGGAAAACTTCGCCTTGGTTGAAGAACTCGCCGACGTGCTCGACGCGGCGGTGGGCGCCTCTCGTGCCGCCGTAGACGCCGGCTACGTTGCTCAAAGCTCCCAAGTCGGGCAGACCGGAGTCACTGTAACGCCGCAACTTTACGTCGCCCTCGGAATTTCTGGAGCTATTCAGCACAGGGCGGGGATGCAGGGGGCAAAAACAATCGTGGCCATCAACTCCGACAAGGACGCACCAATTTTCGATGTGGCTGACTTTGGAATCGTTGGGGACGTTTTCAACGTAGTACCGCAGCTGATGGACGCCATCCGGTCACGGTCACAGGGGCGCAGCTAGGCCATGGCAACCTCAGTGAAAAGTCGGCAAACGACGAAGACAAAATGGACACGACTGGTCGTGACGGCGGCATCGGCTCTGCTGCTGCTCGTTGCGGCCGTCCTGGCAGCGAAATGGTTCACGGCCCTTGACAGTACAGCTTCGTTCCTCCAAGAATTCCCCGGGCACATGCAGCCTCCGGAAGGATCGCAGACCGGCTTTCCCGCCTGGCTCGGTTGGCAGCATTTTCTCAATATGTTTTTTCTAGTGCTGATCATCAGGAGCGGCTGGCAAATTCGGACTGACACCCGCCCAAAGGGGAATTGGACTCGGAACAACAGAGGCTTTATCCGAACCAAAAGGGCACCAACCAAAATCAGTCTCAACTTGTGGCTTCACATGAGCCTGGATGTATTTTGGATTCTGAACGGGATCATCTTCATCGTCCTGTTGTTCTCGACAGGGCGTTGGCAGCGAATCGTTCCCACAAGTTGGGATATTGTTCCCAACGCACTGTCAGCGGGGCTGCAGTACCTTGCCCTGGATTGGCCGACGGAGGACGGCTGGGTCAGCTACAACGCGCTGCAGTTACTCGCCTATTTCGTCACCGTCTTCATCGCGGCCCCGCTGGCTTTTCTCACCGGACTGCGGATGTCCCCGCTGTGGCCAAAACAACTTGGCAACCTCAACCGGATATACCCCATGGAAGTCGCCCGGGCTCTCCACTTTCCGGTGATGATCTACTTCGTCGGGTTCGTCGTCGTTCATGTGGCCCTGGTGCTCGCCACAGGCGCCTTGCGCAACCTTAATCACATGTACGCATCAAGCAACGAGGACAACTGGACCGGATTCTGGATCTTCGGCGCTTCGCTGATCGTTATGGTCGCCGCTTGGTTCCTGACCAAGCCCCTATTCCTGCGTCCCGTGGCCGCACTGACAGGCTCAGTCACCCGCTAAGAACATCCATTGACAACCCCCGACGGCGACAGAGCCGTCGGGGGTTGTCTTCTCCAGCGCAACAATGCGGGCTCCCCGCTTCCGGTTAACTGGAGAAGCGAAGGGCCCCCGTAACTCGACGAGGGCCCTGCCTACTTCATGAGATTTGCCCTGATGAGGGTTGCATGGGCGTGCTTAAGGATCGGCCCGTCAACCATCTTTCCGTTGAAGCTGAAGACGCCGTTGCCTGCCTTCGCTGCTGCCCCAAGGAGCTTGGATGCGGCTAAGACTTCATCAGGAGTGGGTGCGTAGGCGCCACGTACGATACTTACCTGGTTTGGGTGGATACATGCCTTCGATCCGAACCCGGAGGCGACAGCGTCGGCGGCCTCTAAGGCCAAACCACGAAGGTCCGCGATGTCAACAAAGACGGAATCAATGACTTCTTTGCCGGCCGCACCAGCGGCAAGAAGCACCGCTGACCGTGCGTGCATTGCGACAGCACGATATCGGCCCCGACCAGTCCTGCTTGACTTTCCGCCCAGCGATGCAACCAGATCTTCGGCGCCCCACATCAGGGCAACGACGTTGGGCTCAGCTGCAATCTGGGATGCATTGACGATGCCGGCAGCTGTCTCGCAAAGGGCGATGACGGCGTAGCCATGCAGACTTCGGCACTGGGAAGCCTGTTCAGCCTTAGCCAGCATGATGGTGCGGTACGGCGTCTGAGCCAGACACTCGAGGTCCTTGGTGAGTTCTTCCGTTCCGGCTGGATTTATCCGGACAATCGTACGGCGTGGGTCGAGCGCGGAGCCGGGTGCCTGCCTCAGGATAGCCAGGCGGGCGAGTTCTTTATCTCCCGGCGCCACGGCGTCCTCCAAATCCAGGATCACGGCGTCTGCCCGTTCGGCTGCCTTCTGGTAGCGTTCGGGCCTGTCAGCTGGGCAAAACAATAAAGCCGGACCCGGTACGAGATTCGTCGTCATGTTACTCCCCCTGCTGCAAAATGTGCGCTCTTCTGGTCCACATCAGGCTGCTCCTCGTCGCGACGGCAACCACCTTCCCGTCCTGGTTGCGGCCCACGTGTTTCATCGTCACGATTCCCTGTCCGGGTCGGGACGCAGAGAGGCGCTTTTCACTGATAACCGTCTCCGTGTAGAGCGTGTCACCGTGGTGGAGCGGATGAGGGAAAGCGATGTCCGTCAGTCCGAGTTGGGCGATGATGGTGCCTTGCGTCAGCTGGGGCACGGACTGACCGACGACCACAGCCAGGGTAAACATAGAATTCATCAGTCGCTGACCAAACGGCTGCCCAGCGCTCCATGCCGCATCCAGATGAAGGGCCTGGGTGTTCATGGTCATGGTCGTGAACAGTACGTTATCCGTTTCCGTTACTGTCCTGCCGGGCCGGTGCGCGTAGACGACGCCTTCTTCGAGTTCATCGAAATACAGCCCCCGCTGTTCAATGATGCGCTTGCTGGGGCAAGGGGCAGTGGCGGGGTTTTTGATCTTTTCATCCATGAGTGTGGCTACTCTCAGCTACAAGCCGAGTTCGCGGGCGATCAGCATCAGCTGGACTTCCGTGGTGCCCTCCCCCACTTCAAGGATCTTGGAGTCGCGGTAGTGGCGTGCCACGGTGAATTCGTTGATGAAGCCATAGCCGCCGAATACCTGGGTGGCATCCCGCGCGTTGTCCATGGCTGCCTCGCCTGCGACCATCTTGGCGATGGCCGCCTCCGTCTTGAACGGCTTACCGGCCAGCATCCTGGCGGCCGCGTCGTAGTACGCCAGCCGGGCGGTGTGGGCCCTGGCCTGCATCCGGGCGATCTTGAAAGAGATGGCCTGGTACTTGCCGATATGGTGCCCAAAGGCGCTGCGTTCCTTGGCATATTTGACCGACAGGTCAACGCAGCCCTGCGCCGCCCCCGTGGCCAGCGCAGCGATCGCGATTCGGCCCTCGTCCAGGATGGATAGGAAGTTCGCGTAGCCGCGGCCCTCCTCACCGAGGAGGTTCTCCTCCGGGACGCGGACATCCTTCAGGGTCAGCGGGTGGGTGTCCGAGGCGTTCCAGCCCACCTTGTTGTACGCCTTCTCGGCTTTGAATCCCGGCGTGTCCGTGGGCACCAGGATGGTGGAGATCTCCTTCTTGACGCTCCCGTCCTTGCGCTCCTTCTGGCCCGTCACCGCCGTGACGGTCACCAGCCGGGTGATGTCCGTCCCGGAATTGGTGATGAACTCCTTGTTCCCGTTAATCACCCAGTTCCCCGCCTCACGCCGTGCGTGGGTCTTGGTGCCGCCCGCGTCGGACCCGGCTTCCGGTTCCGTCAGCCCGAAGCCGGCGAGGGCCTGCCCCGAGGCCAGCAGTGGTAGCCATTCCTCCTTCTGGGCGTCAGTACCGAAGCGGTAGACCGGCATGGCGCCAAGGGAGACCCCGGCCTCCAGGGTGATGGCCACCGACTGGTCCACCCGGGCCAACTGCTCCAACGCCAGTGCCAGCGCAAAGTAATCCCCACCCATTCCGCCGAACTCCTCCGGGAACGGCAACCCGAAGAGGCCCATCTCGGCCATCTGGGACACCACTTCGTAGGGGAAGCTGTGTTCCTCATCGTGCTTGGCGGCGGCCGGGGCAACGACCTCGTCCGCGAACTCTCGGACTGTCTTGCTGAGTTCCTGGTACTCCTCGCTGAGGTCAAAATCAGCCATGGTGTTGCTCCATTTCATTATTGGGATCTGTTCTTTGTGCCTGGTTCGCTGGCAGATGCGATGGTTGGTCCTCGGCCGGAACGGAATCGTGGGGATGAATTGTTGCCACCACTTCCTCGGCTTTTACGAGGTCACCGGTGCGGATCGTGAGGTGGACGGTGCCAGCCAGCGGTGCCAGGAGTTGGTGCTCCATCTTCATGGCTTCGACGGCCAGCAGCAGCTGGCCTTCGGCGACGATTGCTCCGTTGCTGACGGCTACCGAAACCACAGTTCCGGGCATGGGCGCGCGGACCTGCGGATCTGCTCTGCCTTCGTCCCTCTCAATGGCGGCAAGCACGTATGCGAGCCGAGATTCCCGGCTGAGGATCTCCAAACGGCATCCCCACCCCCCGTTACCAAGGAACATTTCGCCAGGAAGCGCTGAGCTTGTTTCCCAGGAGCGGGCCCTGCCCGATGAGGTACTTTGGGGCTCGCCGGGACCGGATCCGGGAACCATCGCGTAGATGGAGGCGTCGCCATCCAGGGTGAGCTGAAGCCTGGCATCTGCCAGTGCCGCCAACGAGGCCGTCCGTTCGGGGCCATCGTTGACGCGCACCAGGACCGAAGCCGACGGCCGGATACCGGTTATCTGTACGGATGCTAATTCGCCGGAGGGTGTCTTCATGGTCACCCGCCATGGCGCCTGTCTGCCCAGCCTCCAGCCGTCAGTTTTGCCCCACGCACTGTTCCTGTCCCGTTCCGATCCGGAAACTGCTTGGGTGAAAGCCCAGATGTAGACGGCAGCGGCCGCCAACTCAGCGTCGTCGACGTGCCTGAAGGTGAAACCGGGCATTTTCCGTTCGATCAGACCTGTGTCGAGGCGCCCTGCGTAGACGTCGTGGTCATTCATCAGCAGTCTCAGGTATTCGACGTTGGTGTCTACGCCCAGCAAGGTGTAATCCGCTAAGGCCTCATTCAAGGTTTGGATCGCCGCTTTGCGGTCCTCGCCCCAGGCGATGACCTTTGACACCATGGGATCGTAGTTGGAGGAAATTTCGAGTCCTTGCAGCAGCGCAGAGTCCACGCGGACGCGTTTGCCTGCCTCTCCAGTAGGTTTTTCGTCAAGCAGCAGGACCGTACCGGTGGCGGGAAGGAAGTTCTTTTCGGGGGTTTCGGCGTAGACGCGTGCTTCGACAGCGTGGCCGGTTAGTTCGACGTCGGCCTGGGCCACGGTGAGTACCTCACCGGCGGCGATCCGGACCTGCCATTCGACGAGGTCGACGCCGGTGACCATTTCGGTGACGGGGTGTTCGACCTGGAGGCGGGTGTTCATTTCCATAAAGAAGAACTCGTCGGGGGCGTCGTCGGAGACGAGGAATTCCACGGTTCCCGCGCCGCTGTAGTGGACGCTGCGGGCTGCCTGGCACGCGGCTTTGCCGATCCGTTCCCGCACCGCGTCGCCGTCGGGAAGGGATTCCAGTAGCGGAGAGGGTGCCTCCTCGATGACCTTTTGGTGCCGGCGCTGCAGGGAACACTCACGCTCGCCCAGATGGATGACGTTGCCGTGGTTGTCCGCAAGGACCTGGACCTCGATGTGCCGCGGCGTGCGGATCAGCCGCTCCAGGAACAGCGTGTCGTCCCCGAACGCGCTGGAGGCGACCCGCCGTGCGGTGACCAGGGTGGCTGCCAGGTCCAAGGGACGTTCCACGATGTGCATCCCTTTCCCTCCGCCGCCGGCGGAGGGTTTGATCAGGAGCGGGAACCCGACGGCGTCCGCGGCCTCGACCAGTTCGGCGTCGGTCATGCCCGGCTCGGCGATGCCCGGCACGACGGGGACTCCGTAGCCGGCCACGTGGTTTTTGGAACGGATCTTGTCACCCATAACGTTCAGGGACTCCACCCCCGGGCCAATGAAAGCGATTCCCGCGGCTTCGAGGGCA
This sequence comes from Paenarthrobacter sp. 2TAF44, assembly GCF_052114885.1. NCBI lineage: Bacteria > Bacillati > Actinomycetota > Actinomycetes > Micrococcales > Micrococcaceae > Paenarthrobacter > Paenarthrobacter sp. 2TAF44. The sequence continues at coordinate 45,231 of NZ_JBFRFP010000014.1, read as the reverse complement.
CGCGCGAAGCCGACGTTCTCACTCAGGAACCCGTAGCCGGGGTGGACAGCCTGGGCGCCGGTCTCCAGGCACGCCCGGATGATCGCCTCGATCTTCAGGTAGCTCTCTGCCGCCGCGGCGGGACCGATCCGGATGGCCGCGTCGGCTTCGCGTACGTGCCGGGCATCGGCGTCGGCATCGCTGTACACGGCGACCGACCGGATGCCCAGGGCACGCAGGGTCCGGATCACCCGGCAGGCGATCTCGCCCCGGTTCGCTACCAGTACGGTACCGAACAGTGCCGGCTTCACGGTCGGCTGAGTCAGTTGGGGTGCTTCAGTCATTGCTGGGCTCACATCCTGAAGAGGCCGAAGGAGGTTTCCGGCAGCGGGGTGCGGGAGACGACGTCGAGCGCCAGCCCCAGCACGGTACGGGTATCTGCCGGGTCAATCACACCGTCGTCCCAGAGGCGGGCGGTGGAGTAGTACGGGCTGCCCTGGTCCTCGTACTGCTGCCGGATCGGGGCCTTAAACGCTTCCTCGTCCGCGGCGGACCATTCCTCGCCTGCGGCTTCGTACTGGTCCCGCTTGACAGTGGCCAGCACACTGGAGGCCTGGTTGCCGCCCATGACCGAAATCCGGCTGGCAGGCCACATCCAGAGGAAGCGCGGTGAGTAGGCCCGGCCGCACATGGAGTAGTTTCCTGCACCAAAGGACCCGCCAATGACCACGGTCAGCTTCGGCACCCGCGCCGTCGCGACCGCCGTGACCATCTTTGCGCCGTTCTTGGCGATCCCGCCCTGCTCCGAATCCCGCCCCACCATAAAACCGGAGATGTTCTGCAAAAAGACCAACGGGATCCCGCGCTGGTCACACAGCTCAATGAAATGCGCGCCCTTCAACGAAGACTCACTGAAAAGCACCCCGTTATTGGCCACAATCCCCACCGGATGTCCGTGCAGTCTCGCAAAGCCCGTCACCAGGGTTGTCCCGTACTCCTTCTTGAACTCGTGGAACCTGCTGCCATCTACCAGCCGGGCAATCACCTCACGCACGTCATACTGCGCGTTTACATCCGTAGGGACGGCCCCGTACAGCCCGGCGGGATCGGCCACGGGTTCGACGGCGGTTTCCACATCCCAGGCGGGGGCCTCCGGCCCGGGCAGGGTGGCCACAATGTCGCGGATGATCTGCAGGGCGTGCTCATCGTTTTCGGCCAAGTGGTCCGTGACGCCGGAAATCCTCGAGTGGACTTCGCCGCCACCGAGTTCCTCCGCGGTGACTACTTCGCCGATCGCAGCCTTCACCAGCGGCGGACCGCCCAGGAAGATGGTTCCCTGGTTCCGGACGATCACCGTCTCATCACTCATCGCCGGGACGTAGGCGCCGCCGGCGGTGCACGAGCCCATCACGGACGCGATCTGAGGGACCTTCGCTGCCGACAACCGCGCCTGGTTAAAGAAGATCCGCCCGAAATGCTCTTTATCCGGAAAGACCTCATCCTGCTTCGGCAAAAACGCCCCGCCCGAGTCCACCAGGTAGATGCAGGGCAACCGGTTCTCCAGGGCGATCTCTTGGGCGCGAAGGTGCTTCTTGATCGTCATGGGATAGTAGGTGCCGCCCTTGACCGTGGCGTCATTGGAGATCACCAGCACATGCCGGCCATGGATCAGGCCGATGCCGGCAATCACTCCCGCACCCGGACAATCACCGCCATACATACCGTTGGCTGCCAGCGCAGCGATCTCCAGGAACGGACTGCCCTCATCCAGCAACTGGTCGATCCGCTCACGCGGCAACAGCTTGCCCCGGCCTACGTGGCGTTCACGCGACTTCTCCGGTCCACCCAACGCCGTTTGGGCCAGACGTTTTTGAAGCTCTCCTGCCAGCACCCGTTGGGCGATGTTGTTGGCTTCAAAGACCTCGCTGGTAGTGTCCACCAGGCTCTTTATCGTGTGCATAGGCTTTCCATTTCAACGTGCATGGGTGTTCCTGCCCTGTGAGTAGCAGGTGCGGAGATGGTCGCGAGATCCAGCGCAATCAGTGGCGGCGGCAGTTCAGAACGGGCGGGCTAAACCATCGTGATGAGCACTGCCGGATTGGACATGATGGCCCCGACGTCGGAAAGGAATCGTGAGCCCTGTTCGCCATCAACCAGCCGGTGGTCAAAGGAGAGGCTGAGGGTCATGACACTCCGAATTGCGACAGCGCCGGCGTGCTCCCACGGTCGGCGCCTGACGGAGCCGATAGCCAAAATAGCCGCCTCTCCGGGGTTCAGAATGGGTGTCCCGGCGTCGATGCCGAAGACGCCTATGTTTGTGATGGAGATCGTGCCGCCCGACAGCTCGGCCTGCGCCGTCTTGCCTGACCGGGCCGTCTGGGCGAGTTGATTCAAGGCGGCGGAGAGTTCCAAAAGTCCCATGCGGTCCGCGTCCTTGATGTTCGGCACAGTGAGCCCACGCGGTGTTGCGGCGGCGATGCCCAGGTTGACGTAATTGAACTGGACGATCTCCTGGCGAGCTTCGTCCCATCGGGAGTTCAACGAGGGATTGCGGCCCAACGCGACGAGCACGGCTTTCGCCACAAGCGTCAACGGTGTGAGCTTGTAGCCGGCGAACTCACGGCTGGACTTCAACGTCTCAAGCAACTCCATGCTCGTCGTGACATCAATAGTCAGGAACTCAGTTACATGCGGCGCGGTAAATGCGCTCGACACCATCGCAGAGGCAGTGTGCTTGCGTACGCCTTTGATGGGCGTTCTGGTTTCCCGTTCCTTTTCCCCAGATGCCTCGATATCGGCCGTTTGACTGTCCGCTGCTTGCCGGGCGGCGTATCCCGCCGCGGCATCGATGTCAGCCCGGGTGATCAGGCCCTGTGGCCCGGTGCCAACCATTGATGCCAGATCCACGCCTAAATCTCGTGCGAGCTTGCGGACCGGCGGTGTGGAGCGGGGTCGATCTGCTGGGCTGTCCGAACTCCAGGAAGTCGGAGCTGGAGTTTCGGGGGTAATAGGAGCGGTCTGGGCATTCGAGTGTGGGTGAAAAGCCTTGCGGGGTTTGCGTGCTGGCCGCCCGGCACTGTCAATTTCGGCCCCGTAACCAACGAGAGTCGGGATCCGTTTTGCTGGCCCGTCGTTGGCGATATCTGAGGGCGGGCCGCCGTCAGAATCTCCCGGGAGCGTGAATGACACGATGGGGGTACCAACTTGAACAACGGTGCCCGGTTGCTCATGGAGTACGGCGATGATTCCGGCGTAGGGCGAAGGGAGTTCAACTACCGCCTTTGCTGTCTCGACCTCGGCGATCACCTGATTCAGTTCGACGGCGTCGCCGACGGCGACCTTCCAGTGGAGGATCTCCGATTCGGTCAGCCCTTCACCCAGGTCCGGGAGCCTAAATTCCCTTGTGGTCATCTCTTTCGTCCTCCCAGTCCAGTCAGAGAGTTCGGTCGGTCAAGGGCCCGGTCTACGCCGTCAAGAATCCTGTCCAGATCGGGCAGGTGGTGTGATTCCAGCTTTGACGGCGGGTAGGGGATGTCGAAGCCTGTTATCCGGACCGGCGCTGACTCAAGGTGGTTGAAGCAACGTTCGGTGATGGTCGCGGCGATCTCGGCTCCCAGGCCGCCCGACCGCGAGGCTTCGTGAGTAATAACCAGCCGGCCGGTCTTCCGCACCGAAGCCTCAACGTGTGCGAAATCGATCGGTGCAAGTGAGCGGAGGTCTATGACTTCAACTGAAATTCCGTCGTCGGCTGCAGCTAATGCTGCGTCCATAGCCGTTTTTACGAGGGGACCATACGTGACCAAGGTGACGTCGCTGCCGGCGTTGCGCACGCTGGCGCTGCCAAGTGGAAATGCTTCTCCAAGGTCAATGTTTTGTTCGACTTCGCCTTTGACGTGATACCGGCGTTTGGGCTCGAAATAGAGTACCGGGTCTTCCGATGCAATGGCCTGCCGAAGCATTGTATAGGCGTCCTGGGGGTTGGACACGCTGACCACCCGCAGGCCGGAGGTATGAGTGAAGTAGGCCTCCGGGGATTCGGAATGATGTTCCGGCGAGCCTATCCCTCCGCCGAAGGGCACCCGGATGGTGATCGGCATCCTGACTTTGCCCTGCGTCCGATAGTGCAGCTTCGCTACCTGGCACACGATCTGGTCAAATGCTGGGTAAATGAACCCGTCAAATTGAATTTCAACAACGGGTCGGTAACCCCGGTAGGCGAGGCCGACGGCGCTGCCCACGATTCCGGCTTCCGCAAGTGGGGAATCGATGACCCGATGAGGTCCGAAGTCTTTCTGCAAACCGTCGGTGACTCGAAAGACGCCGCCCAGTTTGCCGATGTCCTCTCCCATGAGTACAACCTTTGGGTCGTCCTCCATTGCCTTGCGCAGTCCGGCGTTGATGGCTCGGCCAAACGTCATGGTGCTCATCGGCTTATCCCCTCACTCCGCTCACCCGCGAACGTGTCGAGGTAACGGAGGTAGTGTTCCTTTTGCGTTTCCAATGTGGTGTTCGGCGTGCTGTAAACGTGGGCAAAAACGTCCATGGGTAATGGGTCCGGCATGTTGATGCACGCCTCTCGCATTTCCTTGGCGACGGCGTCTGTCTTGGCGGCCACTGAAGCCTCAAGCTCCGGCGTGAAAATCCCCTTGTTCTCCAAAAGTGCTCTCACACGGGCAAGAGGGTCTTTGGCCGCCCAGATCTCGAGTTCGTTTGCGTCCCGGTAGCGGCTTGGGTCATCTGCTGTGGTGTGGGGGCCCATTCGATATGTGACTGCCTCGATAAATGTCGGACCGCCGCCGTTTCGAGCACGGTGCAGAGCGAGACGTGTGGCGGCCATAACTGCCAGGACGTCGTTGCCGTCAACCCGGAGTGATGGGATACCGAACCCCTTTGCGCGGGACGCTATGGAAATCTGGGACTGAAGCCCCACCGGTTCCGAAATGGCCCACTGGTTGTTCTGGCAGAAGAAGATCACAGGCACTTGGAAACTGGCAGCGAACACCAGTGCCTCGTTGACATCACCCTCGCTTGTCGCGCCGTCGCCGAAGTAGGTGACGGCGACAGAAGTGCCGCCGTCGTTCTTGATGCCCATGGCGTAGCCGGTGGCATGCAGGGTTTGGGCGCCGATGATGACCTGGGGTGTTGCCATATTCAGCTCATAGGGATCCCACCCCGAGTGGGCGTTCCCACGCCACACCCGGACGATGTCCCCGTAATCAACTCCCCTGCAGTATGCGACGCCATTCTCCCGGTAGCTGGAGAAGACGAAATCGTCGCTGCGCAGTGCCCGCGCTGATCCAATCTGTGCAGCTTCCTGCCCGAGAAGAGGTGGCCACAAGGCGAGTTCTCCTTGCCGCTGGAGGTAGGTGGCTTCAGTGTCGATCCTGCGGATGACAACCATGTCTTCGTACAGCGAAGACAGCTGCTCGTCAGAGACGTCTTCAACCCACGGGTCAAAGTCCAGATCGCCTACCAGATCACCTTCAGGACTAACCAACTGAATAACGCCGCCGTCCCCTCTTAATCCGGAGTCCTGCTGATCTGCGGAATGGCTTGCCTCATCTGTACGCAACGTTCACACCCTTTTCTTCTGCCCAGCGCGACCTGAATCTGCGGCGGGTCCTGCTGCACGGGGCTGCCTTGCCCTGCAGCTGTGACGCTACTCACGCGGTCATGCGCGAGACAACACGGTTCTGCGGCACTGAACACCGTGTCTGAAGGGGACGCTCTGTCTCGCACGACATTGGTCATGGTGTCCGATCCCTATGCACAGAGAACGGACAGTCCTGAACACCGCGGGTTCCCTCTATGACAACCGCCAGCCCCAATTCCGGACCGGGAGGCGGGCGGACCCGTCGGTGTGGGAGGGTCGTTGAAACTGAAGTGTCAATTGCTAAACTGGTCCTAAATCATAAACGGGCATGAATTAGTCCTTCACGGTTCAGTCAGTTTCGTCCGGGGAGCTCCACAGGGTTTTGAGAGCATGGTGAGTTTCGGTGTTCCATTGCAGGCCGCCGCGCCAGAGGGTTGGCCCGCTAGACAGCAAACCCGACGGAGCTGCCCTGCCCCGGAGCTTAGCTATGGGTAGTGCCCGTTCCGCCCCGCTTGAAGGACCCATTTGTGCGTAGCGATACCCGAAGAAACAAGCAGCGGCTCTTGCGAGCCGTGGCCGAAGAGGTCAGTGAGAACCCTGGGCCCTTGTCTTTGCAAAGCATTGCAGCGAGGGCCGAAGTAGCCGTCACTAGTGCTTACCGCTACTATGCGTCTTTAGATCAACTCCTCTCCGCTTATCTTCATCAGCTCATGGAGGAACTCGCCGAATTCTCGGCGACTTCTCCATTATCGGGTCGCAGACTGTTCGAAGCCGTGCTATCCCGTTGGGTCGAACTGGTCTTTGAACATGGGAAAGTTCTCGTCCGGCTTCGCTCCCGTTCGGGCTATTTGGAGCGCCTGGACCGACAAGACCCGGTCATCCAGACCTCACTAGAGATCTGGGAGCGTCCGTTGGCCAACCTGCTAGACGATCAGGAACTGGCCGACGTGTCGATGCGGCGTGCGCTTTTCCTATGTAATGTGCTTACGGATCCTCGCGAGATCCTTGACCTCCATGAGACCGACGGAATGTCAGCCAGTCAGGTCACTACTCTCGTGGCAGCCGCCGTCAGCGGTTCCCTCCGTCCCCACCAAAGGGCCACTCACCCCCAGTAAGCCTTGCTTACGTGCCCCGAGGCCAAAATGCGTCGGGACGGACACGCGGAACCTCGGTACTCCGCGTCAAGGGACTTGCTTCAATCATCGTTGGTCCTCTCGTCCTCCAGCGACAACGGGATCAGCCAGTTAATGCAGCCTGGCAAATCCATGAGGAGCGAAAATGGCGTTCGGCAACGCCAGAAACTGAGAGTCGCGAGGGGCCTCGCGCGATTCCTTATTCAATCGGCTTCTCCGACGCAAGGGCCTCTCCGCTGAGAGGCGCACACGGCTATCAGCTCCAAGGCCTGGTGCTTCAGCCGCAAAATCCGATCCGAGGCCATGTGCCGGCTGGAACCCGTGGGCCCCATGGGATCCGGAGCCAACTTGCCTTTAGCTATTGCTTGGAGCTCGACTACGGTGCAAAATAAGAAGTAATTACCAATTGGTACAATAATTTCACTGGGATGAGTCTACGAGAGGGATCTATGTTTATCGACGCCCCTACCAGCTCCTTGACCGTGGGTCCGCGCCCGGCCACCGGCCCCTTGGAGGTTGTCCGAACTTTCATGCAATATCCAACAGCTAACGTCGGCGATGCCATGAACCGCCTCAACCTCATGGACTCCGGAATCGCAGCGCAGTGGACCAGCGGCCGTTGCGTGGGACCCGCACTGACCGTACTCACCCGTGAAGGTGACAACCTTGCTATCCACCGAGCCCTCGACGACGCTGAGCCCGGCGATATTCTGGTGATCAATGCCTTGGGTGGAACAACACGGGCAGTATTCGGCGATCTCCTCGCTGAAATCTGCCTAGCTGCAGGCATCGCAGCTGTCATCATCGACGGACTAATCAGGGACCGGGCTGACATTGAGGAGATGGCTCTGCCCGTATGGGCCCGAGGCGTGTCGCCGGCGGGTCCAACCAAGTACGGGCCAGGGGCGGTCAATGTCCCGATAGCCTGCGGAGGCGTCGTAGTCAATCCGGGCGATCTTGTCTCTGCAGACGGTGACGGAGTTGCAGTAGTCCCTTCCGACATCTCCGCGGCCGTCCTCGACAAGCTCCGGGACATCAACATTTTTGAACGCGAGCTCCGCGCAAAGATCCGAAACTCCGTCAAAAACCCTGCCGCTGCGCTGTAAGAACCTGGAGGCAACGCAAACAGAACCAAGACGGAACATCAATCAACGGCCCCCCGGGACGGCTTCGCCACCCTCTGCAACCAGTCCGGCTGGGCACATGTCCACCGAGCCCCACCACCGCGTCCGAGCTCGAGCACGGCAGATGTAAAGATCCGCCCGACTATTCAATACCGCCCTTCAGCACACCGCCAATGGGCGTTCTTGGCCTCGCATAGAAAAACACACCGAAGATGAAAAGCAGAGCTCTCGTTCAAACCAGGAATGCTGACCGACATATCGGTTCGCAACGTCAAAGCAGTTCGGGCCCGGCGCTTGCCTTCGCCGTCAAAGCCACGGGAAATACAGCCACGGATCAGTGGACGAACCGACCTTCACCTCAAAAGCATGTTCCTCCGTACAAGCCAGAAGGACTGCCTGTGACAAGGGAGTGAACTGGCCCAGGCGGACCAGGGATCAGGGCACTACGTCGCTCTAGATCCTTTGGGATTCCGCATCAATCTTCCCCATTACGCCGTCGCCATCCGTGGAAATGAAAATGACCAACTACCGACACGACCAGTGGCATCTGCTCATCGGTGCCATCGTAGAAACCTACAAAAATGGAGATCTGATCAGGTCAGGCAGAGTCGATGACGCCATGTCTGACTCCTCATTGATATGGCTGGCGGCTGACGGGCCGGACACCAGAGCTCTCTTTGATGCCGCTGACGGCGTTGAAGTCTGGGTTGAACCCCGCCAACTGGATGGGAAGATGTCCTACCGAATGACCAGGGCGGCCCTGAAATGGAAAGACGACGCAAACGCGCCAGATCGTTGAATGGTCCCTTCCACCGTCTCGCCGTTCGGCTGGCGCAGCACGATGTCTGTAATCCAAAGACTGCAGGCTGCATGGGGCGGCAATAAGACATAGTGATCGGACGCGGTCGCTCAGCGACCACTGCGGCTGGCAGCGATAAGGCCTGATTCTTCTAACCGCGTTCAGAGCTCGCACCTTCTACTTGGGCCCCTGACACTATGTTTCCGGATGGCCATTGGTCGTTACCCCACTGTCCGCCTGATCACTAATGGAGCGGTATGCACGCATTTGATGGCACTGACAAGGCCATGTTCCTCGCCCTTGATGATGACCCTCGCGTTCCTATGCTTTTTCTCGCCAGAAGACTGGGACTGGCTCGGGGCACGGTGCAGAGCCGCCTCGAGCGGAGGCTTACGGATGATTGCCTTCTCCCTAACAGCACCAGGATCACGCCTGAAGCGCTGGGGTTACCGATGATGGCCCTTGTGACGGCCGAAGTCGAACAGTCATCGCTGGATGTCGCAGTACAGGCGCTGCATGGAATCCCAGAAGTCATAGAGGTTCACGCGATGGCCGGCGACGCTGACCTTCTTCTCCGCGTAGTAGCCCAGAACGCGGAAGATCTATTTCGGGTGGGCCAGGAGATCAGCAACTGCCCAGGAATCCGTCGGACCATGACTTCACTTTTATTGAAGAAACTCGTTCCCTACCGGATCGGCCAACTACTTAAGAAGTGATCCTGTGACAGTTCCCGTTAGTCCCGCGGTTCTAGCCAGAGGTCGTACCAGAAACTCGATCGACGCGGCGAAGCTCTCGATATCGCCGCTGAAATAGGCAGACACATCAGCCACGGCCGCGTCGAGCGACCCAGCAGGCGAGCTGGGTTCCTGGCTCCGTGGCCGCGGCGGGACAGATGGGAGATCCACCTCCCTTTGGGGGCCATTAACTTCAAAAACAACAGAAAAGGCGCATATGCCCCTCTTTGACCTCCCGTTGGCCCAGCTACGCAGCTACACCTCCGATGTGACCATGCCGGAAGACCTTCGCGAATTCTGGGACGCCACGATCAGGGACGCCAGAACTTACCCTTTGGACGCCCGGTTTAAGCCGGTGGAGAACTACCTTTCCGTCATTGACAGTTTTGACGTGACGTTTGCAGGATTCGGCGGGGACGCCATCAAGGGCTGGCTGCATCTGCCCGCCACCAGGGAGCCAGGTTCCAGGCTGCCTGTCGTGATCCAGTATGTCGGCTACTCCGGCGGGCGGGGTCTGGTGAACCAGGAAACAAGGTGGGCCCAGGCGGGGTATGCGCATTTCATCATGGATACCCGCGGCCAGGGCTACGGCTTTGCTCTCGGTGACACGGCCGATCCCCATCCGTCCGCCGGCAGTGTGGGCTATGCCGGTCTCATGACCCGGGGCGTGGGCAGCCGCGCAGACTACTACTACCGGCGGGTGTATACGGATGCCTTCCGGGCAGTGGAGGCAGCGCAATCCCACCCAGAGGTGGACCCAGCACGGGTGATCCTTGCCGGCCTCAGCCAAGGAGGCGGCATAGTTGTGGCCGTCGCCGGGCTCGTGTCCGGCCGGCTCAACGGCGTCGTGGCCGCGTTGCCCGACGTCCCGTTCTTGCAGGATTTTCCTCGAGCCATTGACATCACTCCGCGTGGTCCATACCCGGAAATCGCTGCCTTCCTGGCCCGCCACCGGGACCGGTATGAGCCCGTACTTGAAGTCCTCCGCTATTTCGACGGTGTCAACCTTGGACGGTGGGCAATGGCGCCGGCGCTCTATTCGGCAGCGCAAACTGACGATATCTGCCCGCCGTCCACTGTCTTTGCCAGCTTCAATTACTACGGCTCAGCCACTCCGGATGAGTCCAGCGCCGGCCCAACGAAGGAGATTGAGGTGTACAGGTTTAACAACCATGAAGGGGGTCAGGAACACCACTGGATAAGGCAGTTGCTGTTTCTCCGTAAGCTCCTGGGATAAGTCACCGCTGTATCACCGGCTGTAAGCGCCCAAGAACTCAACCTGCCACTGAACTACGCGTGCATCATTTGTGAGCGCATCTCTTCTACTGCAAAAATCGAAACGCGCTCTGAGTAGGGGCTACAGCAGGGCATTCAGGATTGTGGTCGGCGAGAAACGTCGCGGCGCGCGATTTGCGCGCCGGTTGAAATCGTGCCGCCACTCCGCAACCGATGCAGACGAGGCCGGAACGCAACCAGATGGAACGCGAATATGGTACCGCTTCCAGAGCGGAGGCTTCCCATTCCCGCCCGTCAACTGAGCAGAAGGCTACATTCAAGGGTCATTTTGCTTCCTACGGCGAGAGTACTACCGAGAAGGCCGTGAATCTCGATCCGGTAGCCATTTTTCTAAAGATAACATAGTCTTACTTGAGATGTAATTACCGCTTGATTCTCAAGATCCTTGAGAGAGCATCCGTAGCCCAAGCCAATGCTCGGGCCAGCGTTCATGTCGGTATCTGGTCCCACGCCTACTCCATGGTCCGCATGGGAGGCAAAGCACGAGTGCACCACACAAGAGAGTCCCGGTGGATGGAGGAACATGGCTTCAACTAAAGACGTTCAATCTTCTTCGGTGACTGTGTCTGTCACGAGAAAAGTAGACCCTTTACGCGCCGATGACGTGACGGCTTGGATTCAGTCTGGGGTAAATCTGGCCAGCCGCTGGCCAGGCTTCCTTGGATCCGGATGGATCCGGTCTTCAACCCGCGGCGACGAGTGGTACATGCTTTACCGGTTTGCAGACTCCTCCTGCCTCAGCGAGTGGGAGAGTTCCAGCTCCCGCAAAGGATGGCTTGATCAAGGAGTCGGGCTAATCGAGGAACGGAGCGTGGAGAAACTTACTGGAATCGAGGGTTGGTTTGATTCCATCCCTCAGTCCGACAAAGGTCTTCCCTCTCCCCCACCCCGACCTGCCCGCTGGAAGCAAGCGGTGAGTGTCTGGCTTGCTTTCTTCCCTGTCAGCCTGATTTTTGCTCTTCTGGTTGAAGCCTTGTACCCCGCGTGGAGCGGATTGTGGACAACTGCAAGGGTTTTGGTAACTACAACCATACTTACGCCGATCATGACAGTTTGGGTGCTGCCCGTCGTGACCCGGCTTCTCCAGTCATGGCTGAGATCTGACACGGTTCCTCGTGTTGGGCAAGCCAACACGCACTCGACATGAAAGAGAAAGCTGCATGTTAGTCTGCAGCACGTTTCCAGGCGCCGAAGACCCAGGGGAATCGCTGCGCGGAAGTGACGCGGGTACAGTTTCTTTAGACCGGGCGTCCTCGAACGTTTCCCTGGAGAATTGCCGGCGGTACGGCCGAGAACCGAAGGAAAGGCGGCGGTCAGTTGCGAAGTGACACACGTCGAAATATGAAAAGTCTCATGCGCGCCGTGGGTGAAGAGATCGATCAGAATCCAGCCGGTGTGACCATGCAAAGCGCTGCGGCTCGTGCGGGCATCGGGACCGCCACCGCTTACCGCTATTTCTCGTCGCTGGACGAGCTGCTCGAGGCGTACACCATCAACACGACTGAGGAACTCCGCCAATTCGCCCACGAATGCCCCCTGACGGGGAGCGAACTGTACAACGCCGTACTGTCACGTTGGATCACCTTGGTGCTGGAACACGGCAAAGTCATGGTCCAGCTACGCTCTCGCTTTGGATACCTCGATCGACTGGATCGAGGCGACCCGGTCATCGCCGCCTCCCGAGCCATCTGGGAACAGCCCCTGAGGGGACTTCTCCAAGATCTCGGCCTGCCGGACACGCTGCTTCGGCAGGCACTGTTCCTGAACAACGCTCTCTCGGACCCCCGCGAAATCCTCGACCTCAGTGAAACGGAGAAGTTGGAGCCGGAGCAAATTGCGAACCAGCTTCTGGAAGCACTTTCCGGGTCTCTCCAAGGATGGGCGAACGCCATGGGTGAAGGACCGGGTGGAGATCTGCTCAGTAACGATGCCCAGGGCCTTCGGTAAGCCGGAGTGCGCCTTGGATTCCGATCCTTTGAATCAGGCCACAGCCAGCCGTCGCGTGCCTCGGCTAGAAGCGCCCAAACCCGCTTCTGGGAACCTCCGCTAAGCCTCTGACGCAAGCGAGACCTTTCCTACCGCGGCAAACGCGCCCGGGAACTCTTCCGGAACTATTTTCCTAAAGAACCGCAACGCTGGTAGGCCGGCGTGCTCATTCCCGCAAGTCTACGGAATACCGCAAGTGCCCGTGGACCTAAGTCACGGAAGCCCTCAGCAATGCTAATGATGCAGGCCTCCGGGAGCTTGTCCAGCGCAAGAAATAGCGGCAAGCGTTTCCCGTACGGACTTCCGCCCCAGCCAACCCCCTCCATCGACAAGTTGCGTTGAACTTCGTGGACTTCCCAGTACGGTCCGTAGGGCCGTACAGGTTTGGTGGTGGGAGGTTGAAAGCCGGGCAGTTCCTCTCACATGAAGTTCCGCGCGGCGTCCACGAACCGGTCCAAGCCGAGTTCAAGGTTTTCAGGGTCGGTGGCGAATGAGAGGCGAACGTGTCCTTCCCCGGATGGCCCGAACTCGCTGCCGGAACGGACGATTACTCCGGCCGCTGCGAATCGGGCGGTCATTTCATCGGAGGTGAGAACTGAATCGATTTTGACGAAGGCATAGAACGCACCTTGGGGCGGGAGCATGCTGAGTCCCGGGATACCGGAAAGCTTGGCGACGACTATGTCGCGGCGTGCCTGGTATGACTCAGCCATTGCGCGGAGGTGTTCAGCAGGTGTTTCCAAAGCGATGAGGGCGGCGTCCTGCACGAAGGTATTGATGGAACCGTTAATTGTTCGGTGGAGAAGATTGATCTTCTCCGACAGTCTGCGTGAAGCGACTACGTAGCCCAGCCGCCATCCTGTCATGGCGTAGGTTTTGGAGAATGTGCTGCAGCAGATGACCTGATCTGCAACGGCAGGGAGTTCCAAGGCAGATAGGAACTTCATGCCGTCAAAGACGATGTCGGCATAGGCCTCATCGGAAAGAAGCAGAAGATGAGGATGTGCCTCCAAAATTACTGCCAGTTCCCGCAGTTCCGCCATGCTGTAGACCCGGCCTGTTGGGTTACCTGGATTGCACAGAATAATCATGCGCGTATCAGCCGCTTCGCGGGCCAGCCGTTCAAGATCCAGCGTTCCGTCGGCACGGTTGGAAACCCAGATTGCCTCGGCACCGACCATGGCCAGATGGTCCGCATACAACGAGTACGTAGGTTCCGGAATCAAAACCTGATCTCCCGGGTTGATCAGGGCAAGTATCGAAGCTGCCAGGCCCGCGCTTCCTCCATGGGTGACCACAATCTGCTCCGGCGAGACATTCTGACCGGACCTAACTGTCAGCCTTTCAGCCAGGGAGCGGCGGAGTTCGGGGGCTCCACTGAGATTTGTGTAGCGTGTCCTGCCGTTACGCAAGGCCCTAACCGCTGCCTCAACGATGGGACTTGGTGTCCCTGCGTCAGGCTCTCCCATCGACAAGGCAATGGCGCCAGCAGGTGTCGATCCCAAGGACGCCGGTCGCCGGGAGGCCAAGAGTATGCGCTGGGCAGAGTCTGAGCTGTTCGAGCCGTAGTTGACAAAGGTCTTCTCGGAAGTCATGTCGTCATCCTGATTCCTGCTGAGTCGCAGATCGATAGTGTGGGTGCGGAAAGTAGGAATAGTTTACCAATTAGTACAATATTTCCACAGCAAAGTCCAGCATGAGTTCACTTCCAGGGCTGGTGCCAGGGCCGGGCTTCGAGGCTGCGCGCTTTCAGGGACTCGCACACGGACGTTGCGAGGCCCGAAGACCCTTCGGGGCCCTCGTCCATAACCGAGAGATTGAGACCGCAGAGACGCGGACTTGAGGAGAGCCGTCATTGCTGCGGGAGGGCCTCGGCCGACTCCTTGCCGTCGTTTCCGCGGCCAATATTGCTGTTCGCCAGGCGCGGCGTGGCGATAGGCCACGTCGCGAGCGGGGTTCCTTTTTCGTGAAACAAGCCCAGGGCGTCTGACGCTAGCAATCACAACCTCGAAGCGGCCTAAAGGCATTGACAAGGCATTCCCGGAGTGAGATAGTTTTCCCAATTACGAGATTCATCTCACAATTAATGGCCGTGATGAAGTCAGTACCTTGTAGCGGTCGACAGCTTCATACTCGTCTTAATGAGAGACAGGTTTTGGATCTCAACTCGTTCCGGCTCCCAACCTCTGGGACCGCCCCGGCGGCCAGAACCTGACCGCCGACCGGGTGGCCACGAAGCGAAACCACGACCCAGATGCTATCGAACGGCTGATTAGGGGCCGCCAGGCACCAGATCCGGGCAAGCGCTGCTACACGAATAACTCACCAATCCCACAGGGGACATAGATAGTAGGAGTTTCAATGGCACCACGTTGGTACACATGCGCGGCGGCAGCCGTTGCCATTTTGACTGCAACCGCTCTAACGGGCTGTTCAAGCAGCTCTAGCCCGGCCGAGACTCGCCCTGCCGGTGAACCAGTGACCATCGAGTACTGGGGGGCTGCGATTGGCCAGGAGAAGTCAGTCGCGATCTTCAACGCTGCACACAAGGATGTCCAGATCAAGTACACCCAGATTTCCGCGGGTTCGGCCGGCGGCTACTCAAAGATGCTGAACGCTGTCCAAGCCGGCAACGCTCCGTGCCTTGGCCAGATCAGCTTCGACACCATTCCCAGCTTTGCGGCGTCGGGTTCGCTTGAGGACATCACCAAGTACGCCGAAGGCAGCAAAGACCAGTACTCACCTGTGGCATGGCAGCTTTCCAGCCTCGGCGGAAACGTCTACGGCATTCCCGTGGGTCTGGGACCCATGGCACTCTACTACCGGGCAGATTTGTTCCAGCAGTACGGTATTGAAGTTCCGAAAACCTGGGACGAATTCCAAGCTGATGCCGAAAAGGTGAAGGCGAAGGATCCTGCTGCCTACTTGGCCACCTTCCCGCTGAACACCTACGACCTCGGCGCGCTTTCTCAACAGGCCGGGGCCCAATGGTTCAGTACAGCAGATGATGCCTGGAAGGTGTCCCTCAACGATGACCCGTCAAAGAAGGTGGCAAAGTACTGGCAGGGTTTGGCTGACAAGAAGCTCGTTGTCCCCGAGCCAGCCTTCGACCAGGCCTGGTACACCAACCTCCAGAGCGGACGGATACTTTCCTACGTCAGTGCTGCATGGACCGGCGCCCTCTTGGAGAAGAACGCTCCAGGACTCAAAGGCAAGATGGCAGTAGCCCCCATGCCTCAGTGGAAGGAAGGCGAAAAGGTTTCCGGCAACCGCGGCGGCGGGTCAGTCTCTGTTTTGAAGGGGTGCAAGAACCCGAAAGAAGCCACTGAGGCCGCGGTATGGATGACGACCAACGCGGAGAGCGTGACAAGCCTGATCAATGATACGGGCATCTACCCGGCTGCCATCAGTGGCCAGAAATTGCCTGCGCTAACAGCAGGGTCGGACTTCTTCATTAATTCTGACAAGACCGCTGAAATTTTCTCCACAGCCGCGAGCAACATACCGGAGCAGTGGGTGTGGGGTCCGAACATGACCAGCCTTCAACCCAAGTTGAATGACGGTCTGAAAGTCATCGGCTCGGGACAGGGAACCATCTCTGAGTTGCTTGACACACTCCAGAAATCCACGATCGCTGACCTGAAAAGCCAGGGTTTGAGCGTCAAGGAGTAAAGCCCCAACCCGCGGCGCCCAGTTGTGAAGCCAGCTGGGTGCCGCGGGCTCCATTCATCACCAAAAGGATTAGCCATGAAGGCACCCACCCTCTCCGCACAGCGGCCCGTGCAACCAGGAACGACAACAGCTAAGCCCCGCAAATCACGGTTGAGCCGGAAGACCACGGTGTCTGCGCTGCTCTTCCTGGTACCGTTCGCGATCATGTTCTTATCCATGAAGGTTGCTCCCATCTTCTACGCGATTTACCAGAGCTTCTTCAAAACGGAACGCAGCGGCCTTGGCGTCGGGAGTTCCAAGAGCATCTTCGCGGGCTTCGGGAACTATCTGGTCGCGCTGCAGAACGGCGACTTCATAGCCTCCTTCGGACGCGTATTTTTGATCGGGATCGTGCAGGTCCCTCTCATGCTGACCATTGCGTTATTCCTGGCGCTTCTTTTGGACTCTGCCTTCTCACCCTTCCGGCGCGGATTCCGACTGATTTACTTCCTGCCGTACGCTTTCCCCGGCGTCATCGCGGCGATCATGTGGTCGTTCCTGTATCAGCCGGATCTCGGGCCTCTCAGCGGATGGCTGAGGGCCATCGGCATCGACGTCAACTTCCTTGCCAACAACATGGTCTTCTTCTCGATCGGGAACATGATGACCTGGGGCTTTACAGGCTTCCAGATGCTGATCATCTACTCGGCGCTACGGGCAGTTCCTGAAGACCTGACCGAAGCCGCGAGCCTGGACGGGGCCGGATGGTGGGCCACCGCATGGCACATCAAAATCCCCGCAGTGCGGCCAGCCATCATCCTCACCGCCGTTTTCTCGATCATTGGCACTGTCCAGCTGTACAACGATCCCGCGATCCTGTCCAAAGTGGCACCAGGAATCTCCTCGACGTTCACGCCGATCATGGCGGCGCAACAACAGGCCGCATCCAACAACTACAACCTGGCAGCCGCTCAATCGGTCATCCTGGCCCTAGTTGCTTTGGTCCTGTCGTTCGGATTCCTCAAATTCACTCAGCGAAAGGAAGCTGACTCATGACCACCGCTCCCCCGCGCACGACAGTCCGGCGCCCAACGCAGTCCCGCGGAACCAGTCGAATGCCATGGCGCCAACAACGCGTCCCGTTCTCGGCGCGCACGTTCTCCTTCGTCGTGATGGCCGCATTCGCGGTCTACAGCCTGGTGCCCCTCTGGTGGCTTATCGTCAGCGCAACGAAAAGCAGGGGGGACATGTTCACGACCAATCCCATGCTGTTCTCCGACTTCAATTTATGGGAAAACATCGCTGACGTTTTCGCGCAGCAAAACGGTATCTTCGCCGTCTGGACGGGAAATACGGTGCTCTACTGCGTCGGAGGTGCCGCCATCGCCACCGTGTTCGCAGCTATGGCCGGCTATGCTCTGGGCAAGTATGAGTTCCCCGGCCGAAAGCTGGTCTTCAACATCATCCTGGCCGCCGTTCTCGTGCCCGCGATCCTCTTCGCGCTCCCCCTGTATCTGATGTTCAGCGAAATCCAGTTGGTCAACACCTACTGGTCAGTTCTCCTGCCCAGTCTCGTAAGCCCTTTCGGAGTATTCCTCGCTGCCACGTACGCAAAACAAGCCATCCCCAACGAACTCCTCGAAGCAGCCCGTATCGACGGTGCCAATGAAGCCCGGATTTTTTGGCGGATCGGTCTGCCCATCATGTCGCCCGCCCTGGTGACTGTTTTCCTGTACCAGTTCGTCGCAATCTGGAGCAACTACCTCCTGCCCGTGCTCATGCTCAACAACGACACCCTTCAGCCCCTGTCAGTTGGTCTTGTCAATTGGCGTGAGCGTCTGAACGAGGGAATCTCTTACCACATCACGATCACAGGATCCCTCCTGGCCGTGATTCCACTGCTCATCGCTTTCTCCATCCTTCAGCGCTACTGGCGCTCCGACCTCGCCGCAGGCGGAGTGAAATAAGTGCCGTCTGAACAAAGACGGCAAACCATGAAATGAAGGAACAGTAGATGAAACGCATCCCGTTCAACCGAGAGTGGCAGTTTGGCCCTCTAGTTTCAGTCCATGAAGCGATTCGGGTAGCCCCGCCAAGTGACAATCTCGTCGACCTCCCGCACGATGCAATGCTCGCCAGCGGCCGAACGGCGGATGGGACAGGCGGAGCACCAACCGGCTACTTCGACGGCGGCTCCTGGACATACGAGAAGCTATTCGATGTCCCTTCCGACTGGGCGACCAAACGCATCACTTTTGAATTCGAGGGCGTTCACCGGGACGCCATGGTCTACCTCAACGGAGCTTTTGCTGGCCAGTGGAGCAACGGATACTCCTCGTTCCACATCGAGGCAGACCCCTTCCTGAACTACGGAGAGACCAACACCATCCGTGTTGACGCACGTTCCCATGAAGATTCACGCTGGTATCCAGGCGGAGGGCTCTACCGCCCGGTGCATCTTCTTATCGGTGAACTTGTCCATATCATCCCCACCGGATTGCGGGTGTCCACCCCCGACGTTGATGAAGAGCTTGCCACTGTCGTGGTCAGATCAACAATCGCCAATAAAGGGGCAACTACTCGTACCGTCGATGTTGTGCTCGAACTTTGTGACAACACAGGTGCGGAAGTGGTCTCAGAAAAATCCCGTGTCACGCTCCTGCCATACGAAACATTGACTTCCCATCAGCGGACGTATGTGCGGCATCCGTCCCTGTGGAGCCCGGATAACCCCGCTCTTTACCGCGCAACCGTTACCCTCCAGGACGAGAACGGACCCATCGACCGTGAATCAACGACGTTTGGCATCCGGAGCCTCGCAGTTGACCCCATCCGCGGGCTCCGCCTGAACGGAGAGACCATCAAACTCCGAGGCGCGGCGGTCCACCACGATCATGGGGTGCTCGGAGCAGCGGAATTCGCCGACGCCGCTGTGCGGCGGGTTCAGCGGATGAAGGATGCGGGCTTCAACGCGATACGCTCGGCACACAATCCGATCAGTGTGGCGATGCTCGACGCCTGTGATCGGCTGGGCATGCTGGTGTTCGACGAGGCGTTCGACATGTGGGCGGTGTCCAAATCCACAGATGACTACTCCCGATCATTCCCCCAGTGGTGGGAGCGTGATATCGACGCCATGGTGGCGAAGGATTTCAATCATCCGAGCGTCATCATGTACTCCATCGGAAACGAAATTATTGAGGCGGGAACCCGGCATGGCGCCCGGTGGGGGCGGTTGCTTGCAGAGCGTACCCGTGAGCAGGACCCAACCCGGATCGTGACCCATGCTTTGCAGGGCATGTACATGGCCAGGGACAAAGTCCCGGAACTCCGCGCCGAGGTAGACCAGGACAGCTCCACGATTCGCGGGCTCAACGACTACCTGGGCCAGGTAACACACCTCATGAACAGGGTCATGGCCTCGGAACTTCTCGGAGAGCGGCTGCTGGAGCCGGCATCCGTGCTCGATATCGTTGGTCTGAATTATGGAGACACGCGTTACGAAGTCGACCAAGACGAATTCCCCCGTCGCATTTACTTCAACTCCGAATCATTTCCGACACACATTGATCGGCTGTGGAAGATGATTCTGGCCAGAAACAACGTAGTCGGTGATTTCACCTGGACCGGGTGGGACTTCCTGGGTGAGGTCGGTACGGGCAGGCACGTATACCCCGAAGATTCCCAGGAACATCGCGCCCCGTACCCATGGATCGCCGCCGTATGCGGAGACATCGACCTCATCGGCCACCGCAAGCCCATCTCCTACTACCGCGAAATCGTCTTTGGACTGACCGATGTCCCCTACATCGCCGTACGAAAACCCCGCGACGACGGATACGTGATCGAACCCAAAGCCTGGACCTGGTCAGACGTGATACCGTCCTGGACCTGGGATGTCGATCCAGGAACTCCCATCCACGTCGAAGCCTATGCCTCCGGTGATGAAGTGCAGTTCGTCCTGAACGGAGCAGTCGTGGCCACCGAAAAGGTCGGAGCGAACCGCGATTACCTTATACAGGTGGCTCTCCCATTCGAACCCGGAGTCCTGGAAGTCATTTCGTACCGCGATGGCACCGAACTGGGCCGCCGGGAGCTAAGAACGGCCAACAAGCCAACCAAACTGAGTCTTTCAGCCGACCGGACCGCGATCACCGCCAACACTGTTGACCTCGTGCACTTAGAGATCACGTTGGTGGACGAGGAAAACCGCCCCAATCCGACCACAGACGTGGAAGTAGCCGTCACCGTCCAAGGGCCGGCGACACTGCAAGGATTAGGATCGGCCAATCCTGAAGCCCCCTGCGACTACCTTGGAAATGTGTCATTGACGTACCACGGCCAAGCCCTCGCGGTCGTTCGTGCCGGAGCCCAGCCAGGCCCCGTGACGATCACAGTCAGAGCTGACGGGTATCCGGACGCGACGTTAGTAATCGCGCAGGAAACATAAACGGTACGAGCTTTGAAGAAGCGAAGCGGAATGCATAGGTGAATTTGAATGGCTCAAGCTAGTTCGACGGCGCGCACTCCCAATGTAGTACTCATCTGCACCGATCAATGGAGAGGAGATTGTCTCTCTATCAACGGTCATCCAATTGTTAGGACGCCTTATCTCGATGCAATTGCCGCGGAAGGTGCAAATTTCTCGAATGCTTATTCATCCACGCCGACCTGTGTTCCTGCCCGCATGGCCCTGATGACCGGCCTTACCGCCCGTTCCCACAGACGGGTTGGCTATACCGACGGCATTGACTTCGACCATTCCGTAACCCTCCCGGGAGAGTTCACTAAGGCTGGATATCAAACACAGGCGATCGGCAAAATGCATTACTATCCTGAACGCGGACGAATTGGGTTTAACAACGTTATTCTGCATGACGGATACCTAAACTTTGCCAGGAAACGCGGCCGCGAAGTCGATTGGTACGACGACTATTTGGTTTGGCTGCGAGCTCAAGCGGGAGAAAGCGCAGTTTCGGACTATTTTGACGACGGCATAAATTGCAACTCGGTTGTCGCACGTCCCTGGTCCCGTTCGGAATCCCTTCACCCAACCAACTGGGTCGTGACAGAAGCAATCTCATGGTTATACCGCCGAGACCCTACCGTTCCATTCTTCCTGTACCTCTCCTTCCACCGCCCGCACCCGCCATACAATCCGCCAGCATGGGCCTTCGAACAGTATTTGAACCTTCCTGATCATGACCCACCTGTGGGCGACTGGGTTGCTGACCTTGAGGACTACAGAACCGATCATCGGCCAGACGCCCACGTAGCTACATACGATCAGCAGACTTTGAACCGGGCCCGCGCCGGATACTACGGCAACATCACGCATATCGATCACCAGATTGCCCGCTTTATGGAGGTCCTACGCGAGTTCGGGTTGAAGGACGACACGTACATCGTCTTCACTTCCGATCACGGTGAAATGTTGGGTGATCACGACCTCTGGCGTAAGGGATATCCGTACGAGGGTTCATCTCGCGTGCCGTTACTGATATCCGGCCCGGGCATACGTGGCGGCCAGCGGGTCGATGCCCTCGTTGAACTTCGTGACTTGATGCCTACTCTTCTCGACGCGGCACATCTTCCGGTGCCGGGAAGCATCGACGGCATTAGCCTCTTCGGCCTTACGCAAGCTGACGAAGAGGGCAGCAATGTTGAATTGCGACCGTACCTACATGGTGAGCACGTACTCCTCGGCCAGTCCATCCAGTGGGTGCGAGCAGGCAGCTGGAAGTACATCTGGTTCTCGAAGAATGGAAACGAGCAACTTTTCGACCTCCACAACGACCCCGGGGAGACCCGGAATCTCAGTGAAGATCCCGATTGCCGGACTCAGCTCCTTAAACTTCGAGCCAGCCTGATCGCCGAACTCTCCGGTCGCCCGGAGAAGTTCGTGCAGTCGGGGCAGCTAGTATCTGGACAGGCCGTCGTTACGCTGCTTCCAAAGGAATCGTAGGCTGGGGTCGATGTGAGCGGAGAACATCTATAGCCGCGGCGCACCCGCGTTAATCTCGGACAGGTTGAGGACATCCTGATAACCAATGCAGCCACAAGCACCGTCGTCGACATAGCCGCCCTCACTTCCGGGCTCCGCTGTGACCGGCTGAAAGCTCTTTCGGCGCAGCATGTGAAACCGCTGCCAACTGGTTCGACCGCTGCCGCCGACGGACTGCGAATGGAGCAGGCCACATGGCTGGCAAGACTTCCCGGGATGAGATGCCCCGGCTTTCTGTTGCAAGCTGGTGTTCACCGAAATGACCGTATCGCCGTAAAATAGCTTGGAACGAAGTCGTTTGAACAGCCGACGCATTTCTGCTTCACCACCATCCCCGGATCGATACCGCGGTGTCTTTGGTGCGGCAGCACTATTGAGCGCGCCTCGAGCCAGCCTCTTTGGTCACGGTCATGGTCGGCGATGGTGCCAAGGGCACCGACATCAAAATCGCCGACAGACTCTCCCTGCCGGTGTCCCTGCCCGCCCATGCTCGGGGCCTTCGTCCGCTTCAGTAGAGACAAGAGCTTCGCTGTCCTGGGCCAGAACAAGCCCTTCTTGGTCACGATGACATTAGGCTCCATCACGAGGACCATCGTCGGTGGGGACTCGTTCCCTGTCTCGTTCTTATGCCGCTGCTGGTTCTCCTACTGCTTTTATCCTCCATCAAGGTCTGGAATCATGACCAGTCCCCACAAATGACAGGATGGGTCATGCCCAATTGCCAAGTCCGTGTTGTTGTTCGCACTCGCTGCTATGGCTGAAATCGGGGGCGCGTGGCTGCTGTGGCAAGCGGTGCGGGAAGGCAAAGCCTGGTTGTCCGGTCTCGGCATCATAGCCTCGGGGATCTATGGTTTCGTCGCCACCCTGCAGCCCGACGCGCACCTTGGCAGGATCCTAGCCGCTTATGGTGGCTTTCTCGTCGCAGAATCACTCGCATGTGGCATGATCTTGGACGGTTTTCCGTCACGATCGTTGGGACATCATTGGTTCCCTGGTCTGCCTGCTGGGCGTTGCCGTGATCATGTTCTCGCCCGCCCTAGGAGAGGCCCACTGGCAGGGGATTTGGGCACGGGTTGCTCTGTAGACGCGCTTACGGCCAGGGCCAACCGTCCGCTGCAGAGTCCCTGTCCTCAAACCCAATCATGTCGTAGTGATTGCGACCATCAATGAAGCTGTGTAAGTAAGAAATCCGAAGCATACTTGTCCGGCCAAAAGCAGATTTAAGTGTGGACAATGTCCACACCTCCTTTGGCCTGACAAAGCGTTCGCTTGCCCGGCCTTCTCGCTATAGGAACGAGCCTAAGCCAAGCGATCGAGACGCAGGATCTTGAAGTCATGTTGTGCCCAGTCCTTCTACCCATGAAGAGGTGCAGGCCAACCACGGCCGACCAGACGGATCGAGAAAGGAACCTATAGCCCCAGTTCAGAGCAAGCGGAGGGCCCATCAGCCAAGACCCTGAACCCGCTCCCCCACAACTTCACAGGCAACCCGCGGCGCCAGGCACACCCCGCGGCCAGTGTCAGAGGGACCTGACCAACCAGAATGTACACACATTAAAGCAAAAACCCCCTCTGACGAGGGGGTCTGCCGTGCCCGAGGTGGGACTCGAACGAGATTCCAGGCATTGGAAACACTGGGAAGAGGCGGAAACCTGCGGAAACCGGGCCAGTCCGAGGGCAATATGGGCCGGTCGGAAGCGAAAAGTGTGAACATTGTTCACACTTCTTTTTTGGCCGATTGCCCACCGTAGAACGGACCCGCCGCGCTGAGCACTGGTATGCGGCACCTTGAAATAGGCGCTGTCACCTCTGCAGATTGCCTGCTGATGGCACCTTCAGCCCTCCTGAAGCCACCTGCCGGGATGAGGCCGTGACCTCCAAGCCACGACCTCCACCGGCCGATTGACAATCCAAAATCCGACCACATTCTGCCCGGCAGAACGACGGGCCAACGTCCAACACGGTGGCAACACCTCCTCCATCGTTAACATGGCGGAGGCGGCACCGAGGAACATGACAACGCCATGGGGTCAGCCCGACGACAGAACATCGGTTATCGGCATTCTAAGCACGGGAGTAGAAGTGGATGCGAGAACTCCCGTCCCATGAATAGCCTTGCATCCCAGTTGAACAACGGGAGGGTGCCGAGCTGGGATCTTCTCCTCAGAGGAATACCGCCGCCAGTTGAACAACCCGACGAAGTGGACCATCCGGATGCAGCCTAACTTCCTGAACTTCGTCCCGCCCTGTCTGTCTGCCCCTCCAGTCCGCACGCCTCGGCAGCTGCGGCGTGCTGGCCACGGCCCGGATGAACCTCAACGGCGAAAATTCTTTCGTCCAGCAGTCCCGCCCTGTCTTCTAGTCGATGGTGGGGACATGGATTCCGGATGTTCCTACGCGCGAGCCAAATCGGCGAGCGGCTCAGCCCAGCTCATGCGCGGGTCCGGTCGCGAGTCGTCCGACCACATTCCGGTGCACGTGTATGCAACGGCCATGCTCGAGTCGGGATGAGCAAACGCGATAACTCCGCCTGCCCCTGGGTGCCCGAAAGTTCCACCGGATGCGAATCGGCCGCTCGGGAATTGCGAGCCCAACCAGAAGCCCAGCCCGAACTCGGCAAGCTTCTGTTTGGGCACGGCGGCCAGCGGAGGAACGGGCCCCAAGTTTAAGGTGCGTGGTCGCGTCATGAAGTCAAGCGTCGTCGGGGAGAGCAGCCGAATGGAGTCGATCTCACCGATGGTGGCGGCGTAGATTTTTGCGACCGACCGTGCACTCGCGATTCCGCCGGCACCGCCGAACTCCATCTGGTGCCCCTCGGCGGTGTTGAGGAACTCCATCATGTCGGGAATCGACTGCACCTGCTCGAGCAGCTCGCGGACGACTGGATCAGACAGATCCACTCCGTGTTGTGACCACAGTTCGCCAGGTTTGACGGGTGGCTCATGGTTTAATCTGCTGCGATGCGTGACGTCTTTCTCACGGTCCGCCGGCAGGCCCCCGATCCAGAAGTCGACTCCTAGTGGCCCGGCGATGCGCTCAGCGAAGAGGTCGCCCGCTGTCTTGCCCGTAACCCGGCGGATTACCTCGCCGTTGAGATAACCAAATGTAAATGGGTGGTACCACGACGCGGTTCCCGGTGCCCATAGGGGTTCGGCGGTGGCGAGCGTCTCAATGCAGAGAGCCCAATTCGGCAGGTCGCGGCTTTGGATCCTCGCTTCAGAGGGAAAGAAGGGAAGACCAGCCGCATGACTGAGGAAGTGGGCAACCGTGGTCTGATCCTTGCGGCGAACTCCGAACTCTGGCCACACAGAAGATACTCGCGTATCGGGGTCAAGCTGGCCTTCTTCGAACAGCAAGGCCGCGATGATTGCCAGCATGCCTTTGGTCGTGGACCACAACACGAAGAGAGAGTCTCCGTCTATAGCGATGTCCGTTTCCGGGTCGGAGCCTGCCCACAGATCGACAACCACGCTCCCCGCTTGATAGACGCAGAGTTGAGCGCCGCCGGGATCCGCTGAATGTCCGCGCTGGAACGCATCGGCGACTAGCTCGAAGCCTGGAGCAACGTAACCGTGAATCATGGAATGAGCTCCTCTGCTCGCAGACGTGTCCCCAGTTCTTTGGGCAAATCAGAGCCGTCGAGCGCCGCCGAGGTGGGGAAGCGGATGTCGAGCGTATCGAACCGCGAGATTGTGGTCACAGTAATTCTCCTAGGTATAGGTGCGCGGTCAAATAGCCGCGCGAAGAACGGCCTCGCCGCCAGACAAAGGCCGTTCTCCGAGGGATTTACGGCTAGTGGAGCAGGATTACCTGCAGGGTGCTTCCTCCCGTCGGGTAGGTGCCCCCGGCCCGTGGCTGGTCATCGTTGCCTGGCAACGTCTCCCAGCGCAGTATGTACTGCCCTCCCGCTGTTGCGCCGGCGAGGTCACTCTCGAGTTTGACCTCTAGCCCCGGGAACGTCCCACTCACGGACGTTACAGAGGCGGGCAGGGGCTGTGAGGATACTTGGGCAATCCGATTGAGCGACGAGTCGATGATGATGGACTGCCGGCCGCTGGTGCCGTTGCAGAAGAAGTCAACGCTGATGTCGCCGTTGGACAGGACACGGGAACCCTGCATCGAGACCTGGAAGTTGAGACTCCCGCCACCCCCGAAGCTCCATCGTCCGGTCCAGTTGGTGATCTGGTTGATCTGCCACGTGCCGGAGGCAGTCGGACGCGCGGCGTACATCTGCGACCGGCCCTGAGCATCGTACTTGTGGTACGAGATAAGAACCTTGCCGTCGGCGTCGAAGCCGATCCGCGCGTTTCCGTTCAGCAGTCCACCATGGTCGGGGACCGGATCGATCACGTCACCTTGGCCATACTTGAGCGGCGTCGTCAAGGGCGTTCCGTCGTTCGTGACCCAGTTCACGAGGTCCTGGCTCTTCGCGTACGTCAGCATGCTGTTCGTCGCCGCGTCACCACTGTCACGCCAGACCCAGATCATGTGGAACCAGCCGTCGGGTCCCTTCGTCGGACCTTGGAAGTACGAACTCCACGTTCCTGAAGGGTTGCTCGCCGACCCATTGCCGTCGAAAATCGGCTCAGAGACGATGTGCGACCACGAGCTGGTCGACTCGTTATACACATTGAAGTACGTCACGCCATCGCCGGATCCACCGTCGCGGTAGTCAAAGACAAGGCTTCCGTCGGACCGGTTGACGAACTCGGGATAGGTAACCGAGTCCTCCGCGGCGGCGCTCACCATGTTGTTGACTTTCACCAACGTGCTGATGTCGCCGGGGGTCGTGGTGCGGAAGTAGACCAACGGAACGTTGTGCATGTTGCCGGACACATGAAGGTTTCCACTGCGGTCGAGTCCCATCGAGACGTAGTTGTGGCTATCCCACCCGAGCGTCGACGGGAGTGCCTTGTAGACCCATGCGCCGCCAATCGTGTGCTTTGCGACAGTCATGCCGCGGTTCACGTCGTAGTAGGCGACGTACTGGTCGTTTCCGTTGGTGAGAACTCGCTGCGTCACTTGCATTCCGGCCCAGGTCGATCCAACCGTGCTTGTCGAAACGACAGTCAGGTTGGGATCGGGGTAGGTGTAGCTTTCTCCACCGGGTGCGCAGTTGAGTGCTCCGGGGGGCGAAGCAGCCGGGCTCGTCGTCGAAAGGCTAAAGGTCTGCGCTCGCAGGTTTCCACTGTTGGAATACAACCCCGCACGGCCCCCCGTGACATTCGGGTCAACGACAGCGGCGGTGTAGGTCTGGTCCGCAAGCGTGACTCCCGATGCCACATTGACTACCTGGGACCGAAATGAGTTACCTGTGCGTGTCAGCGTGAGATCAAGTTGCGTGCCGTACGCGGCAACGATTGTGCCGCTGGCGAGCACGCTGGCCGTCGAGCTGTTGGACATCTTCAGCAACTGCCAGCGCCCGTTCGTGCCCGTTCCAGAACCGGTCGTGACCCGGAGCACGTAGTAGTTCAGGCTGGTGGCACTCGTGCCCTGAAGGTTTCCCACGACGCCCACCCACTCGGATCCTCCCGGGGTTCCTGTCGTGACGATATTGGTCCGCGCAGAGACAGTGTAGTCATCGCCGAGGGCGAGGGGGTTGTAGGTGGCGACGGCGTTGCTGGTCGAGCTGCTTGCCAACGCGGCACCGCTCGCGATACTCCAGGCGCCGCGATCTGATGTCCACGAACTCCCGAGGGCTCCGTCAACGCGCTCAAAGTCGTCCGCCGCGGGGACCGTCGTCGACAGACCCCAAGTCTGTGCTCTCAGGTTTCCGCTGTTGGAATACAGCCCAGCACGGCCTCCGGTGACATTCGGATCAGCCGTAGTGTACGTCTGATCAGCGAGGGTGGCTCCCGACCCTGCGTTGAGTACTTGCGACCGCAAGGAGTTGCCCGTGCGAGTCAGGGTCAGGTCGAGTTGCGTGCCGTACGCGGCGACGATGGTGCCGCTGGCGAGCAGGCCGGTGGTAGTGCTGTTGGTCATTTTCAGCAACTGCCAGCGCCCGTTGGTGCCGGTTCCAGAACCAGTCGTCACCCGCAGCAGGTAGTAGTTCTGGTTCGAGGCAGTGGTGCCTTGAACGTTGCCGACAACACCTGCCCACTCCGATCCCGTTGGGGTTCCCGTTGTCACGATGTTGATCCGCGCGGAGACGGCGTAGTCGACGGCGATGGGCAGGGGGTTGTAGGTGGTTACGGCGTTGCTCGTCGCGCTGGTTGCCAGGGCGGCACCGCTTGCGATGCTCCAGGTGCCGCGGTCCGACGTCCACGAGCTCCCGAGGGCTCCGTCGGCGCGTTCGAAGTCGTCCGTCCCCGGGTTAGTCGCTGCTGCTGCACTGAATGGACTCGCTAGCGCGAGTGCAGTCATGATCAACACCGGAACGAGGAGTCTTGCGACAGCTCTTTTCGGTCTTGAGGGTGAGTACATCATTGTCTCTTCCTTTCGTTGGGTTCTGACCACACCGCGCTTCCAATCGATTAGGAACGTGAAGCTTCGCTTGGTTGGTCATTGGGAAGCGCGAGTATGCGCTGCAGGTAGCTGTTTCCGAACGTCGAACATGGTCGGAAAAGTGCTGGGGCCGCAAAAATCGTTCGCGCCCGACCAGTTTGATCCGGACGTTTTCCAAATCGCTGACCGCCGCGAGGGGTCATGATGACAACCGAAGCTCGACAACAGGATCGTCTTCGCTGGCCGAATGCACCGTTGCATGTCCTATCGACGAGGAGCTGGAGTTGCCCCGGAATCACCATTGCGAAACGTTACGCTCACATCATTCGCAGGTCAACCCTTTGTTTGCCACGGAAATGACCCTGATGAGCGACAAGTGCGCGTGGAAGGCGAATCGTTTCAGCATCGATCAACAGAGTGGGCCGTCTCGGCGAGTCGATTGGTCCCGCTGGATCGACGAGTGGGTCGCTCTATTTGAGGGGCCCGAAGTACCGGCACGGACCCGGGCGGCAGCGCCAGGGCATCGTCAGTCCTGCCAGGCTCACTCCCCGAGCGACTTAGCAAGCTAGGCAGACCCGCCATAGGACAAAACGTTATGACATGCCTTACGAAGCGTGAAGATAGTTCCTCCTTTAGGGAGCTAAGCCTTTGCGCCCTACGAAGACGCGGATTCGCACCAAGTGATGGATCAGGCGGGATCCTCACGCAGTTGATTTGCGCTGCGTAGCGCTCTACTCTGAGTGAAACGTTTCGCCTTACAGTTCACTCAAGGAGTCTCATGTCTCTTCATAAAGATTGGCCCAGGGGTTCAGTCGGTCAGCCGCCTAACCGACGCACCGATCTGCAGGTGCCCCGGAAGCTCCAGAACTACGCGGCTCCTCGACGCGTCCGGATTGTCCAGCCGGGCATTCATTATGCGAGCGGCCTCGGTTGCGATCTGTTCGACGGGCTGCACGTAGACCGTCAGTTTCGGGCGCGTCACCTGGGCGAGCTCCACGGAGTCGAAACCAACGAGGGAGATATCGCGCCCGAGGCGGAGCCCGGAGTCGTTCAGGGCGGTCACGGCGCCGACCGTCAGGTCGTAGTTCCCTGCGAACACCGCAGTCGGGCGCTGGTCTGCCGCGAGCAACCGCATCATCGCCGCATATCCGGAGTCCACGTTCAGAGGGGCGCGTTGGATATGGTCCTCGGCGATTGTGATGCCGGCAGCGCGAGCCGCTGCCAGGAAGCCGTCAAGCCGGCCCTGCAGGCTCCACATTCCCTCTTCGCCCACCAGGGCGCCGAGGGTTCGGTGGCCGTGGTCAATCAGGTGCTGCGTTGCAACCTTCCCCGCCTGCACGTTGTCAAGGGTGACGGAGTCCGCGTCAAGGCCGCTTGGGCACCAGTCCACGGTGACGACAGGGATGCCAATCGAGACCGCGGTCTCGAGCGCCGAGGAGTCCGCCAGCGCGGGAACGCCGATGATGCCGTCAACCCTTCTGCTGAGAAGCAGCTCGACTGCATTGACGCTGGACGGAGTTCCGTCCTGCTCGTTGGAGGTCAGGAGCACTCCGATGCCATGACTACGCAGGTACTTTTCGATTCCTACGACGATCTCGAGGTGGAAGGGAACCTGGAAAGAGGGCAGCAACACGCCGACGGTTCGAGTCACGCCACGTCGAAGGCTGCTGGCGAACGCGTTCGGTCGATAGTTCAGTTCCGCGGCCGCCGACTCAATCAATTCTCGATTCGAGGAAAGAACGTTTCGCCCGTTGTAGTACTTCGAAATCGTCGCCAACGACAAACCGGTCAATCGCTGGATGTCCTTGTAAGTTGCCGGGGATGTGATGTTTGTCGTCAATTTCGGTCCTTCGTGTCGCGAGCGTGGGCACCATCCGCCTCACAACGATGCTATCCCGAGTCTACCCATTATCCGCGAACCTTTAGTCGTTTCGCTCTATCGCAAGACCATCTACTTACCAGGCGGCCGCCAAGAAGCGAATCGCCAACAACGCCAAGGAGAAAACAATGACCGATAGTCCCACGCTGCCCGAATGGGCCAGACAGTCCACCCTGGGCATTTTCATCCACTGGGGACCGTACTCCGTTCCTGCATGGGCCGAACCGACTGGCGCATGGGGTGCCGTACCCGAAGAGAAATGGTTCTCCCACAACGCGTACGCCGAGTGGTATGCGAACACATCCCGGATCACTGGATCGCCGGCGGCGCTACACCACGCCGCTGAGTACGGAGACAACGCGTACGACGCCTTCCTTGATCAATGGAACCCCAACCAGTTTGATCCGTCCGAATGGGCCCGGCTGTTTCATCTAGCTGGCGCGGACTACGTCATCCCCGTCACGAAGCATCACGACGGGGTGACCCTGTGGGACGCCCCCGGCGCCGGCAGACTGTCCACGGTCGCTCGGGGACCCAAGCTCGATCTCCTCGAACCCCTCGCTCAAGCAGTGCGCAATGAGGGAATGCGATTCGGGGTCTACTACTCGGGCGGGCTTGACTGGGCCTTCACGGACTTCCCTCCTATTGAATCGATGTCCGATGTCACCGACTACCGCCCCAACGACGCCAAGTACGCCGAGTACGCAACCGCTCACGTCCGTGACCTGATTGACCGCTACAAGCCTGCGGTGATCTGGAACGACATCGAATGGCCGGACGCGGGTAAGGCTGACGGCTCTCTCGTGGAACTACTGGAGTACTACAAGAGTGTGGTCCCTGATGGCATCGTCAATGACCGATGGGGCGCGCCGGTGTGGGACTACCGAACCAGCGAGTATTCGCACGATACCCAGAACGAGCGCGGGGTCGGTTGGGAACATAACCGCGGGCTCGGGTATTCGTTCGGTTACAACCGCACAGAGGATGAATCCTTGACGCTCTCTGCAACCGAGCTTGCGCGTCTATACGCCGACGTAGTTTCGCGCGGCGGCCGTCTCCTGCTGAACATCGGGCCCGAGGCCAGTGGGCGGATTCCCGACGTCCAGCGCCGGACCCTCGAAGGGTTCGGCGAATGGAGTCAGAATCTTAAGCCTTACACGCTCGACAGGTCACCGATTGAGCCCGGCACTGTAACCATCACGGGTAGCGACTGGTGGGTTGCGTGGCGCCACCGCGACTCCATCATCGTGGTGGCAGAGAACCCTCTCTCCATTGTCCGCACGGACGAAGGGCTCAACGCTGTTGTCTTCGGGCTGCCAGCGGCTGAGGATGCAGCATTGAACCCGAAAGCAAAGCGTTTCTCACCCGCGGACCGGTGAGGGAGAACGACATCTAGCAAAAATCGAGACACTCAACTCCGGCGGTTTTTACACCAACGGAGCGAAACGATTTATCCTACAGAATCACCGATGTCACACAGCAATCACAAGGGAGTGAAAATGCACCAGAACCAGGTTCAGCGGGGGGGCACGCACGCCCGTTGCCTCAATCAGTGCCTCCATAGGCTTGACTGCGCTCCCCCTCGCCGGCTGCACCATCTCACCCGCACCTTCGGCGTCGGATGGGAAGCCCTAGGGATGGGGCCGCCATACTTGTCACACGAAACGATTCGCTATAGAATTTGTAACAGCCCGAGCACCACAAAGGAGTGAAGTGTGAATCCCAGTTCCCTGCCGCACGATTTCACGGCGGAGATGACTCGGCCGCCGCATATCTCGAAGAAGAGAGGCGCTTCATGGCGTTGACGAAGGAAAGACCCCTAGCAGCCGAACGTGCCTCCGTCGCAGGTCGGCCCCCAAGCCCGCGGCGGACCACGCGTCCTCAATTCCGCATCACCGTGTGGCTGGCGCTGCTCCCGCTGATCGCCGTATTGGGAGCATTCGCTTACTTCCCGGCCCTCTCCTCCATCTTCTGGTCATTCTTCAACTGGGTGCCCGCTGGCGTCTCCAGCTTCCTCGGCGGCGCCAACTATGCACGCATGATGAGCGACGACACCTGGTGGCGCTCGTTCGGCAACCTCGGCATCATCTTCCTGTTCAACCTCGCGTCGTGGATCCTACCGTTGCTTGCCGCAGAGCTGCTCGTCACCCTCAAGAGCGACCGATGGCAGTACGTGATCCGCACGCTGCTCATCATCCCGATGGCCTTCCCCGGCGTAGTGACCGCGCTCATCTGGGGCTTCTTCTACGACCCGAACGCCGGGCTGTTCAACCAGTTCCTTCGTGCGATCGGTCTGAAGGCGTTCGAACAGAACTGGACTGGCTCGCCCAGCACGGCGCTCGTCGCGCTCCTCCTCGTCGGCTTCCCGTTCATCGCAGGGCTGCCGTTCCTCATCTTCTACCAGAGCCTGCAGAACATCCCGAAAGAGGTGCTCGAGGCCGCCCAGCTCGACGGCGTCGGCCGCTGGGCACGACTCTGGCGGATCGACCTGCCGCTCATGGTGAGCCAGATCCGTATCCTATTCTTCCTGGTCGTCGTGGCTACGCTGCAGTACGGCTTCGTCGCCTTCGTACTCACCTCGGGAGGGCCGGACAACGCGACCATGGTCCCGGTGCTCTACATCATCAACCAGGCGTTCAGCGCCGGGGACTGGGGCTACGCGGCCACTCTCTCCACCACGCTGTTCGCGATCACCCTCGCCCTCAGCCTGTTCTCGCTTTTCATCGGGCGACGCAGCGCGGGCGCAAACGACGGAGGTGAAATGTGAGCACCGTTACCACACGGCTCGCTCAGCAGCAGCCAGGGAAGATCCGCAACCGATCCCACCTGCAGGTAGGCATCAAGGCCGTACTGGTCCTGCTGGTCGTGGTCAGCCTCGCGCCCTACGTCTTTATGGTCATCACGTCGGGCAAGACAAACCAGCAGTTCGCGGACAGCTTCTGGGCGCCGGTCTTCCCGTTCCACTTCGAGAACTACGCCGTGGCGTGGAACCAGATCGCGCCGTACCTCGGCAACACCTTCTACGTGGCCATCGCCTCGATCATCCTGATCGCGGCCATCGGCTCCGTGGCCGGGTTCGTGCTCTCGCGATTCCGATTCCGCGGACGCGGTGTGGTGTACGCGCTCGTGCTCGCGCTCATGGCGGTGCCCGGCATCGTCAACCTGATCCCGCTGTTCATCATGATGAAGGACTTCGGCATCCTGAACACCTACGTGGTGCTCGTCGTGCCCTACGTCGCGGGCGGTGTCATCCTCGGCACGGTCATCATGCGCAACTTCATCGAGTCGATCCCGCAGTCGATCTACGACGCTGCCCGCATCGACGGGGCGTCAAACTTCCGCCTGTACCGCTCGATCACCCTTCCGCTTTCGCTGCCCGTGCTCGGCTCGATCGCGCTGATCACGCTCAGCACGGTGTGGAACGACTTCTTCTGGCCACTTCTCGTGATCACCGACGACAGCCTGCGCACTATGTCGGTGGGGTTGCAGTTCTTCCAGGGCCAGAACGCCATCGAATACGGACCACTGATGGCCGGATATTTCCTCGCCAGCCTGCCGCTCGTCATCCTGTTCACCTTCCTGTCCAAATACTTCCTCGCGGGGGTACAGGGCGGCCTCCCCGGCGCGCACTAGGGCGCCGACCCCGAATTTCCGAGACGAACTCTGTCTCCTTCCGAAAGCACTGAATCGCACCACAACGCCCCACCCCCCCAACCCAATCAAGGAAGATTGCAATGTCACAGCCCAAACGCCTCGTGCGACCCAAGGCGCTCGTCGCCGCGGTCGGCACAATCGCAGCAGCAGCGCTCGTACTGACCGGATGCTCGGCCGGATCCAGCTCCGACGACAAGGTCACCATCACCCTCGCCGGCCCGAACCAGTTCACCGACCAGACCAACACCTTCGGTCCGGCCTGGGACAAGCTGATCACGCAGTTCGAGAAGGACAACCCGAACATCACCATCAAGACCAACGTGCTGCCACTCTCGTCGTTCGGCACCACGCTGAGCACGCAGCTCACCGCGGGCACCGCGCCCGAGCTGATCTTCAACCAGCCGGCGCCCAAGCCGGACCAAGTGATGAACCTCGACAAGTACCTCGCCGAGAAGAACCCGTTCGACCCGAACTCGAAGACCTGGCTCGACGGGTTCGACAAGAACTACTTCGGTGACGCTCAGCGCGATGGAACCGGCCACCACACCTGGGTGCCGTTCAACCTCGTTACCGTCGGCATCTTCTACAACAACGACATCCTGAAGAAGGAGGGCATCTCCCCCTCGCAGCTGTCTACCTTCGACGGATTCACTAAGGCGTGCACCACGCTCAAGGAGGCGGGCATCGACCCGCTGGCCACCGACAAGGGCACGCTGGCCACCATGTGGGCGACCACCGCGATCCAGTCGACCATGCTCGACCCGCTGGCGGACAAGATCAACGTCTTCGGAGGCGACGGCAACGCGGGTACCGCGAATCCTCTGGCCACGAAGAGCCTCGCGAAGGGAATCCTAGACGGCTCGCTCGACGTGAGCACCGACCCGGCCATTGCCGACTCGGTCAAGATCATCAAGAAGTGGTACGACGCCTGCGCGACGCCGAACTGGTCGGGCATCCCCGCGGCCGGCGCCTTCACCGGCAGCACGGCCTTCCCCGGTGGCAAGGCCGCCATGGCGTGGGGCACCAACTTCTCGGCCGCAGGGCTCTCCACGGTGAAGTTCGACTGGAGCACCGTGCCATTCCCGACCATCTCGACTAAGGACTCGAAGTACGCTTCTGGCGCGCCGGCATCGTTTGGAACGGGAGCAGGTGGCACCTCGTACATGATTCCCGCGTACATCAAGGGTGCGAAGCTGGATGCGGCGATCAAGTTCCTCCAGTACGTGTCGAGCCCGAAGATTGAGAACTGGCTCGCGGAGACTGGAAGCATCCCGGCTATCACCAGCGCCAAGGCTCCGACGACAATCGAGGCACTCACCTCCAAAGACTGGTCCGCACCGGCAAAGATGAGTAACGGCGCGCTGCTGACGCCAGCCGCCCAAACGGGGCAGAACTTGCTTACTGGCTACCTGATCGGTTCTAAGACGCTCGATGAGTACCTGGCCGCGCAGCAGGCGTCGAACGTCACCTGGGCACACGAGCAGGTCACCAACAACAAATGGACAGACGTGGGCTAGCCCCGATCTGCCCTGCAGGCTCTGGAAGGCGGGCGACGATCGCGTACCACCGCGAAAGTCGCCCGTCCTCCGGGTCTTGGGACAGCTCTACTCTCTCGACGCGGATTGCGAGGATATCTGGTGGTGAGTATCCGCGATGTCGCGCAGCATGCCGATGTACCTATAGGTACGGTCTCGAACTACATGAATGCGCCGCACCGCGTTGCTCCGGAGACACAGAAGCGCATCGAGAAGGCGATAAACGACCTCGGTAACCTCCGGAACGAGGCCGCTGGGAGTAGCGAGGTAGCGTCCGAGCTCGGCCCCGTTGCTCGGCGTGAAAGACGCCGGGCTCACTCAATAGGAAAAGGATGGGGACTGCCCCCGCTCTTGTTGACTCGGGGTCTTAGGCCGCTGTGAGCGCGGTCCGGTTGATTGTTTCATATTCGATGGGCGTGAGTTTTCCCAGCCGTCGTTGCCGTCGCCGGCGGTGGTAAGTCCGCTCAATCCAGGTCGTGATGGCCAGCCTGAGTTCTTGCCCGGTGAGCCAGCGCTGGCGGTCCAGGACGTTCTTCTGCAGCAGCGAAAAGAACGACTCCATCGCGGCGTTGTCCGCACATTATCCGGCTAATGACCCGGGATGCCGGGGATTGGCCGGTTAAGGGTTTCAGCTTTTTCGGGTGGTTAGCTTCCGGAATTGTTCTTCGTGTCGCCGCACGGTTGTGGCGAGGGCGTCGAGTGCGGCGTGGAGGGTGGCGATATCGTCGGTGAGGACGGTGAGCGTGCCGCTGACGGCGGCGGCGCGGTGACGGTTCTACTCGATGACGGCCCGGATTACCGGGTCCCGGTAGATGGTGGTGCGGCCCAGGCCGGTTTGGGCGGCAACGGCGGTGAATGTCACTGCCTGTCCATTCCGGAGGAGCTCGGCGCAGGCGCGCTCGACGCTGTCGAGGGTGCTCGTGTTCGTCATCCTGCGGTGTGGCCTCGTTGATCAGTTTGTCGAGTCGTGTGATGAGTTGTTTGTGTCGTTCGGCTTCGGCGATCCAGCCTCGTTGTTCGGCGTCGCGGGCGAGTGCGTCTGCGTCAACGCGTTGGGCGGCAAGGATCGGCAAGTCGGTGGCGGGATCGTGGAAGCGAGCCTGCCCGATGGTTCCGGTGCATGGGTGAGGTTCGACGACGGGCGCGGCCGCCTCCTGTTGATGCAAGAGGACGGCTACTCCTTGTGCAGCAAGAATCAAGCCAAATGAAAGATTTGGGGTGGTCACCACCTCAAATGTGGCGCTTCCGAATGCTGGCCACGCGTCCACACGTTTGGGTGTTCTGTACACAGTCAGAGGCCCAAATGGCTTCTGACCTGCCGAAACCCTGTGTCTGAGGTGGACTCGAACCGCATCCCGGCCCCTGCAAACACCGGGAACCCGCGAAGACACAGGAAATCCGGCCCAGTCTGGCGCCACAGACCTCGCGCGGAACGACCGGTCGCCTACATCTGCACTTTCTGGGAGAGCTTGGTTCTGCTGTCTAGGTCTCGTTCCATGGTGATGCCGTAAGGGATTTCGCTGCTTAGGTTCACGGTGTACAGGCCAGGTTCATGGCGGGTCACGAGTACCCCTTCCCAGCCGTCCCTTCTTGAGTGGGTGTGGGCCAATCTGACGGCGATGCTGATGCCGTCGTCGATTTCTGTGGTGGTAAGCCCCGTGATGTGGAAATAGCGGTCGGCTTCTATTGTGGTGATCATTGAACTCCCTGGTGTCCATTTGGTAGTCGCCTCTGACGTTGATGCCGGAGGTCCGCGTCACTGTGGGATGGCTGGCAAGCTCAGTCGGGAAAGAAAGATGGACGGTGTCATGCCCACCTGAGGGCGGCCCACTCGAAGAATGGACCGCCCTCTGGCTTCGCTATATTGGCCCGTCGGGGCAGCTGGTTTCTTTCTGATTAGCGATTCAGCTGCCGACTACTTGAACTGTTTCTGTTTCATTGAGAGTTACCTCAAGTGGCTGGGCTTGACGGAACCGCCTTAGGACGTTTCCTGTCATCTTGGCGACGTTGTTGTCGTAGTTGTTATGGGAGAGAGACGCCGTGTAGGCGATCGAACCGACTGAGAAGAAACCTCCGCCTCCTTCCAACGGGCAGTAGACGATGTCCGATCGGACGCCTGGTTGCTCGGTAGCGCCGATGCCGGGAATGGACTCGTACACTTCCTCTGCAGCCAGGAGGTAAGCGTCCGACAGCGGGCCTGACGTTGCAAGGACCAGTGTTCCGGGGGGCGAGCCGAGGCCGGGCTGGTAGCAGTCGACTTCGGCGCCGGCGGCGCCGCCTCCCATGATTCCGAACTCGCCGATGCGCTCGTCTTCACCGATTCCCTCGAAAATGAATTCCGCGGCTGGGGTGTGGCTGTCTTCGAGTCGTTCGTAGTAGGTGCAGCGGTCAAAGCCCTGCGCGGCGAATCCCACTCCGGCGAGTTTCTGTGGCGGTAGGCCTTTGTTCCTCCAGATGCCGGCTAGTTCCCCGGACGTGGCGTGGCGTTTGTCTCCGTATGGGGACTGGTGGGGGCGTGTACCGCCGTCGGAGCGTCGGAGTTCCATCAGGTGTGGCTGGTCGGGGTCGAAGGAGACGGTGGCGTAGAAGCCGTTGCCGCCCAGGTACATCAGTCTTCCGCCGTTGGAGGTGAATTCCTCCAGGGCGGTGAGTTCGTTGCGGGTGACGTACTCGGGGTGGCTGCCGGTAATGACTACCCGGTAATCGCTGAGAAGGCTGTAGCCTTCGCGGTCGAGATCCTCATCAGTGATGGCATCGTAGTCGCAGTTCTCGGTTTCGAGCCAGTGAACGATGCACAGGTCTGCGGGCAGCCCCCATACGCCTTCGGCTTGGAACCACGCACGGTGTTTGGGCTGGAGAGTCAGGATGGGTTTGCGGACACTGCCGAAGACAACTCCGGAGCCGTCGTTGTGGATTTCATAGCAGGAGCGGCCGAATTCGGGGTGATCCTGGAGGGTGAGGTCTTCGCGGTCCAGGATGGGCGTCCGGCTGACGATGATCTCTGCGCCGTCGGCTTCGAAGGCAATGCGGTCGTTGGCGTAGGCCAGGTATGTCGCTGTGGAGAACAGCACGGCGACATCGTTCTTCTTTTCACCTGCGCGGACGAAGAAGGGAAGGTACTGTTCTGCACCTTCGGCGGTGAGTTTGGCTGCGTAGACGCCGCTTGGCAGGGTGTGAGGCACGTCGAGTGTGAATGCTGCGGGCCAGCCAGCGTCAGTGATGTCGTCGTCGTGGAAGTGGATTGCGTCGTATTCATCGGGGGCAATCCGGAAGTCGTCCAGGAGACCAGTGAAGGAGTGTCCTGCGACGGCTCGTGTTGGGGCGTTGTGACATGTTCCGTGGAGCTGGTTTGGTGATTCGTCGATGACGTCCCACAGGAGCAGTCCGTCGTCGCGGCTGCTGCGTCCAAAGTGCCAGTCAGCAATGGTCTCGGTTCGGGTGGGCGTGCGTCGTTGAATCGACACGTCGCCGATCTTGCCGTTGAAGCCGTTGGCTGCAAGCCACCGTTCGCCGTCTCGGCGCGCTCCGGCGCCGATTCGGAATGGGGCTTTGGGTGCGGTGGCTGCGGGGGTGGCGTCTGCGACCTTGTCGTCGGCTTCCAGGGGCAGTGCTTGGTCGGTGTACCGGTTCATGATGTTGGACAACGGTGCCTGGGTCAGGTGGATCTGGCCAGCTGTGGTGTCCACCTCGACTCGGAGGCTGTACCAGTGGTGGCCTTCCAGGGGGCTCTCAGTGGCCACTGACTTCACGGCGCCCTGTTCGCTCCAGAGGAAGGTGGGCCGGCCGGCGTCCAGGACAAGTGCGTAGCCACTCGAGGACTCGTCGTCCCAGTTGCCCAGGATGACCTGTCGATCGCTGCCTCCTCCGAATGAGTTCTGAGTGACGTTGTAGGCGCCATAGTTACCGGAGCGGGAGCTCAGAGGCAACGTGGGGTACACCTTGGCTTTGATGACAAACCCATTGAGGTCTGTCATCAGGGAGGATGGGTCTGACACTTCGACATAGGATCCGGGCTGGCATGCGTACTGCGTGCCCTGCTTTTCACCATCGAATTCTGATGCAACGCGCGTTTCCAGGAAGCCCGGTCCGGCTTCCCCTGTGAACCCATGCCGCAGACGGACGAGTGAGGCTTGGTAGGTGGAAGGTCCCTCGCAGCTGACGTGGAAGGAGATGCTTTCGCCCGGGTGGGCGGCAAAACGGTCCGTGTAACCGAAGATTTTCGGTTCGACGCGGATCTCGGTTGCGGATTCGGCAGTCATCGGTTCAGCTCTCCAAAAAGTTCTTGCGACGCAACGCGAACACTCCACGCAACGCGTTTTCATAGGTATAGAAGGTTGGGGGCAGGAGAACCAGGTTTCCGGGTGCTCCCACAGTGATTCGGCCGATCCCCCACGGACCGTTGGGCCCGAGGTTCAGGATGACCTCTTTGCCGGAGACCGAGGCGTTGCCCAAGGCCCGCACAACACGTGCGGTCTTGTCGTCGTGAGGTCCCAACGGGGAGCGGTCATACGCCGCTGATACTTCATCGGTGAAGTCGCGGCGAAGCCGGGCGGAGAACCGCTGTTCAAAGATGCTCATAAGTTCGGATGAGCGGTCCGCGCCGGTACGCATCAGTTCGCTCCCGTTCTGCAACAAATTGCTTGGCCACTTGGTGGACTGGTCCGCGGATTCAAGAGAGGTTCTCGCTTTCATTCTGAGATGGGATTGCTGTGGAGCGGGCTGGTTCAGGGAACTCCCCCGTTACCAGCGCTGAAGCGTTGTGTGTTGTAGGTAACTTCAACGGTAGGACCGGCGTGACGGGAAAAATATAGGTAGTTTTGCGTAGTCCAGAGCCCCCTATTGAAGCGTGGAGCCCTCTCCCGTCGGGGACCGCGGACCAAGAAGCTTCCTGACACGTCACGAAGGGACCGGGCGCTGCCAAGGCGGCAGGTCCGGTGCTTTCGCCCCGTCGGTGAACGGCAAGTGTCGTGTGGCGGCCTAGAGACCGTCCTCTGTTTCGAGGGTGCGGCCGGTGCGCTTCAGAACGACGGCGACGATTGTTCCTATGACCAGCCAGGAGATGCCAATGACTTTGGCCAAGACGTTGGTGCTGTAGAGGGCGTATCCGAGCACGGCAATGCCAAGGATGGGCGAGATCCAGTGGATGAAGTACTTCTTGCTGGACTGCCGAATTCCAAAGTGGGTGATCACGCTGATGTGCAGCAGGATGTAGGCCGTGAGTGCGCCGAAGGTGACCATCGTGACGATGAGTTCGATCTGGCCTACAGCCAGCACACCAATAACGGCGGTGAGAATCGTCACGACGATCATTGCAGCGGCGGGAACTTTGTGTTTCTGGGTGACCACTGCCAGACGTCGGGGTAGCTGCCCGTCACGGGCCATGGCGAAGATCATCTTCGAGGTCGTGGCATGGGAAACCAGCACATTGGCAAAAAGCGCTATAAGGGCCGTAATCAAAGTGAAGACGATCTTGAACCAGGGCGCCACCACAGTTTCGCTGATGTAGTAGAAGGCGTTGTTCACAGCATCACCGTCGGCGAAAGGTTCGTTGTTCGGAACGAAGAGAGCCGCGAAATACACCTGCGCGACAAACATTGCAATGACTAGCCAGAGCACGATCATGGTCGCTTTCGAAACGGCTTTTCCGCCACCCTTAGCTTCTTCGTTGAGCGTCGAGATCGCATCAAAGCCGATGTAGCTAAGGGCAGCGACCGGGATGGCCGTGAACACGAGCTCCCACGAGAAGAACTCGGGCTGATAGAAGGGTGCGAGGCTGAACTGCGCCCGCCCCTGGGTGATCGCTATCAAGGCTCCGCCGACGAACACGACGAGCGCTGCTCCTTGAATGATCAAAAAGATCATGTTCATCCGTGCCGTGACGACGATTCCGCGGAGATTGATGAAGGCCACTGCGGCGATAAAGCCAATGACCCAGACCCAGCCTGGAACTTCAGGCATGAGTGCTCCCATGGCGGATGCCGCGAGGATGCACAGCAGCGCGGGCAGGAGGAGGTAGTCGAGGAGGATGGCCCATCCAGAAAGGAAGCCAACGAATTTGCTGGTGCCCAAGCGGACGTAGGAGTAGACGGAGCCTGCGACGGGGTACTCCTTGGCCATCTCCTTGTAGCTGACGGCGCTGAAGAACATGGCGATACCGGCGACCAGGTAAACCAAGGCGGCCATGCCGTGGGAGAAGTTGAAGATGGTACCGAAAACGGCCACGGGGGCCAGCGGCACCATGAAGATGAGCCCGTAGACGACAACGTCCGTCAGGGTCATGGTGCGATTGAGCTCTTGCTTGTAGCCAAGAGCCCCTAGTTTTTGCTGTTCGACGTCGTTGGTGCCGGCGTCGGCGGCCGGGTTGGCGTGACTGTCAGTTTTCATGGGCTATCTGTGCCTCTCGGAAGAAATCCTAGCCGTGAATTCGGCTCAGCGGATTCTGTAGGTGGATCGTTGGGATGAGCGATCGATGGGCGCTCTGTGGTGTGGTGCGGCCTCGTGGGCGGAGGTCAGTGGGACACGGGCTCTGTTTGTTGGAGGGTGTCCCTGTTCCGTTGCGGATGAGACAACAAAGGGAACGAATTCCTCGACGTTTGCGGCCTTTAGTCGGACGGCGTAGAACCCTGCCTACGGTGTTTGCGGGACGGGGAGAACGATCCGCGATTTCCATCTCTCTGGATCTGGCCGTCTTTCGAGCAGGTGGATGGCACCGTAGCTCTCCGGTGTTGTTCCGAGGCCGCCGGCTAGGCTGCCGCGGTGGCCAGGAACGGCTCTGATCGGGGCGTTAACGCAGTGGGCGTGGAAGGAGCCGACGATATCCGGGATCTGGTCGATGTGGAGTCCGTCCGCGGAAAGCTCTTGAGAGAAATCCCATGCTGCCACGAGGTCCGGGGTGGTTGGTCGCCGGGCGTGTAGTCCCCACAGATCAGTTGCCGG
This sequence comes from Paenarthrobacter sp. 2TAF44, assembly GCF_052114885.1. Classification (NCBI taxonomy): domain Bacteria; kingdom Bacillati; phylum Actinomycetota; class Actinomycetes; order Micrococcales; family Micrococcaceae; genus Paenarthrobacter; species Paenarthrobacter sp. 2TAF44. The sequence continues at coordinate 2,481 of NZ_JBFRFP010000014.1, read as the reverse complement.
CGGGGACTTTGCACTCACGTATGGTGCCTCGATCGTTCCTATGAAGGATTCCTCTGCCGCCGTCCATCCTGAGATGTATTTGGCGCTGGCGCCCAGAATTAGGGGGACCTCTGGCAGGTGGGCCAGTTTGCGATGCCCAGTTATTGTCCGGCTTCCGCGACCTGCCCCACGAGGGGACTGAGTGGAGGAGGTGTAGGGCCTCTGGAAAAGGGCCGCGAGACCAGTCGTTTGGTCATATGACGTGGCAATTTCGTACCAGTTGCCAGGCTGCAGGGGCTCAGGGAGGCTGATTTCCAGCTTGGCGTGTCCATCTCCTACTAAGAGCGTCAGCCTTTGGTCACGGAGGAAGATCCCAATGCCCCTGTTCGTGGTTGTATCGCAGGCTGTCAGAACACCCTGGTATGCAGCCTCTGGCACGTCTGGGCGTATCCGGGCTCCCAAGGTGACCCCGGATGCCCCACTGAGCGCATCTTCGCTACCCGGGACTTCCAGAAAAGGACGGACGCACATTGCATGGAGCCGTCGTTCGGTGTGAGCATCGATACTGCTGGTCACCGGCGTGGTTTCCAGCAACGGAATCGCCGCGTCCCCGCTGTACCTTTCAACTCGCAGTAACTGACTTCGAAAGCTGGATGTTCCTCGGCACACGATAGTGAAGCAGATGTCCTCCAGCGGCCTGACGTTGAAGCGGTCCGCCTGCCCATGGATTTCAAGGGCGGACATTTGGGGGCTTCTCCGGGCTGGTTGCGTCGCGCGCCCCGTTTTTGCCGTTGCAGCGGCCCGACGGCATGGCCCTGCCAAGCGGGCAATTCTGCCCGCACCTGGTGTGGGGTTCAGGACGTTTTGGTTTATTGCCTGTCACTTTTCGCTCCAGCCCGGCTAGATTCCGCTAACTGCCATCTGCTGTGCCACATGCTGAGTGCCTGGCAGGCAGGTGAAAAATGGGGGTTGGGCGACAGGCGCGAATGGGACGACGAGCCACTGGCCGCCGTACAGTTCGACATACGAATCGGAAGGGCACTTTGAGTAGGCTTCTTCGCGAGTCATCTCGTTCTCCTTTGACTTGGGGTGACGCTCTTCACTCCGTGTAACCAAGCCTAGGAATCTAGGCGTCCCCGCGACATCGGTATTTGTACGTACGCGCTAGCGGCTTCAGTGGTTCCGGGGTGCTTAGGCACACCGAAGGGCTATAAAGAGAGAGGGGGCCTATAATTAAGCCGCAAACCCGGAGGACAGGATCCTCCTGTCTTGGAGGCCTTCATGGTCAGCGGAAAGTCCCAAATTCTGCTTAAGGCGGCTTTTGCTGCCGGCGCAGCCCAATACCAGCGCGATGGAGCACTCGAGATACTGCACGTTCTGGCCGACGGCACCAGGCATGACGCGGCAGCCCTGATTTTCTGGAACCGTGCCTTGTCCAAACATGACGTGCTGGCCAACGATGGCTATCAGCCGGAAACTCTCACCGCGCTGGGTGACCCTTACGCTGCAACAAATGTCCATCGAAGCCTGCTTAAGCTGCACCAACCGTTACGCATTGATGATCTGAAGTACGACTACCGTGCAACGCAGCTGTACCAAACGGCGCTGGCGCCCGCAGGTTTCGCGGATGGCATGAGCACCTGCCTGATCTCTGACGACGGCCAGTACGCGGGAATGCTCCACCTTTCCGCCTCCCATTTTCACAACTTCGATGATGATGCCCGTGACCTTATCGGCGCGCTGTCCCCGATCGTCGCTGAGCTGTGCCGGAGGCAATCTTCCGGATATCCAATTCTGCGACTTCGCGAAGACTGCAGGGCAGCGCTCTTTGATGGACAGGATGCGCCCATGCCCGTGATTTCCCGGGAGATGAGCGGCGTTGTATTTGAACCCCATTTCAAAGACTTCATTTCGCGCTTCCTGGCCGGGGCGGCGGCCTCCGTATCCGGGCTTTGGACCTCGGAGAACGGGACGGTAGCACTGGAGATCACCCGAACTGCCGGGGTTTCATCAGGTCGTGGGGACGTCGCTTTGATCGTTGAGACTCCCCTGGAACTTCCCTTTGGGCTGACAGCACGTGAAGCCGAGGTCACCGATCGGATTGCAAGGGGGCGCTCGAACCAACAGATCGCATCTGAACTCGGCATTTCCATCCGCACCGTCACAACTCACGTGGAGAACATTCTCGTGAAGATGGCTCAGGAATCACGCTCAGGTGTCGCTGCGGTGGCCATCAGCGCGGGCCTTCGGAGACTCGACACTCACGGAACTCACCTCTGAGAATAATCTCCGTCAGCGCATCACCGGGGTCCTGTCACAATGGAGTCCATTTCTTTCTTTCCTGGCAAGGTCACTAGTGCCGCGTGTTTGAAGTTGTCTTTGGCTTGGCTTTCGCCAGGATTTCTTCGGGTGATTTGGTCCAGGTGAAGGGGTGGCTGCGTTTGTTCCAGCCGGTGATGAATTGCCGGATCTTGCGCATCAGGTCCGTGACCGAGGTGAACG
>NZ_JBFRFP010000013.1:0-237648 GCF_052114885.1 Paenarthrobacter sp. 2TAF44 | reverse complement strand
CGCCGGCACTCACCTGAGTTCCGGCGTCGCGCCTTCTCGTTTCCCCCGGATGCTCTCTCACATCCCACCGCATTTCCACCGATCCTCTCTCACATCCCGCCGGTTTTCCCCGGATGTTCTCTCACATCCCACCGGTTTTCCCCGGATGTTCTCTCACATCCTGACCGGTTTCCGACGGACGGTCTCACACATTCCACGGGGTAATCGACGAATGCCCTCATCGTCAAGTTGGTTGTGAGTCCTTCATTACCTGTTGATTGCCGACCCTGGATCTGAGAAAACATCGGGCTCAAGGATCCTGCATGTGCAAGAACATCCGGCCACAGGCCGCAGGACATGAAAGAACATCCGGCCACAGGCCGCAGGATGTGAGAGAACATCCCACCCAGCGCGGCCCGATGTGAGAGCGCGCTACTTGGCGGGGCTGTACTTTGCGATATCAGCCGCGTTGGTGGATGCGCTCATCAGCAGGGCTGCGCCAAGCATGTGTGCGCCCACGAGAAGCGCAGGAATTCCGTTGTAGTACTGGGTGAACCCGATGACAGCTTGCAGCAACGTCACGGCGAGCAGCAGGAAGGCAGCGGTTCGGAACGGGCCGCCAATCTTATGCCGGACCACAAGGTATACAGCCAACAGTGTCCCGGCTGTGATCAGGTAAGCGGGCACAGCGTGAATGTGCGAGAAGAGGTCCCAGTCCAGATCATTGCGGGGCGCATCGGCATCGCCTGCGTGCGGACCGGCGCCTGTGACTACTACGCCGAGCATGACAGCTATGGCCGAGAAGACGGTGACGGCCAACATCACAGGCCGGGCAACCGAAGGCAGTGCAGGCAGCGCGTGCTTCATGAATCGTCCCGTGCGGCCAAAAGCGCGGTTAACAAGCAGCGATGCGAAGACAACCAAGGCCATGGATACCAGGAAGTGCAGGCCCACAACCCAGGGGTTGAGGTTGGACAGGACTGTGATTCCGCCGATGATGGCCTGAGCCGGGATGCTCGCCAGGAGGCCAAGAGCAAGCATGAAGAGGTCGCGGCGTTCTTTGCGGAGATTCCACAAGTAGACCAACATGAGCGCCGCAACCGCCGCCAACGCGAACGTGAGCATCCGGTTGCCGAACTCGATAAGACCGTGAATGCCCATTTCAGGCGTGTTGACGAGGGATTCGTCGGTGCATCGCGGCCAGGTTGGGCAGCCAAGGCCCGAAGCCGTGAGGCGAACTGCTCCACCGGTCACTACGAGCACGATCTGTCCGATCAGGGAAAGGACCGAGAGTCGGCGGATAGTGCGGTTTACCTCCGTCGGCAGCTTGGTGGTGAATCGCTGGACGGATTTAGGGAGGCGCGATGCCGTGCTCACAGTTTGCTCAACTCTCAGTTCTGCTTGTTGTCAGTTCCACTTGAACCAGCGAATGGCCGCGGCGCCGGCCAGCAATGTCCACATCAGGAGGACCAGGACGGCCGGGAAGGGCACGATGCCCAAAATGAAGGCATCCCGCAATGCTTGGCCCAGTGCGCCGGAGGGCAGGAAGTGCACGATGCCTTGGGCTATGGCGGGGAGCCTTTCCGCCGGGACAACGATCCCGCCCAGCGCTCCGAGGAGGATCCACAGGAGATTGGTGATGGCCAAGGTGGCTTCAGGCCGTACAGTTCCAGCGACCAGGAGTCCCAGCGCAGTGAACGCGGCCGCACCAAGGACAAGGATCCCAAGGCCTGGAAGCCATGCCTCCGCCCGCGGCTGCCAGCCCAGGAGCCCGGCGACTGCCCCCACGACCAGCACTTGGAGGAAGAGAACGACGAGCACAGCCAGTATTTTGCCGGCGATCAGGCCACCACGACCCAGGGGAGTGGTGGAGAGGAAGCGCAGAACGCCGTAACGCCGGTCAAATCCTGTGGCAATGCCCTGCCCAGTGAAGGCGGTGGACATGGCACAGAGAGCGAGGATTCCCGGCGTCGCTACGTCAACGCGCGAGCCTCCGAGCCCATCCAGCAGGGGAGTAACAGTCAGCCCGGCCAAAGCTAGAAGCGGAAGGACGACAGCAAGAATCAGCTGTTCGCCGTTCCGCAGCATAGTGATGGTCTCGTAGCGGCCCTGCTGGAGAATACGGCGAGGCAGGGTAGCGGGCCCGGCATTGGGGGAGAGGAGCTTGCTCATCGGAGGTCCCTTCCGGAAATGTCCAGGAAAACGTCCTCAAGGCTCCGCGCCTCGAGTCTCAGGGAGGCTGGCATGATGTTCCGTTCGGCCCACCAGGCGGTCAGGGCGGCAAGGTCCCCAGGTGCCAGAGCACCGGTGATCGAGTAGCTGCCGGCACGGGTTTCAAGGACTTGCAGGCCTGCACCAAGGACGCCTTTGAACTCGAGTCCAGGCGGCGCATCGAAAAAGAGGGTCCGGTCCGTGATCGCGGTATCGGCGGAATGATCGTGCCGCAGAAGGTCAGCGACCGTCCCCTCGGCGACGTTGTGTCCGCCGTCGATGATGTAGACGTAGTCCGCCAGGCGCTCGGCGTCATCCATCAGGTGCGTCGTGAGGATGATGCCCATGCCGGCGTCGCGCAATTCTGCAATGAGGTCGAAAACCACTTGGCGCGAATGCGGATCCAATCCAGCGCTGGGTTCATCGAGGAAGAGGACCTCGGGGTTGCCAATCAAGGCCGCAGCCAAGGCCACCCGTTGCTTTTGGCCACCTGAGAGGCGCCGCACACTGGTGCGGCTGAACTGGGCAATGCCCAGGCGATCCACGAGGGCATCGACGTCCATGGGGTTCCGGTACATGCCGGCAACGTGACGCAACAGGGGGATTGGACGGGCCGACGGCGGGAGCCCGCCATCCTGAAGCATGACGCCTACCCGGGACCTCAAGTCAGCGCCGGCAGTATCCGGATCTGCGCCCAGAAGTGAAATGGTTCCACCAGTGCGTTTCTGTAAACCCTGCGCACATTCAAGGGTGGTGGTCTTGCCGGCGCCATTGGCCCCGAGGAGGGCGGTAATCCGGCCCCGTTCAGCCACCATGGACAGGCCACTCACAACACGGAGCATTTTGCCGTCAAGGGCAGCCAAGGGCCCTACATCCTTAATGAGTCCGTCTATAGTGAGGACAGGGGAATCGGTGGATCGCACCAAAGTATTCTACGCGAAGTAGTACGGTCGCACCTGGCGGGTGACTAAGGTCAGTCTTGCCTTACTGGATGCATGAAACAAATTACGACATGATTGTGTTGTGTATTCCATGAGCAGTCCAATTTCCATGCCCTCCAGGCGGCATGCTGCAGCGGCAGAGGCCTTCGCGCCTTCGTCTGTGCTGCCGGACGCGGAGGACCGCACAAGGGACCGCGTTCTGGGTGCTGTGTTGGAGAACGGCCCCGTGAGTGCCGCTGAGCTGGGCGACCTCCTTGGTTTCACGCCTGCAGCGGTCCGCCGCCATCTGGATCATCTTGAGCGCAATGGCGTTATCGAAGTCAAGCGCGTAGCCAAGGCGGGAGCCGGTGCCGGACGTCCTGCGCGCCGATATGTCCTGAGTTCACAAGGGCAATCCAAGCTTGGCGATGACTACTTGAACATCGCCAGCTCCGCGCTCAGGCGGCTACAGGAAATTGCCGGCGAAGATGCAGTCCGCGAGTATGCTGAAGAGCGCTTCTCTGAAATGGAGCGCCGGTATGCACCGGAAGTTGCCGCCGCCGGGCAGGACATCGGCGCCCGAGCCCTGGCCTTATCCAAGGCCCTCAGCCGGGATGGCTATGTAGCCTCTGCCCATTCGATTGAGGCCAAAGCCCCTCTGCCGGCAGAATTTTCCAGTGTCCAACTCTGCCAGGGACATTGCCCCATCCAGCAGCTCGCAGCGGAATTCCCTGTTTTTTGCGACAGCGAGACCAAAGTCTTTTCCCGCTTGGTGGGCGTCGATGTCCGGCGTCTTTCAACCCTGGCGCAAGGCGGGCACGTCTGCACCACCCACATACCTACCGGGCGACCAGCTGCCACGGTGCATCACAGCACCGCAGAGCAGTCCGGGAACCCGTACCAGGAATCAAACAACCAGCAAGAAAGGCCGTGATGACGGACCAATTAGCAGAGAAAGCGGTAGCTGACGGCACTGTGATCTCGGAGATTCTGGAGAAGAATCCCGAACTGCACGGTATCGGAAACTACGAGTACGGCTGGGCCGACAAGAACGACGTAGGCGCGAATGCCCGTCGTGGCCTCAACGAGGACGTTGTCCGCGACATCTCCTCGAAGAAGAACGAGCCCGAATGGATGCTCGATCTACGCCTCAAGGGCCTGAAGTACTTCGACCGTAAGCCCATGCCTACGTGGGGTGCAGACCTCTCTGGCATCGACTTCGACAACATCAAGTACTTTGTGCGTTCCACCGAGAAGCAAGCGGCAACGTGGGAAGACCTGCCGGAGGACATCCGGAACACCTACGAAAAGCTCGGTATCCCGGAAGCTGAGCGCAGCCGGCTCGTTTCCGGCGTTGCAGCCCAGTACGAATCCGAGGTTGTCTACCACCAGATCCGCGAGGACCTCGAAGCCCAGGGCGTCATCTTCCTGGACACGGACACCGCCCTGCGGGAACACCCGGAGATCTTCCAGGAGTACTTCGGCACCATCATCCCCGTGGGCGACAACAAGTTCGCTTCGCTGAACACGGCGGTATGGTCCGGCGGATCGTTCGTGTACGTGCCCAAGGGTGTGCACGTGGACATCCCGCTCCAGGCTTACTTCCGCATCAACACGGAAAACATGGGCCAGTTCGAGCGCACCCTGATCATCGCCGATGAGGACTCCTACGTTCACTACATCGAAGGTTGCACGGCTCCGATCTACACCTCGGATTCGCTGCACTCGGCCGTTGTGGAGATCATCGTGAAGAAGGGCGCCCGCGTCCGCTACACAACCATCCAGAACTGGTCCACCAACGTGTACAACCTCGTCACCAAGCGTGCCATCTGCGAAGAGGGCGCCACCATGGAATGGATCGATGGCAACATCGGCTCCAAGGTGACCATGAAGTACCCGGCCGTTTACCTCGTTGGCGAGCACGCCAAGGGTGAAACTCTGTCCATCGCCTTCGCCGGCGAGGGCCAGCACCAGGACACCGGCTCCAAGATGGTGCACATCGCACCGAACACCAAGAGCTCCATCATTTCCAAGTCCGTGGCCCGCGGCGGTGGCCGTGCGGCTTACCGCGGCTTGGTCCAGGTCCGCGAAGGTGCAAAGCACTCGGCCAACACGGTCCGTTGCGACGCCCTCCTGGTGGACACCATTTCCCGCTCGGACACGTACCCGTACATCGACATCCGCGAGGACGACGTCGTCATGGGTCACGAGGCCACCGTTTCCCGCGTCAGCGAAGAGCAGCTCTTCTATCTGATGTCCCGCGGCATGCCTGAGGACGAGGCCATGGCCATGATCGTGCGCGGCTTCATTGAGCCGATCGCCCGTGAACTGCCCATGGAATATGCCCTTGAGCTGAACCGCTTGATTGAACTGCAGATGGAAGGGTCCGTCGGTTAACAATGACTGATATCACTACTGAAAAGGCACGCATCGGCGCGCCCTCGGCCCAGCCGTTTATCAACGGCTTCACCGAGGAAGGCGAAAACCTTTCGCCCGTAAATACCGGAACGAACACCAGCACGACGTCGGAGCAGCCTGCTGCTGGTCCGCTCGGTGGCGCATCGGTCAAGAGCCACTCGCATGGCGGCGGCGTCGGCATCCCGGATAGCTCCCGCGCCGGCCGCCTCACGTCCTACAAGCTGGAGGACTTCAAGCCCCTGACCGGCCTTGAAGAAGACTGGCGTTTCACGCCGCTGAAGCGCCTGCGCGGTCTCCACACCGAGGTCCTTAACGGTGCAGCTCCGGCTGTCAGCGTGACTGCACCGTCCGGCGTCGTCGTCGAAACGGTTGGCCGCGAGGACAAGCGGATCGGCCAGGCAGCCATCCCCGAGGACCGCGTGTCCGCCAACGGTTGGGAGAACTTCGCCGAAGCTACCGTTGTCACGGTTCCGGCTGAGCTCCAGGCCGAGAGCGAAGTTTCCGTCCTGATCACCGGATCCAGCGAGGCTCCTGCTGCCCAGCACATCGTGATCGTGGCAGAGCGTTTCTCCAAGGCGGTTGTGGTCCTGGATCACCAGGGCACGGCTGTTGTCTCCGAGAACGTTGAGATCATCGTCGAAGATGGCGCTGAGCTCACGGTCGTGTCCTTGCAGGAATGGGCCGACAACGCTGTTCACGCGTCGGCCCAGCAGGCCAGGATCGGCCGCGACGCGAAGTTCAAGCACATTGTGGTCAGCCTCGGCGGCGACGTCGTGCGCGTTACGCCGTCCACCCGCTTCACGGCCCCTGGTGCCGACGTCGAAATGTTCGGCTTGTACTTCGCCGATGCCGGTCAGCACCTTGAGCAGCGCCTGTTTGTTGACCACGCGGTGGCCAACTGCAAGTCGCGCGTGCTCTACAAGGGCGCGCTGCAGGGCCGCAATGCCCACACTGTGTGGGTGGGCGACGTCCTGATCCGTAAGGAAGCAGAAGGCACTGACACCTATGAGGCCAACCGCAACCTGGTCCTGACGGACGGCGCGCGTGCGGACTCTGTGCCGAACCTGGAAATCGAAACTGGACTCATCGAGGGTGCCGGCCATGCCAGCGCCACCGGCCGTTTCGACGACGAGCACCTCTTCTACCTCATGGCACGCGGCATTCCCGAAAAGGTAGCCCGCCGCCTGGTGGTCCGAGGCTTCCTCAACGAGATCATCCAGCAGATCAACGTCCCGGCAATCGAAGAACGCCTGACCGCAGCTGTTGAGCGCGAACTCGCCGCGACCGACAACTAGCAAAGACCAGGCAGGACAAGCATGAGTGAACAAACCAAGGGCGAACTGGTATGCAACGCCAATGACATCCAGGTCAAGCAGGCGCTGCGCGTCCTGATCGATGACTATCCGGTAGCCATCGTGAGGGACTCGATGGGCGAGATCCATGCCATCGGCGATACCTGCTCGCACGCGGACATCTCGCTGTCTGAAGGCGAGATTGAAGGCTGTGCGATTGAGTGCTGGGGCCACGGTTCCCAGTTCGACCTCCGCAGCGGACAGCCTCTTCAGCTGCCTGCCTACGACCCCGTTCCCGTTTTCGCAGTCACCATCGATGGTGACGACGTCTACGTGGACGTGACCAACGTTGTGAACGGTGCTTCGGTAGATAACTACTAAGCGCCCGGTATCACCAGACTTACGAACGGAAAAGAAAGAAGAGCATGTCTACTCTTGAGATCAAGGACCTGCACGTCAGCATCGAGACGGAGCAGGGCACCAAGGAGATCCTGAAGGGCGTCAGCCTCACCATCAAGACCGGTGAAACGCACGCCATCATGGGCCCCAACGGCTCGGGCAAGTCCACCCTCGCGTCCACCATCGCCGGCCACCCGCGCTACACGGTGACCAGCGGTACCATCACTCTCGATGGCGAAAACGTCCTGGAAATGAGCGTTGACGAGCGCGCCCGTGCAGGCGTCTTCCTCGCCATGCAGTACCCGGTAGAGGTTCCCGGCGTCACCATGACGAACTTCCTGCGTACCGCCAAGACGGCGATCGACGGCGAAGCACCCGCCCTTCGCACGTGGACCAAGGACGTCAAGGCTGCCATGCAGCAGCTGCGCATCGACGCCGACTTCGCTCAGCGCAACGTCAACGAAGGCTTCTCCGGTGGCGAGAAGAAGCGCGTCGAGATCCTTCAGCTCGAGCTCTTCAAGCCGAAGTTCGCTGTTCTGGACGAGACCGACTCCGGCCTCGACGTCGACGCCCTCAAGGTAGTTTCCGAAGGCGTCAACCGCGCACACGCAGAGGGAAACATGGGCACGCTGCTCATCACCCACTACACCCGCATCCTGCGCTACATCAAGCCCGACTTCGTCCACGTTTTCGTCGATGGCAAGGTCGTTGAAGAGGGCGGCCCCGAACTGGCCGACCGTCTTGAAGAAGAGGGCTACGACCGCTACGCCGCAGGCGCAGGCGTTGCCGTTGCTCCTGCCGTACAGGCCTAGTTAGGATCATTCCATGACCGAAATCAACGCGGCGCGCACCAGCCTCGAGGACGTTGAGGAAGCGCTCAAGGACGTCATTGACCCGGAGCTCGGTGTCAACGTCGTGGACTTGGGCCTCCTCTATGGCCTGAAGTACTCAGATGAGGACGGCGCACTCCTGATCGACATGACACTGACGACGGCGGCTTGCCCGCTCACGGACGTGCTGGAAGAGCAGGTAGGCAAGTCCCTCGACGGAGTCGTGGACGAGTGGCGCCTGAACTGGGTATGGATGCCGCCATGGGGTCCCGAGCGGATCACCGACGACGGCAAGGACCAGATGCGGGCCCTCGGCTTTAACATCTGATTGGCAGTTTTCGCCCTCCAAGGGCAAAGAAATGGTTCCGGACCTGTGGTCCGGAACCATTTCTGCATTTAGCCGTTGGCTCAGGAAATAAACCGTCGCCACCGCAGCTATGGCGCCGCAACACCAAACGTGTCGCATTTGTTGATGTCGCCCGTGGCGTATCCCTGGTAGAACCACTTCTGCCGCTGCGCGCTTGAGCCATGGGTCCAGGACTCCGGCGAGACGCGACCTGTTGCTGCCTTCTGGATTCGGTCATCGCCGACGGCGGACGCAGCGGACAGCGCGTCCTGCAGGTCCTGCTCGGTGAGGGGGTCAAGGAACGGCTTGCCCGTTGCCGGGTCTTTCTGCGTGGTCGCATGGCGAACCCAGAGTCCTGCGTAACAGTCCGCCTGCAATTCAACCCGGACTGCACCGGACTCCGGCCCTTGGGGATCCTGTTGTGCCCGGTCAAGGTTGCCCAGGATGTTTTGGATGTGATGGCCGAATTCATGGGCCACCACATACTCCTGCGCCAGTGGCCCGCCTGATGAGCCAAAACGGGTCACGAGCTCATCGAAAAACCCGGGGTCGAAGTATGCCTTGGTATCCGCCGGGCAGTAGAACGGACCGACAGCCGTGGTAGCAGCACCACATCCGGTATTCGTCCCTTGCTCGAAGATGACTGTTCCGGGCCGGGAATACTGAACGTTGTACTGGGCGAGGTATTCGGGCCAAAAAGCATTAAGGCTGTTGACAGTGCCTGTGATCCGGCAGTCGAGTCGTTTGTCCGCATCAGCGCCCGTCTTGCACTCCTGCACACCGCCGCTTCCACCTTCGACGGCGGGTGGCTGGGTTCCGCCGCCAGTAAGGTCGCCAAGGATGTTGGGGTTGATTCCGAAGAGGGCCAGAAGCAGCACGACGATGCCACCACCAATCCCGCCACCTATTTTCGTCCCGCGGCCCATGCCTCCGCCGCGTCGGTCTTCTACTTGGGATGGGTCTAGCTGCGCACCGTCATTGAAACTCATACAGTCAGAATAGACGTCACCATTGGTGCCGGAGCGCGGACACTGCCGTAAAATTGCGGGGATGCCTTTCCTGGATAAAATTCAGCTCTGGGCCGATGAGCGTCCCCACGACACCGCCGTCGTTGTGGGCCGCAGCCGGCTCAACTGGGCCGAGCTCCGCGACGCCGCGGCAAGCCTGCTTGGCCACGCGGCGGCCACTACTGTGCTTGCCGAACCCAACTCCACTGACTTCGTCGCGAAGTTTACGGCGGCGGTGGCGGGGGAGCGCCGCTGTGCTGTGCTGGACCCACTGTGGCCTGCAGCAATGGTGGAGGAAGTGACGTCGCGCATCGTCGATCCTGCCATAGCAACCGATGTGGAACTTGTAGACGGAGATCCGTCCACTACCTTCCTGATTGGGCTTACGTCCGGCACCACTTCGGTGCCGAAGGCGTTCACGCGGTCCCGCCGTTCGTGGCAGGTTTCGTTCGACGCTTCGATCGAGTTCTTCGGACTCTCCCAGGACGATCGGACCCTGGCGGCAGGTCCGCTCTCCTCCAGCTTGAACCTCTACGCCCTGTCTGAGTGCCTGTACGCGGGCTCTGCATTCCACACGCTGGAGTCTTTCGATGTCGGTGACGCCCACGCTTCGATCAGCCATGACAACATCACAAGACTGGTGCTCACCCCGACCATGCTTCGTTTGCTCAGCGAACGCGGCTTAGCTGGGGATGTGGATGCTTCCGGCATCCGGAGCATCATCTGCGCCGGTTCCAAGCTCGATGGCCGTACGTTGGAAGCGGCGCGCCGCTGGGCTCCACATGCTGCCATCTTTGAGTACTACGGAGCCTCCGAGTTGAGCTTCGTCTCCGGCACACGGCTGGCTGCCGGCGAGCCCCTCGACCTCGGTGGTACAGGGATTGGCCGGCCTTTTCCTGGTGTGGAATTGCGAATCCTGGACGACACCGGCCAGAACCTCCCGGACGGGGAGCACGGCAACATCAGCGTCCGCAGTGGAATGGTCAGCAACGGCTACCTCTGGGGCGACGACGGCCAAGCCCTCCGCTGCCTGGATGGCTGGTACACCGTTGGGGACCAAGGCTATCTCGCCGACGGCACCTTGCACATTCTGGGACGTCGTTCGGACATGATCATCACTGCGGGAAAGAACGTGTACCCGCACGAGGTGGAACTCGCCCTCGCCTCCGTTCCAGGCATTGAAGTTGCGGTAGCAGCCGGAGCTCCGGATGACATCCGCGGTCAAAAGGTGATTGCCGGCGTCGTTCCTGCCTACGGTGCCGTCACGGCGACGCAGTTGCGCACCGGCCTTGATGGCCTGCTCGCCCGTGACAAGTGGCCACTGCAGTACTACGTCCTGTCCGAATTGCCCATTACGGATCGCGGTAAGGTCAGCCGGATGGTGCTGCTCGACTGGATCAAAAACCATGACGTCCGGGCGCGTCCCCTTGGGTAGCGGCGGCCCCTTGGGAAGCGACCCTTCCATGCAGCAGGTCGACGAGTCCCGCCAGCCGGTCATCATCGCGGCGCTGCGGACTCCGATATGCCGGGCAAACGGGCAGCTGAGGCAGCTCCGCGCCCCGGATCTTCTGGCACCGGTCATACGTTCCCTCATCGAATCGGCTGGCATTGATCCAGCCGCGGTGAACGATGTCATCATGGGCAATGCTGTTGGTGGTGGCGGAAACGTGGCGCGCTTCGCCGCGCTCCAGGCCGGTTTGCCTGTCACGGTCCCGGGGCTCACCGTGGACCGGCAGTGTGGTTCCGGCTTGGATGCCATTGCGCTTGCGGCGCGTCTGGTTGGCGCCGGCGGAGATCCGCTGTTTATCGCCGGAGGGGTGGAAAGCATCAGTACGGCTCCAGCGCGGGCCAACAGGACCGACGACGGCGGACTGGACTTTTTCTCTCGGGCCGCCTTTGTGCCACCCCTGTTTGGTGATCCTGACATGGGTGTGGCTGCGGAAAATGTGGCCCGCACATTTGGTATCAGCCGTGAGCGGCAGGATGAGTACGCCCTCCGCAGCCATCGGCGGGCTCTTGAGGCTGCGGCAGCGGGCAAGCTCGCACGCGAAATCGTGCCGCTTGAAGACGCCGGGACGATCGTCGACGCCGACGACGGCCCCAAGCCTTCGTTGCGCGCCCCACTGATGTCGCGGTTCCCGGCAGTTTTCGTCCCCGACGGGACTGTCACGGCAGCGAACTCGTGTTTTGATGCGGACGCAGCTGCCGCCGTCGTCATAACATCGCTGAAGCGCGCCCGCGAGATGGGGGCGGTGGACGGCTTGCTGGTTTTGGGTTGTGAGACCACAGGTGTGGATCCGGAGTTGCTGGGCATCGGGGCCGCACACGCCGCCGAGCAGTTGTTGGCTCAACATGGCGTGGCTGCAACCGACGTAGACCTCATCGAATTCAATGAAGCCTTTGCGTCCCAGACCATCGCTTGCCTTGATCATTTGGGTATCGATCCTGGAAAAGCCAATGCCGAGGGCGGGGCCTTGGCTTTTGGGCACGGTTACGGCGCTTCGGGGGCTGTTCTGGTGACGCGCTTGCTTACCCAGGCTCGTGGCGTCTCCCAAAATTCCGGGCTGGCACCACTGGGCTTGGCGATGATAAGCATCGCGGGCGGCATGGGCACCGCAGCCCTGCTGCGCTACTCCCGGCTCCAGCCCAACTGACCAGCATTAGTGGTTGTTATGACGCCTGAAAACAACCACGAATGCCAGCTACTTGGGCTCGTCAGGTTCCCCGAGTCCTCGGGCGGCCAAGGCGTCGCCGGTTTGGCGCGCATAAGCGACCGTGGTGATAAAGACCGGGAGTATCAGTGCCCTGGGATTGCGTTCAAGTCCGCGGGCCCGAGCCGCATCCCTGACGTCCGAAAAGGCTCCGGCAATGAAGGGGATGCTCCTGAGCATCACGGCGATGGTGAGCGCGAAGCGCTCAGGATCGGCACCGAAGCGCCGGAATGGTTTCGCGAGGGAGACAACACCGTCCAGCAGGTCCTGGACAGGGGTGGTGGCGGTCAGAACCGAGGCTGCGACGACGCACACCAGGACGTTCAGGACGATGCGTGCAGCCGTGGGGGCACCTAATTGCCACCATTGGAACAATCCGATCACCACGAGGATGGGCGTCACCATCCATATGGCACGCATCAGACGGCGCAAACCGGCCCCGCTCAGCAGGAACAAGCCGCACATGATGGCGAAGACCAGCAGCGAAACTGCCCAGTCGACAATCAGGAAGGACGCGGTCCCGCACGCTGCAACCACCAGGAACTTCAGCCACAACGGGGTTCGGTGGATGGGCGAGTTGCCCGGCACATAGTTTGCGATCAGGAAGCCGTGGCCCCTCATAACCGGCCTCGTCCGGGGCGTTCGCCATGGCTCGGAACCTCACCATGGCTCCGAACCTCACCAAAGCCCGGAACTTCGTCGAGCGCAGTCGCGCATAGCTCCCGGTACCGCGCAACGCCTTCGGCCGCACCGCCGTCGAAGACTATCCGCCCCGACTCCACCACGAGGACACGGTCCATCTCCAACGCAAGGTCGAGGTCGTGGGTGGACATGACGACTTGCTGTTCCAGGCCCGCCAAGGTGCGCCGCAGCAGCTCGCGATTCCGCAGGTCAAGGAGGGTGGATGGCTCGTCGAGGACCAACACTTTGGGATTGACGGCGAGGACTGCCGCCAAGGCGAGCAACTGACGCTCACCACCCGAGAGCTCATAGATGCTCTGGTCAGCCAGGGGCAGCAGGCCAAACCTGTCAAGCACTGCTTCCGCGTGCGCGGCTCGTTCGCGGGTGTTCTTGATGGAGCGGCGGAGGGAGAGCTCAACGTCTTCACGGCCGGTAGGCATCACCAATTGCGACAAGGGATCAGTGAAGACGAATCCGACGTTTGCACGAACCCGGCGCACGGCTTTAACTGTGTCATCGCCGTAGACGTCAACAGTTCCGTCGCTGGGCTCCACCAGCCCGTTCAATAGCCGCAATAACGTGGACTTTCCGGAGCCGTTGGCTCCGATGACGCCGATACGCCGCTCGGCGAGGCTTAAGGAAACATTCTCCAGCAGGGTCTTGGACGTTCTGCTGCCGTCAATGGCTACACGAACCGAGACCCTGTTGAAGTTGATGGAGTTCATAGAGATATTGTTTCCGACTTTTGCGTGACGCAGGCTATTTGACCCTGCGGACCAGGACATCCGGGAAGGCCTTGTGAATAGCCACCGCAATGATCACGGCGAGGACATTCTTGATGATGTCCCCGGGGTAGAAGGCCAGATCGGCAATGAAGGCTTTGGTGAAGTCCAATTTGCCGTTGACCATCATGCCCAGGACGCCCAGGCCGTGGATGAGGACGATGCTGCTGACCATGGCGGCAGCAAACAGCAGCAGGGAACGGCTCCGTACCGTCTTGCGGATAATCAACGCCGCCAGATAGCCCGTGGCAGCCGCCGCAAGGGGGAAAGCAATGATGTAGCCCGCGGATGGAGTAGCCAGGATGCCCAGTCCGCTGCGGCCCCCGCTGAAGATCGGCAGGCCAGCCAGGCCAAGGAGGACATAAAGCCCGACGGCGGCGAATCCCCGCCCGGGGCCAAGCACCAGGCCGCTCAGCATCACAGTGAGGGTCACCAAGGTGATCGGCACGCCAAGGGCGCCAACCGGAATGCCGGGAACGATCGCGGACGCGGCCACCAGGGCTGCGAAAACGGCAATGAGGCCGAGGTCTGTGGCGGTCCATCGCTTGCGCGAAGAGTTGCGCTCCACAGAGGCGGAGGTGGTTTGGCTCATGACGGGTCCTATCAGGAAATGCTGTGGGTGCGAGGTTGAAGTTTTGTTTCCCCCAACAGTGAGAATACGGAGCTTGGGAAAGGGCTTTTTTGGAGCCTCCCTACAACCATGGGGACAGATTCTATGCCAGATGGCACAATCAGCCCTTCGGGCGACGTTATGTCCGAGGGAGGGCAGGCTGCCGGTAGACTTGAACAGGCTGTTCTCACGGCCGTCCCCGCCGCAATTACCGGGCCAACCGGTCACGCAGGCGTTCCCCATTGAAAGGCATCACCCGAATTGATTACCGTCCAGGAACTCGAACTCCGCGCCGGCGCACGCCTGCTCATGGACAAGGTCAACTTCAGGGTAGACAAAGGCGACAAGATCGGCCTTGTCGGCCGCAATGGCGCGGGCAAGACCACTTTGACCCGCGTCCTCGCGGGCGAAGGCCTTCCGGCTGGCGGCAAAGTGACCCGCAGCGGTGAGATCGGCTATCTGCCCCAGGATCCCCGCACCCCGGACATGGAACAGCTCGCCCGTGATCGCATCCTTTCTGCCCGTGGCTTGGACGTGGTGGTGGGAAAGCTGAAGAAGGCCCAGGCCGAGATGGCCAGCGAGGACGAAGCAGTCCAGCGCAAGGCCATGAACCGCTACGACCGCTTGGAAGCTGAATTCCTGGCTGGCGGCGGATACGCCGCTGAAGCTGAGGCAGCCGCGATCTCCTCCAACCTTGCGCTCCCTGAACGCATCCTCAACCAGCCGCTGAAGACCCTCTCCGGTGGCCAGCGCCGTCGTGTTGAGCTCGCCCGCATTCTGTATTCCTCGGCAGAAACCCTGCTCCTCGACGAACCCACCAACCACCTCGACGCCGACTCCATCACCTGGCTGCGCGACTTCCTGAAAGACCACCAGGGTGGGCTGATCGTGATCAGCCACGACGTCGAATTGCTGGAAGCCACTGTCAACAAGGTGTACCACCTTGACGCCAACAGGGCCCAGATCGATTACTACAACATGGGCTGGAAGCGCTATCTCCAGCAGCGCGAAACGGATGAACGAGCCCGCAAGCGCGAACGCGCCAATGCTGAAAAGAAGGCCCAGGTCCTCATCGACCAAGCCAACAAGATGCGTGCCAAGGCAACAAAAGCTGTCGCAGCGCAGAACATGGCAAAGCGTGCTGAACGTCTCCTCGGCGGCTTGGAAGCGGTCCGCGAAAACGATCGCGTCGCCGCCCTGCGCTTCCCGGATCCGTCCCCGTGCGGCAAGACCCCACTGACCGCCGAAGGGCTCAGCAAGTCCTACGGCTCACTGGAGATTTTCACTGACGTGGACCTGGCGATCGATCGCGGCTCCAAGGTGGTCATCCTTGGCCTCAACGGCGCCGGCAAGACTACCCTCCTGAGAATGCTTGCAGGCGTGGACAAGCCGGACACCGGCGACATCATCCCGGGACACGGATTGAAAGTGGGCTACTACGCCCAGGAACACGAAACCCTGGATCACGATCGCACGGTCCTTGAAAACATGCGTTCCTCCGCACCTGACATGAAGGACGCCGAGGTCCGCGGCATTCTGGGTTCGTTCCTGTTCTCAGGTGACGACGTCGAAAAGCCGGCGGGAGTTCTGTCCGGCGGTGAGAAGACCCGGCTGGCCCTCGCGACCATCGTTGCCTCCAGCGCCAACGTGCTGCTCCTCGACGAGCCCACCAACAACCTGGACCCAGCCAGCCGCGCGGAAATCCTCGGTGCGCTGAAGAACTACAGCGGCGCCGTCGTCATGGTCAGTCACGATGAAGGCGCCGTCTCAGCCCTGAATCCGGAACGCGTGGTGCTGCTGCCGGACGGTGTTGAAGATCACTGGAACGAGGACTACCTGGATCTGATTACGCTGGCTTAGGGTTCGCGGTGCCGCTTGCGTCCGCTTCGCGGCGCGCTCGATGTGCCGCGTGCTCGCTCGTTCCTCGCTTGGACGCACGCTACACAAATCCACCGCGCTGCTCCGCTCGTGAGCCAGTCGCCTTCGCGGGGGCTAGCGGACCTGCAACGGCTCGGCGTTCGTTATCCTTTGCAGCTGGTCGTAGGTGATGGAGAACATTGAATTGTGGTCTCCGGCGCCGGCCCACAGTAGTGGGTGTTCTTGCAGCGAGGTGTCCAGGATGGTTCTTATGCGTTGTGGGTGACCGATAGGCGCGACTCCGCCCACCTCCTGGCCGGTGTGTTTCAGCACGAAATCTGGCTTCGCGCGGCGGATCTTTTCGGTTCCCAGGAGTTTGGCTACCAGTGTCGTATCTACCTTTGCGGCTCCGCTGGCGAGTATCAGCAAAGGTTTGCCGTCGAGTTTGAAGATCAGGCTGTTCGTAATGGCCGCAACGTCACATCCAAGGACGGAGGCCGCGGCAGCAGCGGTGGGCACCTTGTCCTCGAAGATCCGGACGGTGTCCTCAGCGCCTGCCGCCGTAAGGGCCGACTTGACGTTGAGAACTGGGTCCGGAACCGCTTCAGTAACCTTGGGCATCCAGGATTGCGTCTTCCTCTTCTTCTGACGTGGGGCGCTTGTTCTTTCGGTTTGCCGACACGCGGCGCTTGGGCGGCCCGTTGGCAGCAATAACTTCCTCGGCGTCGTCTTCGTCCTCTTCAGCGTCGATGGCAGCGTTACGCGCCTGCTGCCTGGCTGCGTAGCCGAAACCAATGAACATCAGGACGCCGAAGGCAAACCACTGCAGGGAGTACGAGAGGTGCGTGCCCTCTTCCGTGGCTGGTTTGGGGAACGGCGTGGGCATGGGTTGGACTGCGGGATCTTCGCTGGCCAGCTGCCCATAGGCGCCCGTCGCGATGGGGTAGGGGAGTTCGCTTGCAAAGCTGGCCAGGTCAATGGATGGCAGTTGTCCATCCACCGCACCGCGGTCCAGCTTCGGTTCCGTTGGCTTGAGGCGGGCAACCACGGTCACTTCGCCCGCGGGAGGTGCCGGAACGACGTCGGGACGGCCCGGCGTGTTGTTGCCAATCGGCAACCAGCCGCGGTCGATAACTACCGCGTCGCCGGTGGTGAGGCGGAAAGGAACCACGACGTCGTAACCTGGCTGCCCGTTCAACGGACGGTTCCGTACAACGCGCTGGCCATTCAGGTCATAACTACCCCGCAGTTCCACCTGGGTCCACTCCCGCTCGGGGTCCAGGGTGCGGAACTGGTCCTTGATCCCAGCGAAGGGGACAGGCGTCGCGGAGTAGTTGTTCACCACGCGGTTGATCTCAGCCAGCGTCTCTGCCCGCCGATCCATTTGCCAGCGGCCGAGGAACACGCATGCTGTGGCGAAGATAACGGCCAGAACGAAATAGCCCAGCCACTTGCTGGAGAAAAGGAAACGATACATTCAGCGGGCCTCGCCAACAGCAGCGTCATCTGCCTCGAAAGGGACGGTCTCTTTCCAGAGGCCCCGCGTTTGGAGGTAGTCCTCAAGCCACTCGCGATGCTCGTTGCACGAAAGCCAAACCTTCCGCCGTTCGGGGGTATGGATCCGGGGGTTATTCCACAGGAGTTGCCACGCCGCCCCCTCCCGGCATCCCTTACGGGAGCACAGGGCGGAGCCACTGGCGCGATCGGACTCCTGGCTGCCCAAACCGGCGCCGCCAAGGTTAAAGATGTTCATGAAGCCGCCCGTTCGTTGCCGGCGTCCCCGGCCTTCGGTGTATGAGTCGCGTCAGGCCCTGTTTCCTGACTTGGTGGATCATCGTCCACCAACTCGCCTTTTAGCACGGTGACGTTGTCCGTCGATTCCTCTTCGATGGGCAGCGAAGAGCCCTCGATTTCCGCTGTTCCCACGTAGTCCAGCAAGGAATCGCTGTGATCCTCGGCTTTGTCGCTGCCATTGGCAATGACCACGGCTATCCAGGGAAGGAACACGGCGCCGGCCACGGCGATTATTTTCAACCAGCCGTCCACCACGAAGATCAGGATGATGCAGACCATGCGAATACCCATCGCCACTGCATACTTGATCATGCGCTCCCGCATGTCTTCCGAGTGGGCAGCCGCGGCATCGGTGATGCTGTGGACTTCGGGGTCGCCAGAGACGGCGTCCGGATCCCCGGGCACCTGCTGCAGGGGACTGTTTTCTCGTGTCACAACTGAATCATCACGCTCCAAAGGCTTCTCTCAATTCTCTCACCAAGGCGGTGGCCGCCCAAACCGCGGACAGGCCGGTTACCGGGCGGTTGGAGCACGTGCCCGATAAGATCGAGGCAGGAAATCCCCTCTTCACCGCAGCACACCCATGCCGCAGAACCTGGAGCGAAAGTATGTCTGAAGCAGTATCCACCGGCCGGAGCGTCCTCATCACCGGCGGCAACAGGGGCATCGGCCTGGCCATTGCCGAGTCCTTCCTCGCGAACGGTGACAAGGTGGCAGTGACCTATCGAAGCGAAACAGAACTGCCTGAAGGCATCCTGGGAGTCAAAGCCGATGTCACTGACGAAGCCTCGATCGATGCCGCCTTTAAGACAGTAGAAGAAGCGCACGGCCCGGTGGAGGTTTTGGTTGCCAACGCCGGCATCACCAAGGACACGCTGCTCCTGCGCATGAGTGAGGACGACTTCACCTCCGTGCTGGACACCAACCTCACCGGTGCGTTCCGCGTCATTAAGCGTGCTTCCAAGGGCATGATCCGTCTCCGCAAGGGCCGCGTGGTCCTCATCTCATCGGTCTCCGGGCTGTATGGCGCTCCGGGCCAGATCAACTACTCTGCCTCGAAGGCGGGCATGGTGGGCATCGCACGCTCGCTGACCCGCGAACTGGGCAGTCGGGGGATCACGGCCAACGTGGTTGCTCCGGGATTCATCAACACGGACATGACGGCAGAACTTCCCGAGGAAACCCAGAAGTCGTACCTGGCAAACGTGCCGGCAGGCCGTTTCGCCGAGGCTTCCGAGGTAGCCAATGTTGTGCGTTGGGTGGCCAGCGACGAGGCCGCCTACATTTCAGGGGCAGTGATTCCCGTTGACGGCGGTCTCGGGATGGGCCACTAAAGCGGCCCACTCCGAGGCAAACAGCAGGTTTTTGTCGCCAGCCGACAACGGGGGTCGAGTCGGTCGCTGGCATGATGGAACCCGGGACCACACATTTTTAGATGAAGTGAACAAAAGGAGCACGAATGGGAATGCTGGATAACAAGACCGCGATCGTCACGGGATCTTCGCGTGGCATCGGTGCTGAAGTCGCCAAGATCCTCGCGGGTGAGGGCGCCGCTGTGGTCGTCAACTACCGTCAGAAGGCACCGCGCGCCAACAAGGTCGTCGCTGAAATCCAGGCAGCGGGCGGCCGCGCTGCGGCCGTGGGTGCAGACCTCACCACCGACGAAGGCGTTCACACTCTTGCCAGCACCGCAATGGAGCAGTTCGGCTCGCTTGACGTGCTGGTGCTGAACGCATCCGGTGGCATGGAGTCCGGCATGGAGGAGGGCTACGCGCTCAAGCTAAACCGCGACGCCCAGATCAACATGCTCAATGCGGCTGTGCCGCTCATGCGCGAAGGCTCGCGCGTCGTCTTCGTCACCAGCCACCAGGCGCATTTCGTGGAGACCGTTCCCACCATGCCTGAATACGAGCCGGTAGCAAAGAGCAAGCGCGCCGGTGAGGACGCACTGCGCGCACTCCTGCCCGACCTTGCCGACAAAGGCATCTCGCTGGTGGTTGTTTCCGGTGACATGATCGAGGGCACTGTGACGGCCACCCTGCTTGACCGCTCCAACCCGGGCGCCATCGAGGCCCGCCGCGCAGAAGCAGGCAAGTTGTATTCCGTTGAAGAATTTGCGGCAGAGGTCGCCAAGATGGTGACGGCCGACGTCGAAACCGGCCACACCGAATACGTGGGTGGAGCAGACTACTTCGGCAAATCCGCCGAGTAGGCACCCTGGCAGAATTAGTTGTGGCCCGGACACGCGTCCGGGCCACAACTGTTTAACCGTCCAGATGCCAATCAAAGTGGACCATGACAATTTGATAAATTGTTCAGTTTCCTGCAACACGAAATACTAAAAGTTGTTTCAAGTTCCCGCTTTTGCATTTGGGGAACCTATCTGATTGAATCTGCAAGGCGTCGTCGTCCCTAAATGCAAGCAAACTGTATTAAGCCAAGGTAGGAACTTTATGGCAGTGTCCAGGGTCGAGCCCACTACTGTGAACTAGGAGCATCTTTGGACCTGTTACTGCACGCTGATGATATTCATGCGTCCTACGATCAAAGGCGCATCCTCAAGGGCGTGGAGCTTTCCCTCCACCGCGGCGAGATCCTGGGATTAATCGGGACCAATGGTGCGGGCAAAACCACTCTCATGGGCGTATTGGCAGGATCCCATAAGCACGATGACGGGCGTATCATGCTGGCTGGCGAGAAATACGGACCGGATTCCATGGAGGAAGCGCAGGCCTGCGGCGTCGGCCTCATCCCGCAAAACTTCCGCCTCGACCCTGAACTGTCCGTCGCCAAGGCCATTTTTCGCGGAACTTTTCAAGCTGACAAATCCCATGATGAACTCCGGATTCAGGCGGTTAAACTCATCAAGGACATCGGGATCACCTTGGATCCGGACGTGAAAGTAGGCACGCTGATCCGTGCCGAGCAGACACTCGTGGAAGTTCTGAGAATGGTGGCCGAAGAAGCCCAACTCGTCATCATGGACGAAGTTGCTGCGTCGCTACCGGATCATGACGTCGCCGTCCTGCATCAAGTTTTGCGGATGCTCGTCGGGCAGGGGCGTGCGATCATCTACATCACCCATCGCCTTGATGAAGTCCGCTCCATAGCCCACCGCATCGCTGTCATGCGGGACGGCAAGGTCCACAAAATCCTGGAAGCCAGTCGGACAGACGTCGACGAGCTCGCTTTCCTCTTGCTTCAGCACAAGCTGGCCAACACCTCCAGACCCACTGATCCGGCACCCGGAGATGAAGCTATGCGGGTGGTTGAGCTCACTGTGGAAGACAGTATCCGCGATATTTCCTTCAGCGTATCCAAAGGTGAGATTTTCGGGTTGGCGGGAACACATCGCTCAGGCATATATCAATTGCTTGAAGCGCTTGTGGGTATTCACCCGAGTACCTCGGGCCAGATTTTCATGCAAGGAAAACCAGTACAGATCCGAGGGCTGCAGGATGCACTGCGTTTGAAGATCGGTTACTTGTCAGACACCGCAGACACCCTGGAATCGGCAGGTGGAATCGTTGAAGGCCTTCAGCGCAGTGACGATACGGCCGGGGCCAATTTACAGGAAGAGATCACTCAGCTTCGTGGCGTGATCGAACTGGTTCGCCGTATGCGCATCAACACGACAAACATCCATGGCGCCATCACCACTCTTTCGGGTGGCGATCGCCAGAAGGTGCAGCTTGCCAAGTGGATGACGAGCGACTGCGATGTGTTGATCCTTAGCCACCCCAGCCGCGGTATAGATGTTGGGGCCAAAGAGACGGTGTACAGGATGCTCCAGGAGCTCAGCCGAACCGGGGTTGCGATCATCCTGTTGTCGTCGGATTTGTCGGAACTGGTCAGCTGGTGCCATCGGATTGGTGTGATGCGCAACGGCGAAATGGTAGCCATAGAGGCTAATGCCAATACCAACGAAGACGCCCTGGTACACCATATGCTGGGCGAGAAGTTCACGTCCGGCAGTGGGGAAGCCCGTCGCGTGAAGAGTTGACTGCAGTGTGCCTTCCTGACGTGAAACCGAAAGGGGCGACCGCGAATGTGCGGCCGCCCCTTTCGCTCTTACGGGGAAGATCAGATGGTAATTCCCTTGGCAAGATTGCTGAGCTTGTGGCGCGCCAATGCAAGGTTTGCGTAGGTGCGGTCAAGCACCAAGTAGACAAACAGGCCCTTGGAACCGCCTGAGTTAAGAACGTTGATCAGGTGGTACTGCGAACCCAGGGTGATGAGGATGTCTTCGATATCGCTATCCACGTGCAGGTCGGCCATGGTGCGGAGTTTTGCACTGACAACATTCGAGTTACCGGCAGCGGCCACTCCCAGGTCAAAGCCAGGACTTCCGCCCTGGGCCAAAGCCATTCCGCTGGAGTAGTCCACGACGGCCGCGCCTGTTGCGCCCTCGATGGACAGCAACTGCTTTATGGATTCGTCAAGCGTGCTCATATTTTGTTCTTCCTTTTCTTTTTTATCATCACCGATATGTGTGAAGTAGACCGCCACGGGCTGCTGGTACACCGGTGCATTACGAAGTGATTCATCCTCATGGGCATGCACTTCAGCAGGAACATGCTTTTCCCGACGTTGCCACCATCTTCGTGCGTGCCGCGAACGATTCACTTTCTGCCCCTGCTGGTCTTAATCCCGGGCCGCCTAATGCATCACGACTCCGTCTTGGAATTTCCAACAATACACATTAAGAAGCCACCGGAACGCACTGTCTCAAGAAGCGAACCAGTTAGTGACAATCGCATAAATTATTCGAAAGTTGGCGTCACGAAATGCGACCCCGGGCTTCGGAGGCGCTTCTGTGCAGCGTCTTTCGATTAATGAAAGCGACGTTAATAATGTGGTCTCCTCCAGCTTCCGTCGTATTTTGGAAGATCACTTGATACGGAGTACGCCGAATCAAAAGGGCTATCCCGTCAGGAGCCCTGTCGGGCGTTTTGGACGCATTGGCGAGCATGTCCCGGAAACCCGGGTGGTTTTCCACGTGCCCCCGGATCCCGGATTGATCAAAAGACGCCAGGGTAGACAACCACACAGTTCCATCTGCCTCGATAACTCCGTGAGCCGGGTACACCACGTGGCCGGTTTCGGTGGCGAAGCCGAAGTCTGTTGGAAAGATCTTGAACCGCGCACACCAAGCGGCGAAGTGCTTCCTCAGCACACCGTCAGGATCTGCTGAAACAACAGATCTGAAAAGGGTTTCATGCTCCGGCAACGCATCTCCTTCGGATGGGCAAGCCGATGTTCGCTCACCGGCAAGGGTCACATCTGATGAGTGTCCTGAAAGCGCCAATCGTTTCGCTGAAAACCCTGTGAAATGCGCAACATGAACCCTGTGGTCCCGCTACTCGAATGGTGGAGGTCCCTGGGCAACTGCCCGGGGCACCATCAATCGAAGGGACAAGTGTGATAAATCAACGCGCATCACGGCACTGGCGAGCGGCCACTGCCACCTTGGTCGGGGCGGTGCTGACTGTGTCATTTTCCGTTGCCCCAGCTTCGGCCGCACCCGTGATTGGCAGCGACCAAACCGGTTCCATCACCGTTCACAAGTTCGAGAAGCCGACCGGTGGAGGCGGCGGCGGGAACAACGGCGGCGGACACGGTGGCGGCGGCAGTAATGGCAGCGGGAACGGTGGCGGCGATAACAACTTTTCCCGCGCCGTTCCTGACACCACCGCGCTGACGCCCCTGGCTGGCATTGAGTTCACGGTCCAGCAGGTCAACACCATTGATCTATCCACCAATGCGGGCTGGGACGCGGCACACAACCTCAGCGGTGTATTTGCGGCGTCTGACCCGTCCGGTTCCATCACAGGCGCTGGATACACCCTCGGTGCCGGGCAGGCCCAGATCACTGCCGCCGACGGCACTGCCGTCTTTGCCAACCTGCCCATAGGCCTGTATCTAGTGACCGAGACGAACTACCCGGCCGGAGTCACCCCATCGGCCCCGTTCCTTATCTCGGTGCCGCTAACCGATCCGGACAACCAGGACAACTGGATCTACGACGTCGACGTGTACCCGAAGAACTCTGTTTCGGGTGCGGAGAAGATCGTCACTGATGCTCCCGACGTCAAGCTGGGCGACCAGGTCGATTGGACGATCACAGCTGATATCCCGAACGAGGCTGTGATCGACGGTTACAAGGTGGTGGATCAGCTCGACCCCAAACTGACCTACGTCGGTGCGACGGCCATGCTCGAGAACGGTCCCGAACTTGCTGAAGGAACCGATTACGTTGTGAGCTTCGATCCCACGACCAACACCGTCTCGGTGGTCTTCACCGATGGCGGGCGTGCCTTCCTGGCCAGCTACACCGAAACCCGTGTGCGGATCGTAGTGAGCACCAAGGTCAACACCATCGGGGAGATCGAAAACGAAGCACTCGTCTACCCGAACGCTGCGAGCTTCAGCATCACCCCCGGCCAGCCGGGAGGGCCAATCGTAACGCCGCCTGTCGCTACCAAATGGGGCGGGATGACGTTGCAGAAGGTGGACGAGAATGCTGCCGCCCTGGCCGGCGCTTCTTTCTCGGTCTACACCAATGAGGCTGATGCCAAGGCAGGCACCAACCCCGTGGATATTGAAGGCCAAAGCGTCTTCACCGTTGCCGGCGATGGAACCTTGACCATTTCAGGCCTGCGCTACTCGGATTGGGCCAACGGTGCGGCCGTTGCCCCTGGGGACGCGGACTACCGCACCTACTACCTGGTGGAGACCACAGCGCCGGCAGGGTACGAACTGCTCGCCGAGCCTGTGTCCTTCCTGATCAACTCCACCACCACAGCCGTCGGTATTGACCTGAGCGTGAAGAACATCCCGTCCAACAACGGCTTTGAACTGCCGCTGACTGGCGGCGTGGGAACCGGCATTCTTTACGCAGCCGGTGCTCTGCTGGTCATTGGTGCCGGCTTGTTGTTCGTCCGCAACCGCAGGGCGGGTAGGAACAGCTAAGCACGTGGGCTTCAGACGTTGGCGATGTGCCGCACCGCATCAAGGTACGGCATGTTGATGACGGCGTCTGCCGCTGCACGGACGGCCGGTTTGGCGTTGAAGGCAACGCCAATTCCGGCCGTCCCCAGCATGTCGAGGTCGTTGGCGCCGTCGCCCACAGCGATGGTGTGCTCAAGGTCGATCCCCTCAGCGGCTGCCCACTCACGCAGGTACTTCTCCTTAGCCGCGCGATCAATCACGTCGCCCAGCACCCTGCCCGTCAAAGCGCCATCGACGATTTCCAACTCGTTGGCAATCCAGTAGTCCAGGCCGAGTTCTTCAGCGATGGGCCCCAGGATCTGGTTGAAGCCGCCGGAAACAACAGCCACCACGTGGCCTGCCTCCTTGAACGCGGCCACCAGTTCTGCTGCACCAAGGCTGAGGCGCACTTCCGCGCGAACTGAATCGACGACGGCGGCAGGCAGCCCTGCGAGCACCTCAACGCGGGCGTACAGGCTCTGGGCGAAATCCAGCTCCCCACGCATGGCCGCTTCGGTAACAGCTGCAACTTCATCGCGCTTGCCCGCATACGCCGCAAGCAACTCGATGACTTCCTGCTGGATCAGCGTTGAATCCACATCCATGATGAGGAGTTTCCTGGGAGCCTGGCGAAGGGCCTCCGGAACGATCGCAGTATCTACTCCGGCATTCGCGGCCTCAGCCACCCGCCGTCGAATAGCACTTAGTTCTGCAGGTGTGATTGCATCAACGGCGAGACCGGCCGTGTGAACACCGAAGCGGTCGTCCCCGGAATGTGATTCCGATGACACTGCGGCACCGGCATCAGCCAGCACTTTGCGCACGTTATCAAGCGATTCAGGGGACAAATTCACGCCATAGCTGACTGCAGCCAAGTTCGAAGTCATGGCCTCAATCCTACTGAGCGTGCCAGGTTCACCCGAATTCGTTTCTCCGCAGCAGCGAGCACCTATGCCCGGTTATCAGTCATCTGTATTTTTGTCCTAGTGTCTACTGCTATGAGTGATGTTCTGGAATTGGCTTCCGTCAGCGTTGTCCGAGGCAAGAAGACCCTGCTGGACAAGGTTGACTGGCAGGTCAACGAAGGCGAACGCTGGGTCATTCTTGGCCCCAACGGCGCAGGCAAAACCACACTTCTCCAGATTGCTGCAGCACGCATGCACCCGTCCAGCGGAAGGGCAGGGATCCTTGACGAAACCCTGGGCCGGGTGGACGTCTTTGAACTGCGCCCGCGGATTGGCCTTTCCTCGGCAGCACTCGCTACCCAGATTCCGGAACACGAGAACGTCCTCAATGTCGTAGTTACCGCGGCCTATGGCGTCACGGGCCGCTGGCGTGAAGGATACGAGCGCGACGACGAGCGTCGCGCCTTTGGCCTTCTGAACGACTGGGGGATGGGCCCGCTGCTCAACCGCACGTTTGCCACTCTCTCCGAAGGTGAGCGGAAGCGGGTGCAGATCGCGCGCGCACTCATGACCGATCCCGAACTCCTGCTCCTGGATGAACCGGCGGCCGGACTGGACCTCGGGGGGCGCGAAGAGCTCGTGCACAAACTTGGTGAACTGGCCAAGGACGAGGCGGCTCCGGCGATGGTCCTGGTTACCCACCACCTCGAAGAAGTTCCCCCGGGATTCACCCACGCAATGCTGCTGCGCGAAGGTGGAGTAGTGGCAGCTGGTGCCATCAAGGACGTTCTCACGGACGAACACCTGAGCAACACCTTCGGCCTTGCCCTGGACGTCACGGAAAACGCCGGCCGCTACACCGCAACTGCACGCCGCTAGGCGAACTCTTCGTCAACTGTGGAGATTCTTAGCAGCGTCCTGGTCTTTTTCGCGGGCTTGTGGGCCGGCACCATTAATGCGGTAGTCGGCTCCGGCACCCTCGTGACTTTTCCAGTGCTCATTGCGCTGGGCGTAACCCCGGTGGTTGCCTCCATGAGCAACGCCATGGGCCTGGTGGCCGGAACTGCGGCCGGAGCATGGGGATATCGCCAGGAACTCGCGGGCCGCGGCAGGCAGTTGCTGAAGCTGCTGCCGGCTTCACTTCTGGGCGGCATCACTGGCGCATGGTTGTTGCTGCACCTTCCGGACAAGGTGTTCCATTACGTCGCCCCCGTCCTGTTGGTACTGGCGCTGCTGATGGTGGTGTTCCAGCCTCGACTCCAGGCCTCAGTGCGAAACCGTGAAGAGAACCCGGAGCATGCCCTCAGGGACCGGAGCCACGGCATCCTCCTCGTGGTCCTGGTTTACCTCGCCGGGGTATACGGCGGCTACTTCGTAGCGGCCCAAGGGATTTTGCTCGTAGGAATATTGGGCGTGTTCCTCACTGGGACCATGCAGAACGCCAACGCCATGAAGAACATCCTCGTGCTCGGCGTTAACATGGTGGCCGCTGTGTCCTACCTGATCTTTGCCTTCGATCGCATTAACTGGCTCGTGGTCCTGCTTATCGGCGTGAGCTCAACCATTGGAGGCCTGGTTGGATCCAAGGTTGGCCGCAAGCTTTCCCCGCGCGTTTTGCGTGCGATTATCTTCACCCTTGGCATCGTGGCCCTCGTCGTCATGATCGCCAACCTGCTGAAATAATCACCCGGTGACGTTCCACTACCTTGAGTCCGCGGATGATCCCCGCGTGACCGACTACACCACCCTGACCGATGTGCACCTTCGCAAGCTCCGCGAGCCTAAGGAAGGCATGTACATCGCCGAATCCTCCAAGGTTCTTCGTCGGGCGCTGGCAGCAGGTCATCAGCCACGTTCCTTCTTCCTGGCTGAGAAGTGGCTGGAAGACCTCGACGACGTTTTCCGGGCCTATCCCGACGTTCCGGTCTTCATCGGCAAGGCCAAGCTGCTGGAAGAAATCACGGGATTCCACCTGCACCGCGGAGCGATGGCAGCCATGCACCGTCCGGAACCGGTGCCGCTCACGGAGCTGCTGGCCGGTGCCCGCCGGATTGCCGTACTGGAAGACATCGTGGACCACACGAACGTCGGCGCCATCTTCCGTTCAGCTGCCGCCTTGGGAATGGACGCCGTGCTTGTTTCGCCGCGCTGCGGGGACCCGCTGTATCGCCGGAGCGTCCGGGTCAGTATGGGAACGGTCTTCCAGGTTCCCTGGGCACGTCTGGAAAGCTGGCCGGGCGACCTCGAAAGGCTCAAGGAACAGGGCTTCACAGTTGTCGCTATGGAATTGACCGATGACGCTGTTGACCTTGACGAACTCGCTGCCCGCAACATCCCCAAACTCGCTCTGGTACTTGGCACGGAAGGTGCCGGAATGAGCGCAGAGACGCTTGCCGCCGTCGACCTCGCCGTCAAGATTCCGATGCGCGCCGGAGTCGATTCACTGAACGTCGCATCCGCCTCGGCAGTGGCGTTCTGGGAGCTTCGCCCGCAGGACTGAGCCTGGTTCGTGCACCCGGCTGGTTTCGGCTATGATTGATTGTTGGCCCGGCCGCTGGAATTTCTACATGGCAGCAGGCGGACCACCTCCATTCATACCTGGCAGCTGGCAAAATCCAGTTGCGTGAACAAAAGGTCCCATTATGAAGTCTGATATCCACCCGAAGTACGAAGCTGTTGTTTTCAACGACCTGGCTTCCGGCACGAAGTTCCTGACCAAGTCGACTGTGTCTTCCTCGAAGACCATCGAATGGGAAGACGGAAACACCTACCCGGTTATCGACGTCGAAATCTCTTCGGAGTCCCACCCGTTCTACACGGGCAAGCAGCGCATCATGGACTCCGCTGGCCGCGTCGAGCGCTTCAACGCTCGCTTCAAGGGCTTCGGCGGCACGAAGTAACCCACTTCACCCCAAAGCTTTTCGAAAGCCCGCATCGCTGGAATTTCCAGCAATGCGGGCTTTTTTGTTTTCCGGCAAGATGGAACGCATGACGTCCCAGCCCGTACCCCAAAAGCCCACTGACTACATTGACGACGGCGCCACTCGCCTTCACGGGGAGTATAAAGTTCCCGGCGGCAAACTCGTGGTGGTGGATCTGGACGTCCAAGGCGGCCTCTTGGCCAACGTTTCACTGAGTGGCGACTTCTTCCTGGAGCCGGACGAAGCCCTGCAGGACATCAATGCGGCGCTGACGGGCCTGCCTTCGACGACGTCGGCTGCAGACATCACTGCAGCTGTCTCAGCCGGGTTGCCCCCAGGGTCCGTTCTTTTTGGATTCTCGGCGGAGGCCGTGGCAGTGACCGTCCGCCGTGCGCTGTCCAAAGCCACAGGCTGGTCCGATCACCAATGGGAAATTATCCCGCCTACGGTCCTGCCCACCGAGGTTAACGTCGCACTCGATGAGGTCCTCACGGAAGAAGTCGGCGCGGGACTGCGAAATCCCACCCTGCGGTTCTGGGACTGGGAGGAACCTTCAGTGGTGATCGGGAGTTTCCAGTCCGTTCGCAACGAAGTCGATCCTGAAGGCGTATCCAGGCACGGCATCACGGTAGTCCGGCGGATCAGTGGTGGCGGTGCAATGTTCATGGAAGCCGGCAACTGCATCACCTACTCCCTCTACGTACCGCAGACGTTGGTGGACGGCATCAGTTTCGCTGATTCCTACGCCTTCCTCGATGCATGGGTCATGGCGGCGCTGGAGAAGCTTGGCATCACGGCTTTCTATGTTCCCCTCAATGACATCGCCACTGAGCAAGGCAAGATCGGTGGCGCCGCCCAGAAACGGCTCGCCAAAGGAGGCATGCTGCACCACGTGACCATGAGCTATGACATCGACGCCGACAAGATGGTGGAGGTCCTGCGCATCGGAAAGGAAAAGCTCTCAGACAAAGGCACGCGAAGCGCCAAGAAGCGAGTGGATCCATTGCGCCGGCAGACCGGCTTGGCCCGCGCCGCCATCATTGAGGCCATGCAGGAAGTTTTTACGGAACGGTACGGCGCAGTTGAGTCCCGCGTGTCGGACGACGAACTTTCGGAGGCCAGGAAGCGGGTGGAAACGAAGTTCGGCACAGAGGAGTGGTTGTACAGGGTTCCCTAACCGGCGGCCTGCGCCGTCAGCGCCCGTAGCAGGTGGCTGCGCTGTTCGATGATGATGCGGCGCAAAGCGCGGGGTGCATCGGCATGCTCATGCAGCCACCGGTCAGTCTTCACCAGCACTGGATGCGTGATCGGCTCCATCCCGGCGGCTAAATCCTGGGCGCTGGGGTAGAGGCCCCTGACGATCCTGCCTGCGATTTCGATACTGCGCTCAGCCCAGACACGTTCCAGGCATTCAAAGTAGGGCTCGATGTATGGGTCCACGAGGTCTCTGGGCGCAATGGTGAAACCCGTGATTGTTGCACTGAGGATCTCGTTGGACAGGCCAGTGGTGTTGACTGCTGCGTCCCATGCTCCAGCCTTTACGGAGGGGTCAGGGCGGGCTGAGGAGGCTACTGCATGGCCTTCACGGCCGGAGGCCGTCTTGTCCGCCTCAAGTTCAGCCTCCAGCTCGCGCTGCGTGGCTTGTCCATGGGCGGCCAGGGCCTGCCAGAAACTCCAGCGCAGTTCAGCATCAACGGCCAGGCCCTCAATAACAGTGCCGCCTTCCATGATGCCCCGCAGCAGGGGGAGCTCGCTGTCGCCGTGCCTGGAAACATCGGCCAGGGTTCTGGCCCACGCAAGCTGGTGGTCGGATCCAGGGGCTGCGGATTGCAATTGGGCGGCGGCGACTGCCAGGAAGTCCTTACGCGCGCCTTCCCGCATGACAGCGGGGACATAACGTTCAATAGCGGTGGCCGCATTTCCCAGCACGTTCAGGAGGACGCCGATGCCGGTTTCGGTGGCTGCGAATTGTTCGACGGCGGCAACGTACCGAACCGCTGGCGTAGCGCCATCCCGAGCCGAATCCCACAGTGCGGTCCAGCACAGGGCACGTGCCATGGGGTCCTGGATGGTGCCCAGGGAACTGCGGACCGTGTGCTCCGAAATGACGTCCAGCCGCACCTTGGCGTAACTGAGGTCCTCATCGTTGACCAGCAGCAGGGCGGGCCGGGGCTTCCCTGCCAGTTCGGCCACCAGCGTGCTCGGGCCAGAGACGTCCAGCTCGATGCTCTCTCGCCGGACGAGGTGGCCGGAGGAATCGGGGTCATACAGGCCCAACCGGAGTCGATGGGTCCGCAACTCCTGCCTGCCGGTCAGGGGGTCGATTGCATCCTGTTGGAGCGTCACGGTGCCCATGATCCCGTTGTCATCAACGATGTCCGCCGTGATCGTGGAAATGCCCGATGTCTGCAGCCACTGGCGCGCCCAGCCGGCAAGGTCCCTTCCCGACGCGACGCTGAGCGCCTGCAGAAGGTCCTGTAGCGAGGTGTTGCCGAACTCGTGGTCCCGGAAGTACTGACGGGACCCGGCAATAAAGTCATCAAAGCCTACGTAAGACACCAGTTGCTTCAGAACAGAGGCCCCTTTGGCATACGTGATTCCATCAAAGTTCTGCTTGGCCGCCTCGAGGTCCGGAATGTCAGCAACGATGGGGTGCGTGGTAGGCAGCTGGTCCTGTACATAGGCCCAGGCTTTGCGTTTGCTGGCAAAATTCACCCATGCGGTATCCCAGTCAGTGGCGCGGTCCACGCCGAGGGTCCCCATGTAGTCAGCAAAGGATTCCTTCAGCCAGAGGTCATCCCACCAGGTCATGGTGACGAGGTCGCCGAACCACATGTGGGCCATCTCGTGCATCAGTGTGTTGGCACGGGCCTGGTACTGGGCGTCCGTTGCCCGCGAAGCGTAGACATACTTCTCGGTGAAGGTGACCAGCCCGGGGTTTTCCATTGCGCCGAGGTTGTACTCGGGCACGAACGCCTGATCGTATTTGCCCCAAGGATAGGGGTAGTCGAAAAGTTCGTTGAAGAACGCCAGCCCGCTCTTGGTCAGCCGGAAGAGTTCATCGGCATCGAACGACTCCGCCAAAGACGCGCGGCAGTAAAGGGCCAGTGGCACGTCAAGGCGGGTGCCGTCGTCGAGAGTTGCTCCCCAATGATCCGTCGCCTTGAAGTAGGGCCCGGCGAGGATCGTGGTGATGTATGTGGACATCCGCTTGGTGGTGGCAAAGTCCCAGCAGCATGCTGCCGCATCATCCGCTAGAGGCGTTCGGGCGGTCTCCACGCCATTGGAGGCGACTTCCCAGCCTGCCGGAGCGATCACGTGGAAAGTGAATTCGCCTTTGAGATCGGGCTGCTCGAAGTTGGCGAAGACGCGGCGACTGTCGGCCGGTTCGTACTGGGTGTAGAGGTAGCACTGGCCATCGGCGGGGTCGACAAAGCGGTGCATGCCCTCTCCGGAGCGGCTGTAGAGCGCTGTCCCGGTCACAGTGACGGTGTTTTCGGTGGCGAGGCCTTCCAGGATGATTCTGTCCCGGTCCACGGCACGGTCAACATCAAGCTCCCTGCCGTTCAGGACCACGGACTTCACTCCGCCACTGATGAAATCCAGGAAGGTAGCTGAACCGGGCTTGGCTGAAAACCTGATGGTGCTGGTGCTCGTGTAGCCGGCGGTTGCGGGATCTGCCGCGTCGCGGACATCGAGGGTGACCTCGTAGCTGTGGGTTTTGATCAGGGCTGAACGTGTTGCGGCTTCGTCGCGCGAGAGATTGTGATTCGACACACAGCTATCTAATCATGATCCATACGGCGCCCAGGCCCAGCGTTGCGATCAGCAGCCACGATCCCAGTGCAACAGCAACGGCACGGCCACCGGTATGAACCAGGGTGCGCACCCGCACGGCGGAACCGAGCCCAAACAGGGCGGTCGCAAGCAGGATGTCCTGTACTCCGGCGGCGGCTTCCAGAGCTGCCGGTGGCGCCCACCCCAAGGTGCGGACGCCCACCATCGCGATGAAGCCGAGGACAAACAGAGGGACAATCGGCGGGAACCTGCCGTCGCCGTCGTGCTGTCCTGATTGACCTGGTACCCCATTGGACCGCCGCCGGACGTGCATCGCCCGCCGGTGGAGCCCTGCCGCGGCCGCGATGGGCGCCAGAAGCACCACTCGCGTCAATTTAACGACGACGGCGACAGCCAGCGCCGCTGTCCCCGCAGTTTGGGCGGTGGCAACCACTTGACCGACATCATGCACGGATGCACCGGTCCAGGCTCCGAATTGTTCCGGGTTCAAGCCCAGGGGGTGCATAAGGAGGGGGAGTACTCCAATGGCCAGAGTGCCGCACAATGTCACCAGCGCCACGGGAAGAACAGTGTCCTGATGCTTGACCCGCCGTACCGCTGCCATGGCACCGATGGCAGACGCACCACAAATGGAAAACCCTGTGGCGATCAGGAGGGCCGCCTCGTCCGGAAGGCGCAGGATCTTCGCGAGTCCATATGTCCCGGCGAAACTCAGTACTACAACGGCCGCAATCAGAAGCAGTGACAACCACCCCAATCCCAGGACGTCGCCCATGCTCACCTTGAGTCCAAGCAGGACGATTCCGGCACGCATGAGGTGCTTCCCGGCGAAGTCCAGGCCTGGCCGGGCGCGCCCCGCCGCCCAGACAGCAGTGCCCGGTATATTTGCAGAGAGCAGACCCAGTGCAACAGCAAGCGTCATGACGGGAATGACCCCCAATGCCGGAAATACCGTGTGGACGGTAAAGGCGACCCCCGTTGCGGCAATACTCAGGACCAACCCCGGCCCCAGCCGGGACAGGTGGGGCGCAAGACTGTTCAAGGGCATGCCTCAACCCTGCCGGATGGGGGCACCGAAAGGCGAACCGGGAGTCTCCGGAAACCGCGACACAATCAGTGCGAAATGCGCTTGACTCAAAAAGGTGATTGTCTAATTCCCATGTCTGACCTATTTCAGGATTATTCCGAGGCCGCTGCGCGCAGCGGTGCCTACGACGAGATGTTCGCTCCCGGCCACGTCGCCAGAAAATCCTACGGTCAGGTCTCCGGTGCACTGCGCGAACTTTCCCTGGCCGATGTCACCGCCCGCGCCGATTCCATGGCACGTACGTTCCTGGACCGCGGTGTGACGTTCGACTACGCGGGGGAGGAGCGGCCATTCCCGCTGGATATCGTCCCGCGCGTTATCCCCGCCGATGAGTGGGACGTCCTTGAGCGCGGCGTGGCGCAGCGGGTCAAGGCCCTTGAAGCATTCCTCAACGATGTGTATGGCCGGATGGCCGTGGTGGCTGATGGCGTCATTCCCCGGCAACTCGTCACCACAAGCGCCCATTTCCACCGTGCGGTTCACGGCTTCGAGCCTTCCGGTGGTGTTCGCGTCCACGTCTCAGGCATCGACGTCGTCCGTGATGCCGAAGGTACCTTCCGTGTCCTCGAGGACAACGTCCGGGTCCCCTCCGGCGTGAGCTACGTACTGGAGAACCGCCGTGCCATGGCAAAGGGCCTGCCGGAGGCATTTGGCCAACAACACATCCGGCCGGTGGAGGAGTACCCCCGCAGGCTCCTCTCAGCGCTGCGCAAGACCGCACCGGCCGGCGTCGACGATCCCACGGTTGTGGTGCTCACACCTGGCGTGTTCAACAGCGCTTATTTTGAGCACACCCTCCTTGCCGGACTCATGGGCGTGGAATTGGTGGAAGGCCGGGACCTGATCTGCCGCGGCAACCGTGTGTACATGCGGACCACAGCCGGCGAACAGCGCGTGGATGTCATCTATAAGCGAATCGACGACGACTTCCTGGATCCGCTGCAGTTCCGTTCCGATTCCATGCTTGGTTGCCCTGGCCTGGTCAACGCCGCCCGCGCTGGTGGCGTCACCATCGCCAACGCCGTTGGCAACGGCGTAGCCGACGACAAGCTCGTGTACAGTTACGTGCCTGACCTGATCCGGTACTACCTTCACGAAGAGCCAATCATCGCCAACGTCGACACTTTCCGGCTTGAAGAAAAGGAAGCCAGGGAACATGTTCTGGACCGCTTGGAGGAGCTTGTGGTCAAGCCCGTCGATGGTTCGGGCGGCAAGGGCCTGGTCATCGGTCCGGATGCTTCCAAGGAAGAGCTTGACGCTTTGCGGAAGCGCGTGATTGCAGATCCGCGCGGCTGGATCGCACAGCCCGTTCTTCAGCTCTCCACTGTCCCCACGCTCTCCGGAGACAAATTCGGGCCGCGGCACGTGGACCTCCGCCCCTTTGCGGTCAACGACGGCGACGACGTCTGGGTCCTTCCCGGCGGCCTGACGCGTGTGGCGCTCAAGGAAGGTTCCCTGATTGTGAATTCCAGCCAGGGCGGTGGTTCCAAAGACACCTGGGTGTTGGCCAATTCGCCACAAATGCCTGCCGAGATCATTCCCCGCCAGTCCGTGACGGTGCGCGAGCAGGTTTCTGTGTGGCCCGTGGAAAGCAATTGGCGGGACCGCCAAACGGAGCAGCAGCAGTGAGCCGGATCGCAGGCCTCAGCGGAATCCCTTCTCGATCAAACCCTGAACTTCGACAAGCACCACGCGAAGGAGGCGCAGTTTCATGCTGAGCCGTATTGCCGAGTCACTTTTCTGGATCGGACGCTATGTGGAGCGGGCCGACGGCACTGCCAGGATCCTGGACGTGCACCTGGAGCGCTTGAACCACCTGCCCCTTGAGGAGCAACGCAGTGTGGCCCGCGAACTCCTCGCCGTAATGGGCGCAAAACCACAAAGCGAAGACTTCGGCCTGCCGGAGTTGCTGCACGCACTTGCCTATGACAAGCAGAGCGCATCCTCCATCGCGGGCTCGCTTGGCGCCGCACGTGAGAATGCGCGCAGGGCGCGGGAGACCGTCTCGCAGTCACTCTGGGAAAGCCTCAACACTACGTATTACGGCCTCAGCCAGCATCGCAAGGACGTCGTGGGAACCTACCGTTTCTGCAACTGGGTCCTTGAGCGGACCGCCATGGTGCGCGGCCTGGCCGACACCACCGTCAGCCATGACGAGAGCTGGCTGTTCATGGTGCTCGGGCGTTCCCTTGAGCGTGCCGACATGACAGCACGCATGCTGTCCACGCGGGATGTGCAGTCCGCGGGAATGTCGTGGGTGAACATGCTGCGCTGCGCCGGAGCCTATGAGTCCTTCATCCGGACCCGGAGGGCCGCATTTGGCGACCAGCACGCAGCCGAGTTCCTCCTTCTGGACCGTTTGTTCCCGCGCTCGATCGTCTACGCCCTGCGCGACGCGGACGAGTGCCTGGCAAAGCTGGATCCTTCAGCACAGCGGGTCGGCTTCATCAATGATGCGCGTCGGATTGTCGGGCAGGCCAGAACGTTCCTTGAGTTCCACCGGACGGATGACCTGATGTCCGAATTGCCAGAGCATATGGAACGTGTGCAGAAGGCCGTGACCCAGGCTTCGGACGCGATTTCCCGTAAGTACTTCAATCAGGCTGATGAGCACGCCTGGGTGGGAGAAGTTTCATGACCCGGCTGAGCATCGTCCACAAGACGGCGTACAAATACAACCGACGCGTGACGTTGTCCTACAACGAGGCGCGGATGACTCCGTTGACGGACGGCCAGCAGGTGGTCCTGGAGTCCTCGCTGAAGGTTTCACCCAACCAGGCCTCGGTCAGCACGTACCGCGACTACTGGGGCACGCGGGTCACCGCCTTCGATATGCAGATGCCCCACGAGAGCCTCGAAGTCCTTGCAACGGCCACGGTGGAAGTGCACCGGACCGAGCGCGTGGCAACCGAGGACGACATCGTGGGCTGGGACGTCATCGCCTCGGAGAAGGTCCAGGACGATTTCAGCGATTGGCTGCCCCAGTCCCGCTTGAGCGGTCCGGGCGAGGAAGTCCTCGGCATCATCCCAGGGGTAGTCGACGGTAAGAACCCCCATGAGGCGGCCTTGGCGGTCTTTTCCTGGATGGCCGGCGAGATGACGTACATGAAGGGCACCACGGGTGTCACGACGAATGCCGAGCAGGCGTGGACCCAACGCCAGGGTGTCTGCCAGGACCTTGCCCATTTGGCCATTGGTGCATTGCGTAGCCGGGGCATTCCAGCGCGCTACGTTTCCGGATACATCCATCCGCGATCGTCCGCTGACATCGGCGAAACGGTTGCCGGGCAGTCCCACGCCTGGCTGGAGTGGTGGGACGGGGAGTGGCGAAGCTGGGATCCCACCAACCATAAGCCTGCCGGCGACTACCACGTGACCGTGGCGAGGGGACGGGATTACCGGGATGTTCCGCCGCTGAAAGGTATTTTGTCCGGCGGCGGAGGTTCGGGGCTATCCGTTTCCGTGGAGATCACCCGCCTCGCATAAGCGGTTAATGAACAGATATGGCCCCCAAGAAAGCACTTGGGGGCCATATCTGTTCACAAGTCGAGGATTTTTTGATCTACCAGGGGGAGGGCTTGTAGTCCTTGAGGAACACTCCATACTGGTCCTCGCCATTCTCACCCATCACGATGGGGTCATACACGCGGGCAGCACCGTCCACCAGGTCCAAGGGCGCGTGGAATCCTTCTTCCATCAGCCGCACCTTGGTGTAATGCGGACGTTCATCGGTGATCCAACCGGTGTCCACGGCAGTCATGAGGATGCCATCGGAATCCAACATTTCCTGCGCACTGGTGCGCGTCATCATGTTCAAGGCAGCTTTGGCCATGTTGGTGTGAGGATGCCCCGGACCCTTGTAGGCACGGGAGAACTGCCCCTCCATGGCCGAAACGTTCACGATGTACTTTCGCCTCGCCGTTGAGCGTTTCATGGCATCGCGGAGGCGGCTGACCAACAGGAACGGAGCTGTGACGTTGCACAGCTGCACTTCGAGCATTTCGAGCGGATCCACTTCGTCCACTACTTGCGTCCAGCTGTTGATGGTGGCGAGGTCCGGCACCAGCCCGCCGGCATCGATAGCCGTTCCGGATTCAATCCGGGCCAAAGACGCCGAGCCTGTAGAGAGCGCCAGGGAAGTGATCGCGTCTCCGGCAAGGACAGGATGTTCGGTGACGCTGCTGGCCAGGGCCAGTGGATGCTTGTCATGGGCGTGGCCGAACGTGACAAGCTCGGGCCCTCCGTTGGAAGCCTCCAATGCCGCCGGCAAGGGCTCGTCCTCGGCGTCAACCAAGGGTTTGTAGGCGTTACCGGTCCGCCGCACGGTTTGCGCGGCATTGTTGATGATGATATCCAGCGGACCGGCCTTGTTCAGGGAGTCCGTAAGGGCCATCACCTGGGCGGGATCACGGAGGTCGATGCCAACGATCCGTAGACGGTGCAGCCAATCCGCGCTGTCTTCCATGGCCGCAAACCGACGTGCCGCGTCTTTGGGGAAGCGCGTTGTGATGGTGGTGTGGGCACCATCCCTGAGCAGGCGGAGCGCAATGTACATACCAATCTTGGCGCGGCCACCGGTCAACAGGGCATTGCGACCCGTGAGGTCCGTGCGGGCATCGCGTTTGCTGTGGCTGAACGCAGCGCACTCGGGGCACAGCTGGTGGTAGAACGCATCCACCTGGGTGTAGTGCTGCTTGCAGATGTAGCACGGGCGTGAACGGATCAGGTGACCCGCGACCTCGCCGGTCGCTGAAGGAGCGAGCTTGTTGCCGCGGGTTTCGTCGTCAATGCGGTCCGGTGCAGCTGTTGCCGTGAGGGCAATGACTGCACGGTCCGCTTCCGCGATCAGATCCCGCTTGGTGACGCGGCGGTGCCGCTTGACGGCTTTGAACATTTTGCCCGTTGCGCGGCGGACCGCGACGTAGTCCGGGTGCTCCTCGTCATAGACGTGGATTGTGGTCAGAACCTTGAGGCAGGCCTGGATCTCTTCAGGCGTCAGATCGGTGGAGCTCATTGACCTGATTTTACAGCCTTGGGAGCCTGGGGCCTGCCTCGGGTTCTACCAGCGCAACCGGTGATGAAGGGGAGCCTAGCGGCCAGCGCCGTTTGACGCTGCGTCTACTACCCGGGCCTGGATTCCGGCAGCTACCTTTTCTGCAGAATCCCGGATATCGGGGTCATCCTGCGTCGCAGCCTTAACGGCTTCCGGCAGGCCCCGGCGGTACTCTGCGGACAACGCGAGCTCCTCTTCGCCAGGTTCAGGTACAAGCTGTCCCTTGGCAAGGACTGTGATCCCGGATTCCGTGACCTTATATCCACGGGCCTTGTCCAATGCCGGGTCCAGTCCGATAGCGGCGCCGGCAGGGACCTTGACATTCTTGTCCAGGATTGCCCGCTTGATCACGGCACCTTCGCCGACGCGGACCTTATCCATCAGTACCGAGTCCTGGACACGGCTCCCCGCCTCCACGAAGACGTCGTTGGAGAGCACCGAACCTTCAACGATCCCGCCTGAGATGACCACACCGCTGGCCACGATGGAGTCCAGGGCGGTACCCACCGTGCTGTTTCCACCGCGGACAAACTTGGCGGGAGGGGAAATGCTCTGGCGGGTGTAGATGGGCCATTCGGAGTTGTAGAGATTAAAGATGGGAACGGGGGAGATAAGGTCAACGTGGGCGTCGTAGAAGGAGTCGATGGTGCCAACGTCCCGCCAGTAAGTACGGTCACGTTCCGTTGCACCAGGGATGTCGTTGAGCGTGAAGTCATAGACTCCGGCCTCACCCTTGTCCACGAAGTAGGGAATGATGTCCCCGCCCATGTCGTGCTTGGTATCCAGTCGCTCAGCGTCAACATGAAGCGCCTCAACGAGGGCGTCGGCATTGAAGACATAGTTGCCCATGGAGGCGAGGAACTGGGTGGGATCGGCCGCAAGTCCTGGCGTGCTGGCCGGCTTCTCCACGAATGCCCCGATCTTCTGGGGATCGTTCTGGTCAACTTCAATCACACCGAATTGGTTGGCCATGTTCAGCGGCTGTCGCACGGCTGCTACGGTAGCCTTCGCGCCACTGGCAATGTGCTGTTCCACCATTTGGGAGAAATCCATGCGGTAAACGTGGTCTGCGCCGACCACAACCACGATGTCCGGAGCGTCGTCGTGAATGAGGTTCAGCGACTGATAGATGGCGTTGGCGCTGCCAAGGAACCAGCTCTTGCCGACGCGCTGCTGCGCCGGAACGGAAGCTACATAGCGGCCCAACTGTGTGGACATGCG
The DNA here is from genome assembly GCF_052114885.1 of Paenarthrobacter sp. 2TAF44. Classification (NCBI taxonomy): domain Bacteria; kingdom Bacillati; phylum Actinomycetota; class Actinomycetes; order Micrococcales; family Micrococcaceae; genus Paenarthrobacter; species Paenarthrobacter sp. 2TAF44. The sequence continues at coordinate 197,836 of NZ_JBFRFP010000013.1, read as the reverse complement.
CCAGGTCTCGGAGATATGTCGGTCAAGGCTGTGCGATTTATACTGCGTCAGAACCACGATTTTCAAATATCCCGAATTGACCAGATTCGATAGTGCAAAGTCAATAAGCCTGTAGCCCCCGGCGAACGGAACTGCTGGCTTGGCCCTATCCGCCGTCAAAGGCATGAGGCGATTGCCTTCGCCGCCAGCCAACACGATTGCCAATACTTTCTTCAACGCCATGGTCATAGCTCCCCGTACGTCTTCGTAGCCCCCAAAAGTCCGATTTTCCGGACCCTTTCACACTAGAACACATAAGCCGGAACGACTACGTTGGGTAACGTGCGAATAGACATTGTGACTAAAGAATTCCCTCCGGAAATTTATGGCGGTGCCGGTGTCCACGTTGCCGAGCTCAGCCGTGTGCTGGCGAAGCACGTGGATCTTCATGTCCGGGCGTTTGGCGCCCCACGTGATGCCGACTACCATGGGGCCACCGTGGCCTCCTATGCCACACCCCAGGACCTCGGCGATGCCAATGCTGCCCTCCAGACGTTGGGCGTGGATCTTCGGATCGTTCCGGACATTGCGGGAGCGGATCTCGTCCACTCGCACACCTGGTACGCCAACATGGCAGGACACCTCGCTTCGCTGCTGCATGGCATTCCCCATGTACTGAGCGCCCACAGCCTGGAGCCGTTGCGTCCATGGAAGGCCGAACAGCTCGGCGGCGGCTACGCGTTGTCTTCATGGGTGGAGAAGACAGCCTACGAAGCTGCTGCGGCGATCATCGCCGTATCCGATGGAATGCGGCAGGACATCCTGCGCAGCTACCCCGAAGTTGACCCGGCCAAGGTCAGGGTTGTCCACAACGGCATCGACGTTTCCCTGTGGGAACGGGACGAAGAGGACGACGCCATCCGCGCGCTGGGCATAGATCCCGCCAAGCCAAGTGTGGTGTTCGTTGGCCGGAACACCCGCCAAAAGGGCGTCCCCTACCTGCTGCGCGCAGCGTCCAGCCTTCCCGCCGATGTTCAACTGGTCCTCTGCCTGGGCGCAGCTGATACTCCCGAATTGGCAGCTGAAACAGCACGCCTCATTGAGGAGCTCCAAAGCAAGCGTGAGGGCGTGATCCTCATTGAGCGGATGCTGCCGCGCCGGGAACTCATCCAGGTCCTCAGCCATGCCACCGCATTCGCCTGCCCCTCCATCTACGAACCGTTGGGCATCGTGAACCTTGAAGCAATGGCTTGCGGCGCCGCTGTGGTGGCAAGCGCAACCGGCGGCATTCCAGAGGTTGTCCAGCATGGCGAAACCGGCTTGCTGGTCCCTTTGGAGCAGGTTACCGACGGTACCGGGACGCCGCTGGATCCACAGAAATTTGTGGCCGACTTCGCTGCAGCCCTGAACGAGGTAGTGGCAGATCCAGAGCGCGCCCGCAAGATGGGCATGGCCGGCAGGCGCCGCGCCGAGGAACATTTCTCGTGGGAATCGATCACTGAAACCACCCTTGAGGTATACCGCTCCGTTCTTAACTGAGCACCCTTAACTCAGCCCGGCCCGTCCGGAAAAGCAGTCAAGACCACGACGGCGCCGCCCCCTTGAGCGGGGGACGGCGCCGTCGTGGTTTGGCGAAACTTCCTAAAAAGTTCACTGACGGGAAATCTCGTACTGTTACCGCGACTTTGACGCTTTCAGGGCCAGTAGTGACTTCTCGTCGGCTGGTGCGGAGCCGCTGGCCCGCTGTTTACGGAAGTGCGTGCTGGCCTCATCCTGGCGGCTTGCTTCAGCGCCGGTGGCGATGGCTGCGCGCAGGTGCTCGGGACCGTAGCCAAACGCGTCCACGAGGTCCAGCGCGTGGGGACGGATCTTGACCAGCAACCGGTTGATGTAGGTCCCCACGGTCCGGCCGCGTTGCATCGAGAGCCGCCCATTCATGAGATACCAGGACAGGTGCTTCTCAATGAGCGACAGTCCGAACAGGTCCCGCAGCCAAGTGAGGACCCGCTTGGTTCCCTCATCGGAAACCTCAGCCAGGGCCTCCGTGAAGGCTTCCCATTGAAGGAGCTCTGCATGGGCTTGGGCGGCTTCGATGAGTTCATGCTGGTGCTGGTTGAACAGGGCTGCCGCCTGATGCTGCGGCAACTTATTGGCCCCCTTCAGCGCAGCACCTACTTCGGCCACCATGGACTGCACGCGGTCAGTCAGCAGGGTCCGCTGGCCTTCCTCGTCGCGCAAAGCCAGCGCTGCTTTCTGCACCGAACCCGTGTCGGCTACGAACTGGGCAACCTGGCGAAGGCCCGTCCTGTGCAAGGCGACACCCGCGGCCTGGTCCACTACATAGCGTGCAAGCACGCCGAAGTCCGCGCTGCGGAATTCCTTGGCATAGTCGGCAAGGAGGCGCTTGGCCACCAACTGCAGCAGGACGGTGTTGTCGCCTTCAAAAGTCACGTAAACGTCGAGGTCCGCGCGCAACGAGGCAAAGCGGTTCTCGATCAGGAATCCTGCGCCACCACAGGCTTCGCGGCATTCCTGCAGGGTGTCCAGCGCGTGCCAGGTGCTGAGGGGCTTCAGCGCTGCCGCCAAGGTTTCCAGATCCTGGCGGTCGGCGTCGGTGTCGTGGGCACCGGAGAAAACGTCGTCGAACTTTTGCAGGAGCTGCTCGTGGGCAAAACTCGCGGCGTACGTCGTGGCAAGCCGGGTGAACAGGCGCCGCTGGTGACGCTGATAGTCCAGCAGGACTTCCTCATCAGTGGGGGAGGACGCATTGAACTGACGGCGCTCAGTGGCGTACTGAATGGCTGTTTTGAGCGCAACCTTGCTTGCTGCCACAGCTGCACCGTCCAAGGAGACCCGGCCTTGGACCAAGGTTCCGAGCATCGTGAAGAAGCGGCGACCCGGGCTCTCGATGGTTGACGCATACGTACCATCCACAGCTACGTCGCCGTAGCGGTTCAGGAGGTTGGTGCGGGGGATACGGACATCGGTGAAATGGAGCCTGCCGTTGTCGATGCCGTTGAGGCCGCCCTTGATGCCGTCATCCTCCCCGCCGATGCCTGGCAGGAATTCTTTGGTAGTAGGGTCGCGCAGTTCTACGTAGAAGGCGTGGACGCCGTGGTTAACGTTCTTGGTTACCAGCTGCGCGAACACGACGGCGGCCAAGCCATCGTTCGCGGCGTTGCCGATGTAGTCCTTCCAGGCTGCCCGGAAGGGGGTGTTGATGACAAACTCCTGGCTACCCTCGTCATAGGTGGCCGTGGTGGCGATGCTTGCGACGTCGGAGCCGTGGCCCGTCTCCGTCATCGCGAAACAACCCGGAATTGCCAGACTCATGATGCCGGGGAGCCATTTGTCGTGGTGCTCCCGGGTACCAAGGTGCATGACAGCGGAGCCAAAGAGGCCCCATTGAACGCCAGCCTTGATCTGCACGGAGGGGTCCGCCGTGACGAGCTCTTCGAATCCGGCAATATTGCCGCCGTGATCATCGGAGCCACCCAGGCGCGTGGGGAACGCCCGGTGGACAGCATTGTTATCCACCAGGAACTTCAACTGCTCAAACACGCGGGCCCGGTGTTCCGTGTGATGCAGGCCTTCGATCTTCTGGACATCGGGATGACCTGCTACTTCGCGGGCTTGGTGCCGGATGTGGGCCCACTTGCCCAAGAGCTGCTCACCCAGCGCAGCGACATCGACCACCGGGTCCGCACCCTGCTTGCCAGAGTCACGGCCTCCGGATCCACTGGTGCCGAATGCGCTATTGCGGGTGGCCGCATCCTCGCGGCCTGAGGGTTGTTGGGCTGATGCCGCCCGGTCCACTACTTCAGTCATGTTGATTCCTTCTTTGGTTCCTACAACTGATGGGTCGTTGCTCATGTCACGTTGTTGTTTTGAGTTCGGGTGCGATGCCCAGGCACAGCCAGTCCGTGATGTGTCCGGCCATGGCTGCCTGATTCGGTTTCGTCTCGGAGGCAGGGCTTCCAAGCCACATTTCGCCGGCGTTCCGAACGAGCCCAATGGCTGCAGTGGGCCAATACTCGATCAAAGCCTCTTTCTCTGTACCGAGGTACTGCCGCATGGGTGTGGCGATCATGTCCGTGATTTGTTCGAAGAAGTTTCCCAGCGCACCCGACGCCGCAATGGCATCCTGTGAGGAAGCTTCCCCGGGCGTCAGCCGGGTGATGAACGCATACACGTTGGGGCTGGATTCCGCCATTTGCAGGTAGGCCGAGACCATGGCGTAGAGCCCTTCACGTGGCGTCTGCGCCAATTGGGCCGCTTCTTTCATGCGGCGCTGCATTTGCCCCAGCACCACTTCTCCCATCGCCTGTTGAAGGCCTGCCTTATCGCCGAAATAGCGGTAGTAGACCGACTTTGAGGTGCCCGCGGCACCGGCGATGTCTTCCATGGACGCCTCGCTGCCCAAGGCGTGCACAGCCCTGCGTGCTGCCTTGATGAGCTCGCGCCGACGCTCCTCGCGATGGCTCTGCCACCTGGCAGCACGCCCATCTACGGCAGGATCCGGGACGGCACTGCCGGACTCCGCTGCGGTATCAACAGCGCCAGCGCGGGAAGAGGCAGGAGCGTGCGGAAATTCTGTACGACGACGGTTCACGATACCCAGCGTATCAGGTACGCTGGGTATCAGTAACTGGTATTCATCGAAGGAGTCAAGCATGGCTGCAGCAGACGGACCCGCGGGCACGAACACAGGTACAAACAGCTTCGCAAGCGCAGAGCAGAGTGCCGAACAGAACAAGGGCATTCAAGGGACGCGTTCTGCCGTGATCGTTGGAGGCAACAGGATTCCGTTTGCCCGGACGGGCGGCGCTTACCTGAAGTCCTCCAACCAGGACATGCTTACTGCTGCGCTGGATGGACTGATCGCCCGCTTCGGGTTGCAGGACGAGCGGATCGGTGAAGTAGCAGCTGGGGCGGTGCTGAAGCATTCACGGGACTTCAACCTCACCCGGGAGGCGGTACTGGGTTCGGCGCTATCTCCAGAGACACCTGCATACGACCTTCAACAGGCATGTGCAACGGGACTGGAAACCGTGCTTGGGCTTGCCAACAAGATCAAGCTTGGCCAGATCGATTCCGCGATCGCCGGTGGTGTTGACTCCGCGTCCGATGCCCCGATTGCTGTCAGCGAGGGGCTGCGGGAGATCCTGCTGGACCTCAACCGTGCCAAGACCTCCGTCCAGAAGCTGAAGATCCTGGCCCGTATCCGTCCAAAGGATCTGGCCCCGGATGCTCCCAACACCGGCGAACCACGTACCGGCCTCTCCATGGGCGAACACCAGGCCCTCACCACGGCACAGTGGAAGATCAGTCGGGAGGCACAGGATGAACTCGCGTTCAACAGCCACCGCAACCTCGCCGCCGCCTACGAACGGGGCTTCTTCGACGACCTCATCACTCCCTACCGGGGCCTGAACCGGGACTCCAATCTGCGGGCGGACACCACATTGGAGAAGCTCTCCACGTTGAAGCCTGTCTTTGGCAAGAACCTGGGATCCAAGGCCACGATGACGGCCGGCAATTCGACGCCACTGACCGACGGTGCGGCAACCGTGCTGCTTGCCACCCAAGAGTGGGCGGACAGCCGGGGCCTGCCCAAACTCGCCACCGTCCTGGATGGTGAGGCGGCCGCCGTCGACTTCGTCCACGGCAAGGACGGACTTCTGATGGCGCCGGTCTTTGCCGTACCGCGCCTCCTGGCCCGCCATGGGCTGACTCTGGAGGACTTCGACTTCTTCGAAATTCACGAGGCCTTCGCCGGAACCGTCCTCAGCACCTTGGCTGCCTGGGAAGACGAGGACTTCGGACGAACGCGGTTGGGGCTGGACGGCGCTTTGGGAAAGGTGGACCGCGCCAAGCTCAACATCAACGGTTCCTCGCTCGCTGCCGGCCACCCATTCGCCGCAACCGGTGGCAGGATTGTGGCTTCGCTGGCAAAGATGCTCCATGACAAGGGGAGCGTGGACGGAAGGCCGGCACGTGGCCTGATTTCCGTGTGCGCCGCCGGCGGGCAGGGCGTTGTTGCCATTCTGGAAGCAGCCTAGGGGAGCGTGATGACAGACAAGTACACCAAAATCGTCAGCAAAGGACTGGGCAAGGACGTCGCCAAAAGGCTGGGCCTGCCACAGCCTGTTGAGCTGCGTCGACACCAGCCAGGCGCACCGCTCATTATGGGGCCGGTGCTGGTTAACGGCGACAGCCTGGGCGCAGATGACCTCGCCACCACGCTTCTTGGTTGGGGCCTGGACATCCGCCGTCATGCGTTGCCCAAGGAAAAGCTCGGGGCCATCATTGTTGTCCTCGACGCCGTGCAGCACCCGGAAGATCTGGGCAAGCCAGTCCTGACAATTGGCGCTTCCTTGCGGGACCTCGCACCCAATGGACGCGTCATTACCGTCTCAAGGACGGCCAGGTCGGCACCTGCGCCCGCTTCGGCCGCCGCCCGGCAGGGCATCGATGGCCTTCTGCGTTCACTGGCCAAGGAATTGCGTGCTGGAGCCACGGCGAACGGCATTCTTCTTGACGAGGACTTAGCCACCACCAGCCCATCCACGCTGGGGGCGCTCCGATTCTTCCTTTCCGGCCGCTCCGCCTACGTGGATGGCCAATTCCTGACGATCAGTTCGTCCTCCGGCAGCCTCCCCTTCGACGCCGACAAACCCCTTGCCGGAAAAGTTGCCGTTGTCACCGGTGCAGCGCGGGGCATTGGAGCGGCGATCGCCCGTACGCTCCACCGTGATGGCGCGAAAGTTGTGCTGGTGGATATTCCTGCAACAGGCGACCATTTGGCGGCGGTCGCCAACGAGGTCCATGGAACCGCGCTCCAGCTGGACATCACCCGCGACGACGCCGGTCACCGGATCATCGACCACGCAGTGGAACGCCATGGCCGGCTCGACATCGTAGTCCACAACGCTGGCATCACCCGCGACAGGCTCCTGGCCAACATGGATGAGGGACGCTGGCAGTCTGTCATCGCCGTCAACATCGCTGCGCAATTGAGGATCAACGGGACCCTCCTGGCATCGGAGCACTTCAAGGACAAGCCGCGCATCGTTTCGGTGGCATCCACCAGCGGGATTGCGGGTAATCGAGGCCAGACCAACTATGCCGCGTCCAAGGGCGGCGTGATCGGAATGGTGCGCTCAACAGCGCCGCTCATGGAGTCCTTCGGGGGGACGATCAACGCCGTTGCGCCAGGGTTTATTGAAACAGAGATGACGGCCCGGATGCCGTTCGCCATCCGGGAAGCAGCGCGAAGGGTCAATTCCCTCAGACAGGGTGGCCAGCCCCAGGACGTAGCCGAAGCCATCGCTTTCCTGGCGAGCGATGCCGCGGGAGGAATCTCGGGCGAAGTCCTTCGCGTGTGCGGGCAGCAAATGGTGGGAGCATGAGCAAACCCCAGCCCGTCATCCTTGGGGAGCTGCCGTCGCTGTCCAAGCTCTACATGAATGCCGCGGCAACTGCCGCTCGACGGCGGGTCCTGGGGTCATCGACGGGGCAGGCGACACTGCCTGCCGCTAGCCACGAGGTCAAGGGAGTCCAGGCGGACGTCGCCAATCTCACCGCCTACCAGCACCTTCTGGGGGAGACCGCCAGTGACATCCTGCCAGCAGGTTTCGTCCACGCGCTTGCGTTTCCGGTGTCAATGAGTGTCATGAACCGGGATGACTTTCCCTTGCCATTGCTCGGGATGATCCACCTCAGGAACCATGTGGAACAGCGGGTTCCCATCCAGTTCACAGAAGCCTTGGACATCCGGTCATGGTCGGAGAACCTGTCGGGTCATCGGGCGGGGACGCAAGTCGATGTCATCGCCGAAGTCCGCTCGAGTTCGTCAGGCGCGCTGCTGTGGCGGGGAATTTCCACTTACCTTGCGAAAGGGGTCTTCCTGCCTGGCATCGACAAGCCAGGAAACTCAAGTGGCTCCGGTGATAATGGCGGCTTTTCTCCGCCGGACCCTACGGCCCTGTGGCAACTCGACCTGGACATCGGCCGTAACTATGCCGCCGTCTCCGGCGACTTCAACCCCATCCACCTGAGCGTTCTATCGGCCAAAGCCTTGGGTCTGAGAGGGTCCATTGCCCACGGCATGTACCTTGCCTCCCGGGCGTTGGCAGACGTCGGTGCGGTCAAGTCGGATGCCTTCACTTGGGACGTGGCGTTTGAAGCGCCTGTGTTCCTTCCGGCCCGGGTGGCGCTTGACATCTCCACCATCCAGTCGGAAACCGGGGCTTGGCAGCGTTCGTACTACGTGGCGTGGAACCCACGCAGCGGTCGGCGTCATTTCAGGGGCGGCGTGGCGCCCTTGTAGGAACCTGCTGAATTCTGCGAGGACCTGACTGAGAGGCCATGACTTTGTGCATGCACTCAGTCGTATTCGAATATATGTTCTATTCTTAGTCCATGAGACCCAAGCAAGACTCCAAAGCCTTTGCCCGCATGATGCTGCAGACCGAGGCGGAGGCAAACCACCCCAAACCTGACGATGGCAAGATCATGGAGCTCAAGCAGGGTGCCCAACCGCTTGTCCGTGTTGGTGAGGTGTACGGACGTGCGATCAAGTACACCCGTACCTATGGCCTGGTGGAGTGGATGGATGATCGGCGGGACTATCACGTGGAATGGTTTCCGGCCGGACAGATCAAACGGGTGGCCCAGGAGTCATGGAGGGGCTGGCCGTTGGCTTAGCAAACGGTATGAATGATCGGACAAGCGTCACCCAGGGTGGCTGAGGGCACAAAAAAACCCCGGTTTCCCGGGGCCTTCTTTGTGCGCGGAGGGGGACTTGAACCCCCACCCCCTTTCGAGGACTAGCACCTCAAGCTAGCGCGTCTGCCATTCCGCCACCCGCGCAGGTGGTGTTCAGAGAAGCCATTCTGCACCTTCCGGTGCTTCACTTTCCTCCGAAGCAGCGAGAAAAACTCTAACACGGTTTGAAGCAACTAAAAAATCGATGCTGGTGAGGACCGGGTGCAAGCTTTCAACCCGTGGCGATGCCCGGAATTGCTCAACCGACGGCGCTTCCGGTGAGTAGGCTGGTGGAACACGGGACGGTAGAACTGCGGGGTCCGCAGTGCGCGTCGCCGGCACCTGCAGCCCAGCCAACGCAAGGAGAATTTCCATGTCTGTCATCCGCCCCGAAGATGAAGTTGTCCGGATCTGCCAGGAGCTCATCCGTATCGACTCCTCCAACTTCGGCGACGACACCGGACCGGGCGAACGCGCTGCTGCGGAGTACACGGCTGGCCTGATCACGGAAGTGGGTCTTGAGGCCGAGATTTTCGAGTCCGCACCGGGACGCGCCAACGTCGTCACGCGCATGGCGGGGGAGGACCCCTCAGCCGACGCGCTGGTGGTCCACGGACACCTGGACGTTGTGCCGGCCCTGAAGGATCAGTGGAGCGTTGACCCCTTCAGTGGTGAGCTGAAGGATGGACTGATCTGGGGCCGCGGTGCCGTGGACATGAAGGACATGGATGCCATGATCCTGTCAGTGATGCGGGACTTCGCCAGGACTGGCCGCAAGCCCAAGCGGGACATCATTTTTGCCTTCTTCGCAGACGAGGAAGCGGGCGGTACCTATGGCGCCCGCTATGCCGTGGAGCACAGACGAGAATTGTTCGATGGGGCCACCGAGGCTATCTCCGAAGTGGGTGGATTCTCCGCGACTATCGGTGGCCAGCGGACCTACCTGCTTCAAACTGCAGAAAAGGGGCTGTCCTGGTTGCGCCTGGTTGCCCATGGACGGGCAGGCCACGGCTCGCAGATCAATACAGACAACGCGATCACCAGGCTCGCGGCCGCAGTCACCAGAATCGGCGAATACAAGTGGCCTGTGGAACTCACTCCCACCACCAGGCAGTTCCTGGACGGCGTGACTGAACTCACCGGCGTCGAATTCGATGCGGACAACCCGGACATCCTTCTCAAGGAGCTTGGCACCGTTGCCCGCTTTGTTGGTGCGACGCTGCAAAATACCTCCAACCCCACCCTGCTCCGCTCGGGCTACAAGCACAATGTCATCCCGGAATCGGCGGAGGCCTTCGTGGATTGCCGCACGTTGCCCGGCCAGCAGGAACTGGTGTTCGAGACCATCAAGGAACTCGCTGGGGACGGCATTGAGATCAGCTACGTCAACAAGGACGTCTCCTTGGAGGTGCCGTTCGCCGGCAACCTGGTGGACTCCATGATCGACGCCTTGCACTCGGAGGACCCGGGCGCCAAAGTGCTTCCCTACACTCTCTCCGGAGGTACCGACAACAAGTCCTTGAGCAAGATCGGCATCACCGGTTATGGCTTTGCTCCACTGATGCTGCCGGACGAGTTGGACTTCACGGGCATGTTCCACGGGGTGGACGAGCGGGTACCTGCGGAGTCCCTGCAGTTCGGCGCGCGCGTCCTCAACAGGCTGCTGAGCAGCTACTAAGAAAGCAAGATTCGGGAGGGCAGGTTCGCGATGACTCCAGAGGAAATCCTTCCGGATGCACTGTTGGAACGGCTACGCGGGCGGGCGGCCGGTTATGACCAAAATAACCTCTTCTTCCACGAAGACCTTGAAGAACTGGCAGCCGCCGGTTACCTGAAACTGTTCGTGCCAGTTGCCGACGGCGGTATGGGACTTGGCCTCGAATCGGTGGCTGCGTTGCAGCAGCGCCTCGCCACGGCCGCCCCGGCCACAGCGTTGGCAATCAACATGCACTTGGTGTGGACCGGCGTCGCGCATGTCATGGCCGCCAGGGGAGACGACTCGCTGGACTTCGTGTTGAAGGAAGCCGGCAAGGGGGAAGTGTTCGCTTTCGGGATTTCGGAAGCGGGCAACGATTCAATGCTGTTCGATTCCACTACCGTTGCGGAGCCGCTGCCTGACGGAGGTTATCGCTTCACCGGACGGAAGATCTTTACGAGCCTGTCCCGTGGTTGGACCCGCCTGGGAACGTTCGGCAAGGACGCGGAGGGCAGGGACGGAGAGGGCGAATTGGTTTTCGGCTTCATCCATCGTGATGAACCCGGGCACGAGACCCTTAACGATTGGGACACCCTGGGCATGCGGGCCAGTGCCTCGAACACCACACTGTTGAAGGGAGCGGCGGTTCCTTCGGAGCGGATCTTCCGTAAACTGCCTGTCGGCCCCAACCAGAACCTGCTGATCTTCGCCATCTTTGCCTGCTTTGAGACCTTGTTGGCGGCCGTCTACACGGGATTGGCGGAGCGCGCCTTCATGCTGGGCGTTGAAAGTGTCAAACGACGGGTCTCGGCGAAGCACGGCGGACGCAGTTTCGCCCAGGACCCGGACATTCGCTGGAAAGTTGCTGACGCGGCCCTGGCCATGGACGGTATCTATCCCCAGTTGTCGGCAGTAGCGCGCGACGTCGACAATCTGGTGGACCATGGACCCCAGTGGTTCCCCAAGCTTGTTGGACTCAAGTCGCGGGCCACGGAAAATGCCCGCTACGTGGTGGATCTGGCGATCAGGGTCACGGGAGGATCCAGCTACTTCCGCGGCTCGGAACTGGAACGCCTCTACCGGGACGTACTCGCTGGAATTTTCCATCCATCTAACGACGAATCGGCGCACAACACCGTGGCGAACGCCTGGCTGGGGCCCCTGGACAGCTAAAGTCTCGACAGCTGAGGCACGTGGACAGCTGACTAAACCGTGCGCTGAACGGAATAGACTTTTCGGCGCAACCAGAAGCGTCTGCCGCCGCCCAGGTACAGCCGGCTGCGTTCCAACTCCCACTTCCCGTACTCCGAGTGCTCAGCAAGCCGTCGCCGGGCTTCGGGCAGTGAATCGTCAGGTCCTACCGTCAGTACGAGGTACTCGTACTGACGTGCATAGTCACGTTGGCGCTCTTCGGAGCTGCCTCGAAATTGTTCCTTCATCCCTCTCCATTTTCGTCCTTTTCGGGCTAACGTGAAGTCATGAGCATCGATCCGCGTGTCGCGCTTCAGTCACTGACTGCTGCCCTGGAAGAGCACTTGGCCGCCGCTTCCGCCCGTCGGGGCGAGGGTGACCCCAACGTCGAGGCGGCGTTCTTCGCCGTCGCAGATGCCTTCGAGGTTTACGAAGACGCCTTGTACGAGGCATATTCCGAGGTTACTCCGCTGCAGGTGTTTGATGACGAGGAAGAGGACGATGACGAGATCCTGGACGAAGACCTCGAAAGCCTGGAGGACTAGGAACTTTCAATAGGCGGCAACTAACCGGTCACCGGCGGTGGCCGGTTTCTTGTGTCGTTTCGCGACCTGTTTGTCCTGTTTCCAGCCCGAAATGTAGCGGTTTTCGGTGCTGCAGTGAGGCTTAGAGCACGTAGTCCTGCCTCATCCGGCTAGGTACTGGCACGTAGGAGCCATGGGTAAACCTGCGCAAAGTTGAGTACCGACTACTGGTGCGCCTCCTGACAGCCGCCGCTTCACTGGGATGTAGGCAACGGCAGGTCTGCGAAGAAGGCTGACATGGTAAAAGTTCCAGTCTTGCGTTCGGGCAAGGTGGCGGCCCCTCAGGGTCCGCACGACTTTTCCTTGGGCGCGGCGTTCACCGCGAAACCTGGTGTTGTCGATGTCAATCCGCCGGCGTCTCCCTGGATTGACAAGTCCGTTGCTGCACAACGGGCTGAAAAGGCGGGACTGGCGGCGTTGAGGGCAGATGTCACCCTGGACCTCAAGCCGCCAGTCACCCACCGCAAAGCCCGCAACTCCTCCTCTTTGGCCGATCGGTCAGACCGGTACGAAGGGGCCGGCTGGACCAAGGCGCTCACCAACGGTCTTCGCTGGGCAGACAGCGCCCTGGTAGGGGCAGCAGTCACATCCGGATTCTTTCTAAACACTGACGGTCTTGCCGTTGCGCCAGGCGGCGCGGGATATGAGCGGCACCTCATGCTCGGTTTCATACTTGGCATTGCCTGGCTGGGCGCACTGGAGGTCTACCGGACACGGGATCCGAAAGTACTTGGGGTTGGGGCCGAAGAGTACAAGCGTGTCCTGTCGGCAAGCCTGCGCGTTTTCGGCTTCCTGGGGCTCGTGGCAGTCGTTGTCCGGCTGGAGTCAGCAAGCTCCTTCGTCCTGGTGTCCCTGCCCGTCGGCTTAGTGGCCCTGACAGGCAACCGGTGGATGTTCCGCCGCTGGCTGACGCGCGAAAAGTCACGCGGCCGGTGCCTGTCCCGTGCCATTGTGGTGGGGGAGCCACAGGACGTCAGATACGTCATCAAGCAAATCAACCGGAAGTCCGGTGCCGCGTACAACATACTGGGGGCATGCCTTCCAGGGGCGCGGCGGGGTGCCGTCCTGGTGGTGGATAACGTGCGGGTTCCCGTGTTGTCATCGATTTACGGCATTGCCCACACTGTGCGTCAGACGGGCGCCAACGCGGTGATCGTTGCCGGTCCGGTCCCTGGCGGCAACCAGTTCATCCAGGAGTTGGGCTGGCGCTTGGAAGAAGATGCCGCCGAACTGGTACTGGCAGCAACGTTGACCAACGTGGCCGGCCCGCGCATCCACTGGCGCCCCGTTGAGGGCCTGCCCTTGATGCATGTGGATATTCCGCACTACTCCGGTGGCAAACACACACTCAAACGCCTCCTGGACGTTGTGGTCTCGGCTGCTGCGTTGCTTTGCTTGGCGCCACTGCTGGCTGTTTTGGCGCTGATTGTCAGGTTGGACAGCCCCGGCCCAGTGCTCTTCCGGCAGGAACGGATTGGCAGGCGAGGCACCACCTTCCAGATGCTGAAGTTCCGTTCGATGGTGGTTGACGCCGAAGCGCGGCTGGAAGAACTCAGCGGAAAAGACCAGGGCGCCGGTGTCCTCTTCAAGATGCGCGAGGATCCCCGCGTCACCAAATGCGGCCATTGGATGCGCAAGTACTCCTTGGACGAGCTACCCCAGTTCTGGAATGTGCTGGCCGGGAACATGAGCCTGGTGGGCCCCCGTCCGCCGCTCCTGCGCGAAGTCAGTGGTTACGAAAGGCATACCCATCGCCGGCTGCTCATCAAACCTGGAATTACGGGCTTGTGGCAGATCAATGGACGATCGGACCTTCCCTGGGATGAAGCTGTCCGGCTGGACCTCTACTACGTCGAAAACTGGTCGATAGCGGGCGACCTGATGATCATGTGGCGGACCTTCCGGGCCATGATCCAGCCCTCCGGTGCCTACTGATGGGCTGGCTGGAACGTACTGGCTGATCCGAGACACGTCGAGCAGCCCCAAAAGCATTACCTGAGAAAGAACCGAGCTATCCAACACAGAATCCGAGTGGAAAATGAGCATAGGAACTATTCCATCAGGCCACCTTAACGGCCACGGGATGACCCCGAAGTTACGGATCGCCGTGGTCGGAGCGGGATATTGGGGCCCGAACCTCGCCAGGAACCTCAAAGCCAGCCCGGATTGGGAACTGGTGGCAATTTGCGATCTTGACGTGGAGCGCGGACTTCGGCTGGCTGAAACGGTAGGCGGCGTCGCCGTCGTCGAGTCCTTGGACGAACTTCTGGACACGTACAACCTGGACGCCGTCGCCGTCGCGACCCCGGCGCACACGCATCACGGAGTAGTGATGACCGCGTTGCGGGCCGGCATGCACGTTCTCGTCGAGAAGCCACTCGCGGATAGCCGCGCCAAGGGCCTGGAAATGGTGGAGGAAGCCAAGGCCCGCGGCCTGGTCCTCATGGCAGACCATACCTATTGTTTTACTCCGGCGGTTTTGAAGATCCAGGAGCTCGTCTCCAGTGGGGCGTTGGGCGACATCTTGTATGTCGACTCCGTGCGCATCAACCTCGGACTTGTCCAACCGGACGTCAATGTCTTCTGGGATCTTGCACCCCACGATCTCTCGATCCTGGATTTCGTCCTGCCAGGAGGCCTGCATCCCACCGAGATCTCTGCACACGGCGCAGATCCCCTGGGTACGGGCCGCGACTGTGTAGGCCACCTGACCTTCGGCCTGCCAAACGACGCCATGGTGCATATCCACGTGAACTGGCTCAGTCCCACCAAAATCCGACAGATGATCATTGGCGGCTCAAAGCGGACGCTCGTCTGGGACGACCTGAACCCCCAACAACGCCTCAGCGTCTATGATCGCGGCGTCAGCCTGGAACAGCAGCCACGGTCAGCGGCGGACAAAAAGAACTCGGCCATCTCCTATCGCCTCGGCGATACCTGGTCACCGGCGTTGCAGGAACGCGAACCGTTGGGCCAGGTCGTCGCCGAGCTGGCCGGATCCATCCGGAACCACACGATGCCGCGCACCAGCGGCGAATCCGGACTCAGGGTCCTCTCAGTCCTGGAAGCCGTCACCCAAAGCCTTGGAACAGACGGCCAGTCAACCATCGTTGCCGGCAACGAGGTCGCTCTCCAGGTCGCACAGTGAAGAAGCTGCTCGGCGCCAACGTCCTGGTCACCGGAGGCGCCGGAACCATCGGATCCACCCTGGTTGACCAACTGGTCGACGCCGGCGCGGCGCACGTGGACGTCCTGGACAACCTCGTCAGGGGGCGCCGGGCCAACCTCAACGATGCGCTGGCTACCGGACTCGTACAGCTGGTGGAAGGTGACCTGCGGGACCGGGACCTGATCCACGACGTCACCAGGGGCAAAGATCTGGTTTTCCATCAGGCTGCGATCCGCATCACCCAATGCGCCGAGGAACCACGGTTGGCTCTTGAGGTCCTGGTGGACGGAACCTTCAACGTGTTCGAAGCCGCCGTTGAGCACAACGTGGAAAAGGTCATCGCGGCGTCAAGCGCCTCGGTCTATGGAATGGCAGAAGAATTCCCCACCACCGAGAGGCACCACCACCACAACAACGACACCTTTTATGGGGCCGCGAAATCGTTCAATGAGGGAATGGCGAGGAGCTTCCGGGCCATGTCCGGCCTGGACTACGTCCTCCTGAGGTACTTCAACGTGTACGGACCCCGCATGGACGTCCACGGCCTCTATACGGAGGTACTTGTCCGATGGATGGAGCGGATAGTCGACGGCGTTCCGCCCCTGATCTTCGGCAGCGGCCACCAGACAATGGACTTCATCCACACCGCCGACGTCGCAAGGGCCAACATCCTCGCAGCCGCAAGCGATGTCCGAGAGGGTGTCTATAACGTGGCCAGCGGCATCGAAACCAGCCTGGCCGAACTCGCACAAACACTGCTCCGGGTCATGCAATCCCCGCTGCACCTTGACCACGGACCTGAACGCGCAGTCAACGGCGTCGCTCGCCGACTCGCAGACGTCACCGCCGCCAAACGGGACCTTGGTTTTGAAGCCGCAATAGAACTTGAAGATGGACTCCGCACACTCGTCACGTGGTGGCGTCCCCTCCGTGAAGAAATCGCAGCCTCCCGGCAGCTGGCCCGGCCCGAAACACCCTCAGTAGGTGCACGATGACCACCTCCGAAACTTCCCTGGCACGCATCGACGTGATGAAACCGTGGCTTGGGGAAGAAGAAGCCCAAGCAGTGGCAGAGGTCATCGCTTCCGGTTGGGTGGCGCAAGGCCCCAAAGTCAAGCAGTTCGAGGAAGCCTTCGCCATGGAGCAACAGGCTGCTTTCGCCGTCGCGGTTTCCAGCTGCACCTCAGCCCTGCACCTGGCACTCGCCGTGGCCCGGGTTGGTCCGGGAGACGACGTCGTTGTTCCCTCCTTCTCCTTCATTGCCACGGCAAACGCCCCCAGTTATGTAGGGGCCCGGGTGGTCTTTGCCGACGTCGACGTACTAACAGGTTGTGTCACCGCTGAAACGATTGCCGCCGCGTTGACGCCTGCTACACGGGCCGTCATAGCCGTGGACCAAGGCGGAGTACCCGTGGATCTCGATCCCATCCGGGCCCTGTGCGACCCCCTAGACATCATCGTGGTGGAAGACGCAGCCTGCGGCATCGGTTCCCGTTACCGCGGCCGTCCGGTAGGAGCGGGCGCCGAGCTGGTGGCTTGGTCCTTCCACCCCCGTAAGATCCTCACCACAGGCGAGGGCGGGATGCTGTCCACGCCGCGGCAGGACCTCGCAGACCGGTCCCGCCGGCTCCGCGAACACGCAATGAGCGTCTCAGCCGCGGACCGTCATGCCAGCATCCTTGCCCCGGCCGAGGAATATCTCGAAGTAGGTTTCAACTACCGCATGACCGACCTTCAGGCCGCCGTCGGAATCGTCCAACTCGGCCGGCTGCGCCAAGCAGTGCAACGCAGGCGCGAACTGGCCGCCAACTACGCCCAGGCCTTTGCGGGCGTCGAAGGCCTCCGTTTAGTGGACGACCCCGGATACGGAACCGGAAACTTCCAGTCCTGCTGGCTGGAAGTAGGCGACGCCTTCCCTATGGGAAGGGATGCCCTGATGACCCGCCTGGCCGAGGACGGAATATCGGCACGGCGCGGCATCATGGCCGCACACCGGCAACCTGCCTACGCCCGGACAGCCAAGGGAGCGGTTTCGCTGGCAGCAACTGAATGGTTGACAGACCACACATTGATCCTGCCTCTGTACCACCAACTCACCCTGGGTGACCAGGTCCGGGTCATCGACTCAGTGCTTCGCGCGGCAGGACAGGGAAGATGACCGAGCTCCTCCTCATCGCCGCCAGCGGACTCGCCCGCGAGGTCCTGGCCATGGTCCGCAACACCGGACAATACGACGTCATCGGAATCCTGGACGACGACGAGGACAAACTCGGGCGCGTCGTGGACGGCGCCCACGTACTGGGCCCCATCCGCGATGCTCTGACCTTCCCACACGCCATGCTGCTGGTCTGTATTGGATCGGGCCGAGGACGCGAAAGCGTCGTCATGCGGTTACGCACCCTGGGCCTTGCGGAAGACCGCTACGCAACGGCGATCGACTCATCTGTACATCCGCCGGAGGGATGCAGGATCGGCCTTGGCAGCATTCTCCTGGCGAACGTCACCATGACGGCCTCCGTCACAGTGGGAAGCCACGTAGTAGCCATGCCCGGCGTCACGCTCACCCACGACGACGTCGTCAGCGACTTCGCCACCCTTGCCGCAGGCGTATCCCTCGGCGGGAACGTCCACATCGGCCGCGCAGCCTACATCGGCATGAACGCCAGCGTCCGCGAGCGCCGCACCGTCGGCGCCGGCGCAACCATCGGTATGGGAGCGGCCGTGCTTACTGATGTTCCTGAAGAAGAGACCTGGGCCGGGGTGCCGGCACGCGTTATCCGCCGCGGATTTTCTCCTGAGCTGGAGGATGCCTTGTGACCCTCCCGAGCCCTGTGCCCACTAAATCCAAACCCACACCGTCCAAGGCGTTTGTGATCAGCGTTGTCAACGCGTTCGTCACACGTCTGGGCACAATCGGTATCGGGATAGCGCTGGCGCGGCTGCTTGGCCCTGAGGAATTCGGAACGTATGCGGTGGCGTTTGTAGCACTCGTAGCGGTGCTGAGCTTCAACGAGTTGGGGGTAAGCCTGGCAATCGTGCGTTGGCCGGGTGACCCGAAGGCTATTGCCGGCACGGTGACCACAATCTCCACTGCATGCAGCCTCATTCTTTTTGCTGGTTCCTTCGTGTTGGCTCCCTATTTCACTAGCGCCATGGGCAACGAAGCCGCCACAGATGTAGTCAGGGCGCTGGCATTTTGCATCGTGCTTAACGGATTGGTAGCAACGCCGGCAGCGCTCCTTCAACGCAACTTCCAGCAGGGCCAACGCATGATCATTGATCAGGTCAATGTATGGCTGGGAGCAGCTGTATCCCTGGTTCTTGTCATCATGGGCATGGGAGCCATGAGTCTTGCCATCGGACGGGTGCTGGCCAGTCTGGTTTCCGCCGTTCTCTTCCTGGTCTATTCACCGTTACCGTATCGTTTTGGGTTCTCGCGGAGGTCAGCGAAACAGCTGTTGGCATTTGGGTTACCTCTGGCCGGCGCGAGCGCAGTGGTCTTTGCTGTGGGCTACGTTGACCAGCTCATTGCGGGAAGAATGCTCGGCTCTGTTGCTCTGGGTCTCTATGTCATGGCGTTCAATATGGCTGGATGGCCGTCGAGTTTGCTGTCCCAGCCGCTTCGCAGCGTGGCACCGGCGACTTTTGCCCGTTTGCAGGACAAACCCGAAGACATGAGTTCGGCCCTGTTGTCGCTGACCGGGGCGCTTGCAGCAGTCCTCTTGCCAACGTGTGCCGTCATGATGGGTTGTGCAGTCCCACTGGTGACGCTGGTCTATGGAGATGCGTGGGCTCCTGCTGGCGTGGCCCTTATCTGGCTCGCCCCGCTGACTGCCTTTCGCGTGCTGCACGAGTTGATTTACGACTACCTCGTGATTCTGGGATTGTCAGTATCGATCTTCACTGTCCAACTGGTTGCGCTGGGAGCTTTGGTTCCATCTTTGATAGCCGGTGCCCTTTTTGGTGGGATGCCGGGTTTGGCTGCGGCACCTGTTGCCGTAGCTGCTGCAGTGACCTCACCTTTGTACCTGAAGGCAATGCGGCGGGCAAAGGTTCCTCTTAGGGCTATGGCTGTCCGCCTGCTCCGCCCGGCTTGTGTTGCTGCCGGCGCGGGGCTTGCGTCCATGCTGTTGAGCCAGTTCATACGTTCACCCCTTGAAGCTGTTTTGGCATCCACAGGTGTTGGTGTTTTGGCGCTGGCAGCAACCCTGGCCCTGGCCCGGCACGATCTTGCCGGTGTCAGGCTCTGGGGCCGGGGCCAGGAGGTGTCTCTGGTATGAGGATCCTTGTTTATCCCCATGACCTCCGCGTGGGAGGGAGCCAGTTGAATGCTATGGAGTTGGGCGCCGCCGTTCAGCGCCTGGGCCATGACGTCGTGCTCTTTGGACAGCAGGGGCCGCTCGCGCAGAAGGCAGTGGAACTGGGTTTGGAATACGTGGAAGCACCGGCCCCCGGGAAACGACCCTCGCCGGCTGTCATCCACGCATTGGTCCGCACCGTCCGCGAGCGCCGAGTGGATATCCTCCACGGATACGAGTGGCCACCAGCGTTGGAGTGTTTGGTTGCCTCCAAACTGGTCCGCGGCACCACTTCTGTGGCCACGGTGATGTCCATGGCTGTGGCTCCGTTCATACCAAAATCCATGCCGTTGATGGTTGGTACAGAACAAATCCGGCACTGGGAGGCTTCCCGGGGCAGGCGGGACGTGCACGTTATGGAACCACCGGTGGATATTCTCGCCAACCAAGTTTCCGCCACGCCGGGGTTGAGAGCATTCAGGCGTAAGTTCGCCTTGACTGACGGTTTCCTGAATGTTGTGTGCGTTACCCGTCTGGCGCACGAATTGAAGCTGGAGGGCATCATCTGCGCCATGGATGCTGTGCGGATGCTGTCCGTTGAGGGGCCCGTTCGCCTGATCATCGCGGGAACCGGCCCGGCGAGGGCAGAAGTCGCTGCCAGGGCTGCCCTTATCAACGCAGCCACCGGTCGGGACACTGTGACCCTTACAGGTCAACTTTCCGATCCCCGCCCTGCCTATGCCGTTGCTGATGTCGTACTAGGCATGGGTGGCTCAGCGCTGCGGGGTTTGTCCTTTGGAAAGCCCCTTGTGGTGCAAGGCGAGAGAGGCTTTTGGGAACTCTTGACATCGGAGTCACTACCATCGTTTCTGTGGCAAGGGTGGTACGGATTCGGTCCCGGCACAGCCGGAGAAGGACAAATCGCTTTGGCCGCTATCCTGAGGCAACTCATGGACGATGATCAGCTTCGTCGCGGCTTGGGGTCCTTTGGCCGGCAAATCGTTGAAGAGCGGTACTCCCTGGACTCTGCGGGGCGACGTCAGGATCTCCTTTACCAGCGTTTCGCGGCTTCCCGCCATGGTCTGACTTCGACCATGGCACCTGAGGTGGCCGCAATGATCCGCTACTGCGGCTATGTGGGGAAGCGACGTGGTCAACGCGTGCTGGGACGGCTGCCCAGGGACGATTTCAATGCCCGTCCTGTCGCTATGACGGCCGCTGAATCGAAGCTAGCCGCGGCGGTGAAGGCATGAGCGGCACCATCATGTATATCTCTGGAGCGCAATGGGATGGAGTGCCCGGGACAGACAGGCTGCTGGCGGAGGCGCTGAGCGCCCGCACGAAGGTTATCTGGGTCGATCAACCGGTCTCAGTTGCCAGGGATGGGAACGTGCGTCGTCACGCGGTACGCAGCTTTTGTGGCATGGCTGAGACCGTGGCCCCCACAGTGGGCAGGTTGCGCGTCCCCGCCCTGCCCGGCTTCAGCCGGCCCCTGGTACGACGCTCCACAGAGGCCATCGCCCGGTGGACCCTGCAGTCGGCAGCGAAGAAGGTGGGCGACGGCATTGCAGGAGTGGTGAATACATCGCCCTTGATTCAGTTCCCCCGAGGACTATCCGCGCCCCGGCTTCTTCATCTGACCGATGATTGGCTTGCCTCAGCGAAGCTCATGGGATTATCCCGCCCCCACCTGGAACGGGTCCTTCGCACCAACATGGCTGCGGCCGATGTCGTCACAGCGGTGTCGCCCGGACTGGCACATAAAGCTTCTGAATTCTCAGGCCGGAAGGTGAAGTTCCTGCCAAATGGTTGCAGGCCCCCCGTTCCAGCCGAACCCGGAACTGTCCGCCAACCGGTCGCTGTGTTGATCGGCCAGCTTAATGAACGTTTGGACTTTGCCACCCTTGGTGATCTGGGCAGGACACGACTTCCCATTATCGTCTTGGGTCCGAGGACAGAACGAGAACGGTCCGCCCGGAGGAGCCTTGATGAATTCTTGTCCCGGCCGAATGTTGACTGGCGTGGCGAGGTACCCCCTGAAGAGGTTGCCAGGGTACTGGGTACGGCTGCCCTGGGCCTTACCCCTTACACGGATTCGGAATTTAACCGGTCAAGTTTTCCCCTCAAGACCCTCGAATATCTTGCCTTCGGAATACCTGTGGTCGCCACTGACCTTCCGGCCACGCGGTGGATTAGCTCCGAGTTCGTAAAGATAGCCACGACGTCGCAGGATTTTGTGGAACTTGTGCGATCAGGCCTTGAGACAGTGCTGACGTGTGAGCAGCAACGGGGAATCCAAGCCTCAGCACAGGAGCACACATGGGATGTAAGGGCAGAAAGCCTGCTTTCCCTTTTGGGTGTGCAACAAACCACGGAGCGGGTCAGTCAACGCGCTCCCCGTCATATTGGGAGCACATGATGCAGCTGCGAACTGTTCTAACGAGTGTTGTCCGGCGCTGGTATCTGGTGGTTGCAGGCATCCTCGTTACGGGGCTGCTGTGCATGGCCATCCAAACCACGGCCCCGGAAAAATACAAGTCCCAAGCAAGCCTGGTCCTCATGCCGTCGAGCCAAAGCATCGGCGAGGCCGGGAATCCTTACCTCTATTTGGGCGGAATGAGCGAGGCCCTTGACATCCTGATCCGCAAAATCACGTCGCAGCCTGTGAAGGAACGGCTTCTGGCCAACTTCGGATCCGCCACCTACATCGCCGAGCCCGACCGCGGCACCAGTGGCGCGATTCTGATCATTACTGCCACTGCGGACAACCCCGAAGAGACCATGGCACTGCTGAAGGCGGTGATGGACGAAACTCCCCGCTCACTCAACGAAATGCAGGAAACCCTGAACGTCGCGGTGCCGGCCAGGATCACCACGATGAGTCTTCTCGTGGACCGGCAAGCCGTTCCCGAGGTGAAGGCCCGCACGCAGTTGGTCCTCATTGCCGGGGCTGGGGGGCTGGCACTCACATTGCTCCTGTCTGTCCTGGTGGACGGACTCCTGATGACCAAGGCCCGCAAGAAGCAAGCAGCAAGGAAAGATACCTTGCCGGAGGGCGACGCTTCTCCCTTTGAGGGCCGTGACACCGCCGAACATGCCACTGTCCACAGCCCGACGATGCTGGCAAAAGAGGCCGTGACCGCCCCCTCCGAGATCCGCCCCGGGGGATCCCGGAGCAGGCACACTTCCCACGACGCCAAGGAAACCGATGAAGAGATCCATGGCGTCCTGCCACTGTCCTCCGGGTCAAGCTAGCCATGACTGCGTCAACTTTCCTGGGGATACTTCTGCGCCGATGGTACATTGTGGCCTTCGGACTGGCGGTAGGCCTGGCTGCCCTTGGCGCGATCCGTTCCTCGGAGCCCGTCTTTTGGACCGAAGCTGACGTCACTTTCCTGGCCCCCGAACGCGAACCGGCCTACTGGATCTCGGGTGGCAGCGCCATGACCTTGACTGAATTCGCCGACATGGTCAAGCGCCGTGTCAACCAGGAAGCTCCGTCGGTGGACCTGGCCCTGACCAGGGGGACCCTATATGGCGCCGGCGTTCAACAGGGGTTCTCAGTGACACTCCCCGCCAGCGGTGGTCAATGGAACAAGACCTTCAGCCAACCCGTGCTCAAAGTTCAGGTGGTGGACACGAGCGCCGAAAGGGTGAACCAGGTTCTGGCAGGCATTCTTGACCGTATCAACGACGCAACGATCCAACTGCAGAACGAGGCATCCGTAAAGGCCGACCGTATATCCACGCAGACCACGCCGTCAAAAGCCGAGGTCATCTTCGGCGGCGGAACCCCCGTGACCCGCATGAAGGGCGCTGTAGCGTGGGCAGGGCTGTCTTTGGCCCTAACATCAGTAGCAACCCTTTACGCTGATCGCGTTTTGGTGCGACGGAAGCGTAACCGGATCAAACCCGCAGGGAAGCACAACCGGATCACGCCAGTAGAGGGGACAGTCCATGCATCCCTCCTATGAGAACACCAAGGATCCCGGCATCCTCAGCACCGCGAACCCCCCGGAGCGCAGGGACGTTTCCTGGTTTGTCATCGTTTACTTGGTGGCTACGTGCTTTATTCCGTCAAATCTGACCATTACAGCCTTGGGTTCCGTAGGCCGGCCAACCACGCTGTGCGGACTCCTGGCCCTGGCTTGGTGGCTGCTTTATCAGTTGCAACGGACCACGCCAACGCGCGCAGGCGTCCAAACAGTCCGTACCGCCATGGTGGTCTTTCTCGCCGCCGCCTTGACCAGCTATTCATTGGCAATGCTGCACGGTGTTCCTGATCCGGAGGCCAGCCCCGCAGACAGCGGCCTCATCCGTTTGGCCAGCTGGGCCGGCATCTTCCTTCTCATCAATGACGGACTGGCCAGCCGCCAAACACTGATCAAAGTGCTGCGAAGCCTCGTCATGGTCGGGACAGCGACTGCTGTCCTGGGATTGATGCAATTCGCCACCGGATCATCCCTTGTGGACTGGATCAGCATTCCAGGCTTCAGCGCCGCCTCGGAATTGACCGGCGTGCAATCCAGGGGCGGATTCATTCGTGCGGCCGGAATGGCCAGCCACCCCTTGGAGTACGGAGTGGTGCTCGCTGCCTCCCTTCCCATCGCCATAGCGCTCGCCGTTACTGACCGGGCCAAAGGCTGGATCCTGCGATGGCTGCCCGTGGCGGCAATCTCTGCAGCAGCTGTGCTATCCGTCTCACGCTCGGCACTGATGGCGTTCGGCGTCGCTGTGCTTGCCCTGATACCGTCCTGGCCCAAGAAGGTTCGGCGTGGTGCGCTGCTGCTCGGCATCGTGCTCGCGGCGGGAATGTATCTGGTGACTCCCGGGATGCTTGGCACCCTCCGCGGGCTTTTCACGGTGGGCACCGCAGACCCGAGCATCAGTTCGAGGACCAGCGCATACGCAACAGCTTTTGGCATGCTGGCAAACAACCCCGTCGTCGGACGTGGGTTCGGGACGTTCCTCCCGGACTACGTCATCGTGGACAATCAATTCCTCGGCATTCTGGTGGAACTGGGATTCGCTGGATTGGCAGCATTCACAGGGCTGATTCTTTGTGCCATCGTTGGCGCCTGGCGTGCACGGAAGCTGTCGACCGATGCACAAATGCGCCAGATCAGTCAGGCCGTTCTCGCCTCAATAACCGCGATCGCCGTGACATTCGCGTTCTTTGACGGACTGTCGTTCCCCATGGCAGCCAGCCTCTTGTTCTTCATGCTGGGAATCGCTGGTGCACTGTGGCGCTTGGCACGACAAAGCACCGGCGACGGAGCGACGCGGCCGCTCGATGGCAGGCCAGAAAGGCGCTAGCCATGAAGCGGAGAACAATCGCCAGGTTCGGCGCCCTTGCCGCGTTGTGCCTTCTGGCGACAACCGCGATGGTCAGCGGCGCGCCTATCCCAGGCCCGATCACTGCACCCGCTCCCAGCATCCAAACGCCGCACAGCACCTCGACCCCTATGCCTGGAATTGATGTTCGCGATGTCGACGGCGGCCTTGACTTCTACTCGCCATTCACGAATGCCTTACCCACGGAACCACATTTCTTCCCAGTCGGCGTTTGGTTCGAAAGCGCTTTGGAAAAGGACTACGTGGCAAAGGACCGCGCTGAGGGACTGAACACCTACGTTGTCTTAACCACAGATTCCGACCTCGACCTCGTCCGGGCTTCCGGAATGTACGCAATTCCGACGTTCGCAGCAGCCCAGGCATCAGGCTATGCCTTAGGCGACGAAGTGGACATGTGGGCTGGTGCAGGAGACGCTCCATGGACCGGTAAGTACCCGGGCGAAGGACCTATTTGCGTCCCGGAACAATCCAAATGCGGCTACACAGTCCAGAACCAGTTACGCGCCGCCGCACCACCAGGATCAATGATCTACGCGAACTATGGCAAAGGGATAACGTTCTGGCTCTCCGACGAACAATCACGGGCTTTCATCAACGGAACCCAGAATCTCGTATCAGCGGACACCTACTGGTTCACTGACCCCAACATCTGCGCCAAAACAGAGGGCGGGGCAATCAACGGCTCGACGAACGACCTGACGGAATCCGAATGCCGACTGGCAGCAAACTATGGGTGGACAGTTGAACGCATCCGAAAACTCACTGAGGGGAAAGCACCCGTCTGGGCTTTCGTAGAAGTCGGACATCCCTTTGAGGACTCGCCGCAGGCGACAACCATCAGCGGACCGCAAATTCGAGCAGCAGTCTGGAGCAGCCTCATCCACGGAGCCCGCGGGATCATCTACTTCAACCACAGTTTCGGCGGAGACTGCGTGACCCAGCATGTGCTGCGTGACTGCCCGGGCGAAGCACAATCCACAGTGACTGCCGTCAATAAGCAAATCCACGACCTCGCACCCATCCTCAATGCACCCTTTCTCGACGGCGCCACCACAGCCAGCGGCCCCGTGGACCTCGCCACTAAACTCCACAACAGCAAGCTCTATATCTTTGCCGGAGCGAACAAGAACACCGGCGGAGCAGCAACTTTCGCGGTGAAATGCGGCGGCAGCACCGCCGTCGTCATCGACGAAAACCGCACCATCCCCATGGTGAAGGGAACCTTCACCGATACCTTCGCCGACGGCAACGCGGTCCACCTTTACAGCATTGAAGGCGGCGGCAGTTGCGGCTTCTGACTAACGGCTGGTCTCGTCCCGCTCCCAGGCAGTCACCATATTGCCGGAGGACAGCGGACGACGGCGGCCCGCACCAGCGAACACGACGTAGACCGCGGCATCAAAAGCACTCAGCGGCCCCCTGACGGAGGCGATCAACTCACGTATGGTCCGCACAGCGGAAGCACCTCCGGACATGCGATCCTGCTGCGCGTTTCCCCGGTACGTACGCCTCAGGACAGACAACAATGCGGCACACGTCCGCGGCGTCCGGACAACCACAGGCTCGGTGGGCAGGACCGCCTTCTCCCGGGCAGAGAACAGCCGGTCCACATAGTAGTCATCACCTGTAAGGGCAGGAAACGTACCCAGCCGCTCATGCCCTGAATAGCTCAGCGCATACGCACCGGCACCCCAAAGCCTCTGGGCGTTACCCGGGATGCGGCTACGGGCGCGGTAGTAGGCCCTGACCAGCGCCGAAGCGCCTCGGGTGTCATATCGAAAGGCAGGACGGGCAGCCAGCAACCCGGTATTCTCCAGCGCCGCAAAGACCACACGCAGCGCCGAAGCAGGGACCTCAATATCGGCGTCCAAATACAGCCGCGGCCAACGCAGCGTCGCCTGGTCGGCAGCGTTCAACGCCTCGGTCTTGGACGCCTCAGTCACGTGAAGGACGCGGACACCTTCACACCTGGACGCAATAGCCTCTGTGGCGTCCACGCACCCATTACAGGCCACCACAACATCAACAGTGCCCCACGCAATGACCTCCCTCAACGCATCAAGCGTTCTGCCGATAACACGGGCCTCGTTATGCGCCGGGATAATGACTGCACCGGAGGGATGTGAAGCAGCAGTCATGGCATAACTGTGGTCGAGGTCCGAGTAGCGTGGGGGAGCGAGTCCCAACGCCGTTGACTTAGCACCGCCCACGCCGCAACCCGATGCCCGGGCTTATTCAAGCGGGCAACTTCCGCGGCCAGGACCACACCCCGGAAAGCCAGCGCCCGGCCACGCCCAAGATACTTAGCTGCATAGCGAACCCGATTGACGGACATCAACGCAGTCAGCTGCGGCGACGTGCCCGACCCCCCACCTTCGTGCCACATCCGGGCCGCGGGCTCAAACCAGATGGAAAAACCCGCATCTCTCACCCGGTGGCAATAATCCGTTTCTTCCGAATACAGAAAGAACTGCTCGTCCCAGGCACCCACCGCCGTCGCTGCCCCCGCACTGATTAGGAGAGCCGCACCCGTAGCCCAATCAACGCGATGCCCGTGCAGGTAACTCTCCGGATCAAAGTCCATCTCCGACAACCATCCAGGCCTGGCCTTCACATGACTGCCCAACGCAGCGTCACCCAGCGCTCGCAGGACGCCCGGCTCACGACGCAACGAAGGGTAGATACTGCCGTCATCGTCCAGCAGGACCGGCACCACCATGCCCGCCCCTTGCTCATTCATCCGCTTGAGCATGGCGGCGACTGCGCCTGGTTCGACGCGCAGGTCTGGATTTAGGACGAGGTAGCTTCCGGCGTCGCCGGCCGCCGACACCGCCGCGTTGATACCGCCGGCATAGCCGAGGTTTCCACCTGTTCGAACTGCTGTGACGTCGGGATGGTGCGAAAGTTGAAGGAGGGTGCTTTCATCAGGGGAGTTATCTGCCACGACCACTTTGATCGATTGATTCGTCGCTTCCTTCCGCAGGCCCGCGACAAGCGGCCCGACGTCGTCCGCATTATTGTAGGTGACAACAATCACAGCGACGTCGGCCCTGTCGGTCACCGGCACAAACGATCCCGGAGCCCGGCTGGGCACGGGCCCCGGGACGGACCTTGCAGCGATGGATGGCCGGGCGGCCTCCGTAGTGCTCGCCTCAATGTCACGACTGCTGGCCGTGCGCAATTTCACGTAGGCCTCCGGTCCTTCCACCAAGTACCGGCGGGCCAACCGGCGCGGTTCCAACATCAGGCGCCACGCCCATTCAAGACTGTGCGAGCTCACCCAGGAAGGCGCACGGCGAATATGTCCGGCCAGGAAGTCCACAACCGCCCCAAAGGCCAGGAGGACCTTGGCCCCGGTCAAATGGCCGTACTCGGATATCCATAGTTCCTGGCGGGGTTTGCCCAGACCGACAACAAGGATGTCAGGTGTTGTCTCCGAAATATGGGCTGCGAGCTGGCGGGAAGCCGTGTCGTCCCCAAGCGTTGGCCGGCCAGGCGCCCACCATCCGGCGACCTCCAGCTCCGGGCGCTCAACAGCGAATCTCGTCCGGATGAGCTGTTGCGTCTCCTCTGAGCCGCCCAGGAAGCCAACCCTCAGGCCCCGTTGCGAGGCCGAATCCAGCAGGTGCTCGATCAGGTCGCTGCCAGCAAGCCTGGGCCACGCCCTGGCCGTGAGGCGACGGGCTTGCGTCGCCAAGGGTGCACCGTCAATCAAGGTCAGCCACTGAATGGACGCTGGCTGGTCCAGCGTGCCCATCCACCGGCTTCCTGCGCCGAAATGGCGGATGTGGTCAAGATTTGCTGAGCATACGCCCATGGGGGTGGCCTCAGCGGAGGCTGCGCGATCCACAATTTCCTGCAGTGCATCATTGAGCTGCGTCAGTTTCACGGGGACCCCACCCAGGCAAACCCAGGTCCCTTCAGCGGTGCCCGGCCCAGCGTCAATCTCGCCCGTGGGAGGCTGAAAAAGGAGACGGCCGCCGTTAAGTCTGCCGAACGGGCGGAGGCGGGGAACTGTCAGGTGCGCAACGTCACCGACGGACGTAATTTTGGGAAGCAGCATTTTCGGCTCCGGGCTCGGGTCCAGCTCAAGGCACAACCATGTGGCCCACGATCCAAGGCTGCTGCACTGCTTGGATCGTGGCTGGCGGACAACTGCCGCCTCTACAACATGTTCACTTGAGGTGTCTCCCGGCCCCTGCTTGAGGCTGCCGTTAGGCCCACTTTAGGCCGTTTCGCCGGACTCCGCTAGACCTCCGCCTCAAGGTACTCAGCCAAACGCTGGGTGGCGTCCGGCGGATTAAACCCGATGGCCATCATCTTGGACAGGTCCAGGACGCTGCTGCGCGGACGAGGCGCCATTCCGGGCTTGGCGTAGTCGGCCGTTCTCACGGATCCAACCTGAGTGGGATCGGCCCCGCAAAGCCGGTAAACCTCCCTGGCGATGTCCGCCCAGGATTGCGGTTCGCCGCTGTTGCTGAAGTTGTAGGTGCCATAGGGCGCACCGCTCTGAAGCAAGTGCCGGATAAAGCCTGCGATGTCCTCTGAGAAGCTAAGCCGTCCCCACTGGTCATCGACGACGGCGGGTGAGACGCCTTGGGCGGCCAACCCGGCCATGGTGCGTACAAAGTTGCGGCCTTCGCCCACCACCCAGCTGCTCCGCACAATGTAATGCCTCGGCACGGAAGCGACAGCAGCGTCCCCTGCAGCTTTACTTTGCCCGTAGACACCCAGGGGAGTGGGCGTCTCCTCCTCCATGTGCACGGCGGCCGTACCGTCGAAAACGTAGTCGCTGGAGACATGGACAAGAGTCAGTGAATGTTCGACGGCGGTCCTGGCCAACCTGGACACTGCGGACGCGTTGATGCGCCAGGCAGCCGTACGGCCTTCCGCTGTCTCCGCCGCGTCGACTCCCGTAAAGGCTGCAGCATTGATGATGGTGGAGTACTTCCGCCAATCGGTGCCGAGATAGGAATCCTCTGTGGAGATATCGAACTGCGTTCGCCCGACGAAATCCACCGTCAGGTCGTCGTCGAACTCCTGTCTAAGGGCCTTGCCCAACTGTCCGTCCGCACCAAGGACCAACGTGCGCCGGCCCTGCATGGGCGCGACTGCCGCCAACCGGGGGTGGCTGCGGTCCTGCGGAGACAGGATGGCCTGTTCCAGTGGGATCGGCCAGGGTATGGCGACGTCTTCGTCGGCAAGGTTAAGGAAGGTGTATTCAGACTGGGCCGCGGCGCTCCAGTGATCGTTAACCAAGTACGAGTATGCAGTATTGTCCTCGAGCGTCTGGAAGGCGTTGCCCACGCCCCGGGGAACAAAGATGGCTTCTCTGGGGGACATCTCTGTGTGGAAGACCTTACCGAAAGTCGGGCCCTCACGAAGGTCCACCCAGGCACCAAAAATCCGCCCCGATGCGAGCGAAATAAACTTGTCCCATGGTTCGGCGTGGATACCGCGGGTTGTTCCACGGAGGGCGTTGAAGGAGATGTTGTTCTGCACAGGCCCAAAATCCGGGAGTCCCAAGGCCGCCATCTTTTCGCGGTGCCAGTTCTCCTTGAACCAGCCACGGTTGTCGCCATGGACCGGAAGATCGAAAAGGACCAGTCCGGGGATCGGCGTGGGTCTGGATCTTAGCTGGTCTGCCGGTTCCATGAGGCTAATGGCCCTGTTCGGCGTACTTGTTTTCGGTCACGGCTTTTTGGGGTCGCCACCAGTCCTCGTTCTCCACGTACCAGCGCAAGGTGTCGGCCAGCCCCGCGTTGAAATCCTTGTAGCGGGGGGCCCACCCAAGTTCCGTCCTCAATTTGCTGGAGTCGATCGCATACCGCAGATCGTGGCCCGGCCGGTCCGTCACGAGATCGTAGGCATCCGGCGACTGGCCATCCATGGAAAGCAGCAATTCCACCACTTCCCGATTGGAATGTTCACCGTCAGCCCCGACCAAGTACGTTTCACCGATCCGTCCCCGCTCCAGAATCGCGAGGACAGCCGATGAGTGGTCTTCAACATGGATCCAGTCCCGCACGTTCCTGCCCTCGCCGTAAAGACGCGGACGGGTCTGGTCCAGAATATTTGTGATCTGCCGGGGGATGAACTTCTCCACATGCTGGAACGGCCCGTAATTGTTCGAACAATTACTGATGGTTGCCTGCAGCCCGAAGGAACGGATCCATGCGCGCACCAACATGTCCGATCCCGCTTTTGTGGCTGAGTAGGGGCTGGTGGGCCGGTACACAGAGCCCTCCGTGAACCGGTCCGGATCGTCCAGTGCGAGGTCGCCGTAGACCTCGTCCGTGGAAATGTGATGGAACCGCGTGCCGTAACGGCGTGCTGCCTCGATCAGGGTGAATGTCCCTACCAGATTCGTATCGATAAACGGCCTGGGATCTTCGAGCGAGTTGTCGTTATGCGATTCAGCGGCGAAATGGACCACGGCGTCCGTATCGGCCACCAGCGTGTCCACCAGTGCGGCATCACAGATATCTCCCCGGACGAAGTCCAGGCGACCAGCCGGCAATCCGGCCAAAGACTCTTCGTTGCCGGCGTAGGTGAGTTTGTCCAGGACCGTGACATGGAGCACAGTGTGCTCCATGATGTAGTGGACAAAGTTGCATCCAATGAATCCGGCCCCGCCGGTGACAAGGATTCTCTGCATGGCCATAGCGTAGCCGTCAATTACGGCTAAGTGCAGCGGGAGGGACAGCAAATATGCGCGGGATAATTCTTGCCGGCGGCACAGGTTCCAGGCTTCATCCCATTACGCTTGGCATCAGTAAGCAATTGGTCCCGGTCTTCGACAAACCAATGATTTACTACCCCCTGTGCACGCTGATGCTGGCTGGAATCCGTGACATCCTGATCATCACCACACCGACTGATGCCCCTCAGTTCGAGAATCTCCTGGGGGATGGATCCCAATTTGGGATAAACCTCAGCTATGCACTGCAGCCGACACCGGATGGCCTGGCCCAGGCATTCATCCTGGGGGAGCAGCACATTGGCAATGGCAAAGTAGCGCTCATCCTGGGGGATAACATCTTCAACGGTCCCGGAATGGGTAACCAATTCCGCAAGTACGCCGACGTCGAAGGCGGCGCCATATTTGGTTACTGGGTCAAGGACCCGAGTGCTTACGGCGTCGTGGAATTCGATGACGATGGTCTGGCCGTCTCCATCGAAGAAAAGCCCACGTCCCCAAAAAGCAACTATGCGGTCCCGGGACTGTACTTCTATGACAATGACGTCGTCGCCATGGCAAAAAACCTCCAACCTTCCCCTCGAGGGGAGCTGGAGATCACGGACATCAACCGGCAATACATGGAGCTAGGCAGGCTCCACGTACAGAAATTCCCCCGCGGGACCGCCTGGCTGGATACGGGAACCTTCAGCGACCTCAACGATGCGTCAAACTACGTCCGCACCACCGAGAACCGGCAGGGCCTGAAGATCGGAGCGCCGGAGGAGGTGGCCTGGCGAATGGGATACCTGAACGACGAAGAACTCCGCCAGCAGGCTTCCAAGCTCGCCAAGAGTGGCTACGGCAGCTACTTGTTGGACATCCTCGACCGCCAGTAAGGACCTCGGGGGCTATGCCGCCGAGACGTCTTCCAGGGCACGCGCAATCTCGGCCGGGAGAACCGTCAACTTGGCATCCAGCAATTCCTTGAGCTGGACGGCGTTCCGGGCTCCCACTATCGCCGTGGCAACGCCGGGACGGGAAAGCAACCAACTCAGCGACACGTCCAGGGGCGATCGTCCCAGCCCCCGGCCGGCCATGGCGACGGCCTCCACTACCCGTGATGCCTTCGGTTCAAGGTATGTCTCCACATAGGCAGCAAGCCTGCTCTGCGCGGCACGGGAATCCGCGGGAATCTGGCCCCGGTACTTTCCGCTCAAGACACCACGGCCCAGGGGAGCCCAAGCCATCAGGCCGAGACCGGCATCCTCCACGGCAGGAATGAGCTCTTCCTCCGGCTTTCGCTGCACCAGGGAATATTCGGACTGGTTGGCTACAAGCGTGAAACCAGCCACTGCCGCCGCTTTGGCTGTCTGCCACCCGTTGTAATTGGAAATTCCCACATAGCGGGCACGTCCTGACCTCTGTGCGAGCTCCAGCGCTGACAGAGTCTCGTCCAAGGGAACATTCGGGTCCCACTCCTGAACGAACCAGATATCGAGATAGTCGGTTCCAAGCCTTGCCAGGCTTGCGTCCAAGGCCGAGAGCAGGGCACCGCGTGATGCGTTGATGCTGCGCCTGGATTCCGACGACGAAACACCGGCTTTGGTTGAGATCACGACTTCCGAACGGGATACGACATCACCCAACATGGAGCCAAGCATGGCCTCAGCCTGGCCCTGGGCATACGACGCAGCGGTGTCGATGACGGTGCCGCCTGCGTCCACGAAAGCGTGAAGCAACTCCGCAGCGTCCTGCTCATCCGTCTCCTGCGCCCAGGACATTGTTCCGAGGGACAAAGAGGAGACACGGAACCCGCTGTTCCCGACATAACGCTGCTGCATGCTGATAGCTTACGGGGAGTTCCCAGTCTTCATGACGTAGGGTCTATTCACGTGAACTGGATAGAAGCAGCCTTGTTGGGCCTGGTGCAAGGCCTCACCGAATTCCTCCCGATCTCCTCAAGCGCCCACTTGCGGATCGTGGGCTCATTCCTTCCGAATGCAGCCGATCCCGGAGCCGCCTTTACGGCCATTATCCAACTGGGTACGGAAACGGCGGTCATTGTCTATTTCTGGCGCGACCTCGTGCGGATCATCGGGGCCTGGTTCAGGTCCCTGAGTGGGAAAGTCCCACGAAACGATCCGGACGCCCGAATGGGATGGCTGGTAATCCTGGGCAGCCTCCCCATCATCGTGCTCGGCTTGTTGTTCCAGGACCAGATCGAGTCGGTCCTGCGAAGCATGTGGATAGTTGCCACCATGCTCATTGTCTTCGGCATGATCCTGGCAGTTGCCGACGCCATTGGCTGCCAGGAACGGGATCTCACACAGCTCAGCTATAAGCACGGCATTCTGTACGGCCTTGCCCAGGCGATGGCCCTTATTCCGGGCGTTTCGCGTTCCGGCGGAACCATCACTGCCGGGCTGCTGATGGGGTACACGCGTGAAGCTGCGGCCCGCTACTCGTTCCTCCTCGCCATTCCGGCGGTTTTCGGCAGCGGCCTCTACCAGCTCTACAAAACAGTTTCCAAGGAGGGGCTCGCCGGTCCCTACGGCCTTCCGGAGACGGCACTGGCCACAGTCATCGCTTTCGTGGTGGGCTACGTGATCATCGGCTGGTTCCTGAAGTTCGTCTCCACACGCAGTTACAGGCTCTTTGTCTGGTACCGCATCCTTCTTGGCCTGGCCTTGTA
This sequence comes from Paenarthrobacter sp. 2TAF44, assembly GCF_052114885.1. Lineage (NCBI taxonomy): Bacteria > Bacillati > Actinomycetota > Actinomycetes > Micrococcales > Micrococcaceae > Paenarthrobacter > Paenarthrobacter sp. 2TAF44. Next base: position 163,421 of record NZ_JBFRFP010000013.1, on the reverse strand, counting down.
TGTCCTGCTCGGTTTCAATGTGATCAGCGCGTAGCACTAAGGTTGAGTCGTGAAATCGTGGACTTCCCGCCCTGTTCCTGAGCTGCCCGGCAGCATGCCGCAACTACGCCTCTTCGACACCGCCCTCGGCCGCGTCGTGGAGATAGAGCCGCAGCCGGAACAATCGATGTACGTCTGCGGCATTACGCCGTACGACGCGACGCACATGGGCCACGCCGCCAGCTATGTAGCCTTCGACCTCCTCAACAGGGCGTGGCGCGATGCCAGGATCCGGGTGGACTACGTTCAAAACGTTACGGACATCGACGACCCGCTGCTTGAACGCGCCACCGCCACCGGCGTGGATTGGCGCGACCTGGCGCAGAGCCAGATTGAACTGTTCCACACCGATATGGACGCCCTGAACGTCCTTGCCCCCAATCACTACATCGGCGCAGTCGAAGCCATTCCGGATATTGTGCCGGCGATCGAGCGGCTTATTGCGGACGGCGTCGCCTACCGCGTACAAGGTACTGATGGGGAGCCCGACGGCGATGTCTACTACGACGTCGAAATGGCCGGCAAACGATCCGACGCCACGGACGCATGGACTCTGGGCGACGTTTCAGGTCTCGGCGAAGCGGAAATGCTTGCCCTTTTTGCAGAGCGCGGGGGCGATCCGGACAGGGCAGGCAAACGCCAGGCGCTCGACCCCTTGCTCTGGCGGGTAGCACGCGAAGGAGAACCCAGCTGGCCGGGGGCCACCTTGGGCGACGGCCGTCCCGGGTGGCACATCGAATGTACGGTCATCGCCCAGAAGTATCTCCCCGCACCATTCACCGTGCAGGGTGGCGGCTCGGACCTCATCTTTCCCCACCACGAAATGGGAGCAGGACACGCCTACTCGCTGGCGGGCGTTCCGCTCGCCCGACACTATGCCCACGCCGGCATGGTGGGCCTCGACGGGGAAAAGATGAGCAAGTCCAAGGGCAACCTGGTACTTGTCTCCAAGCTCCGCGCCGCCGGAGAAGAACCAGCGGCCATTCGCCTTGCAATCCTCGCCCACCACTACCGCTCGGACTGGTCCTGGACCGATGAGGACTTTGCGGCAGCAAAGGACCGGCTCGCCCGGTGGCGCAATGCCCGCGACGCCGCCCCTGCCGGTTCGGCCGCAACACTCGTCGCCGCCATGCGCCTGGAGCTGGCCAATGACCTCAACGCTCCCGGAGCCATTGCCGCCGTCGATCGCTGGGCTGATGAGGCATTGAAGAACAACTCCCCGGTGTCTGCGCTGGACGCCGCACTTATGGGCGATGCCATCGACGCGCTGCTCGGCGTGGAGCTTTAGGGCCGGTCCTTACCGCGCCGCTTCAAATACCGCTCGAATTCCCGGGCAATGGATTCGCCCGATGCTTCCGGGAGGTCCGCTGTGTCTTTGGCCTCCTCCAATTGGCGCACGTACGCGGCAATCTCAGGATCTTCGGTGGCAAGTTCGTCTACTCCGCGTTCCCAGGCCTCGGACTCTTCCGCCAGGGCTTGGCTGTCCAAGGGAACCTGGAGCAGGTCCTCGATCTTGTGAAGGATGGCCAGTTGGGCTTTGGGCGAGGGCGGTTGTGCGACGTAGTGGGGGACTGCTGCCCACAATGAAACCGTTGGCAGCCCTGCCAGCATGGCAAACTCGGCCAGCACACCCACAATGCCCACGGGCCCCTCGTATTGGGAGGCCTCCAGGTTCAACCGTTCCCGCAGTGAACTGTCTTCCGTGGTGGTGCTTACAGGAATAGGCCGGCTGTGCGGAACGTCGGCCAGCAGCGCCCCCACAAGAATGACCGAGTCCACCTTCAGCGCTTCGGCGTGGACCAGGAGTTCGGTGGTGTAGGCGCGCCAACGGTATGAAGGTTCTGTGCCCAGAACAAACACCACGTCCACGTTGCTGTCCGGAACTGATGCTTTGTAGATCCGCGTCGAGGGCCATTTGACCTTGCGCGCACCAGAGGACGTACGCCGCACGGTGGGCCGGGTGAATTGGAAGTCGTAGTACTCCTCGGCGTCCACTGTGGCAACCTTCTTGCCGTCCCAGAGCTTGTTCAAATAGTGCAGCGCATCGCTGGCGGCCTCGCCGGCGTCGTTCCAGCCTTCAAACGCGGCGATCATTACGGTGACGCGCTGGCCTTCCGCGGGTTCCTTAAGGAAACGCTCGGGCTCCGCGGTGATGTCCTGTCCTTCGGGGGTCCCGTCCACACTGTTCATCCACTCACCCTACGTCCAAGACCCTTGTGGATGCATGGCATTTCGACGCGAAGCGTGTCCTGTATTCGCCCACAGCGCAAGCCCGGCCGGAAGCGCCCCGGCTTCCACGTAGACTTGAAACCATGCCTTCGTCATCCAGTCAGCCCCTCCTCAAAGCCGTGCTCTGGGACATGGATGGCACCCTAGTGGACACTGAGCCCTACTGGATCGCCGCCGAGCGCGCACTCGTGGAGGCGCATGGTGGGAGCTGGTCACACCAGCAGGCCATGCAGTTGGTGGGTCAGTCCCTGCTGCACTCGGCCGCAGTGCTCCAAGCTGCAGGAGTCCGCCTCGAAGCCCGGGAAATTGTGGATACCCTCAGCGCACAGGTGATCATGCACGTCCGCAATGAAGTTCCCTGGCGCCCAGGAGCACGCGAGTTGCTGGACGAATTACACCAGGAAGGCATCCGGTGCGCCTTGGTCACAATGTCCGAGGGGCCCCTGGCTGGCGTCATCGTCGAAAGCCTCCCCAAGCCCTACTTCGAATTCCTGGTCACGGGAGACACGGTCGTCAACGGCAAACCGCATCCGGAGGCCTACCTCACGGCTGTTGAACGGCTTCGGCTCGATGACCCGTCGCTGACTATCGATCACTGTGTTGCCTTGGAAGATTCTATTCCGGGCGCTACGGCTGCCCTGGCATCCGGCGTACTGACAGTGGGCATCCCGCATCAGGTTCCGCTGCCCGAGTATCCAGGCATGGTCATGTGGGAAACCCTGGTGGGCCGGTCCGCAGCAGACGTCAGCCAACTGGTTGCCGACCGCTTTGCACCGGGAAACCTGCTTGAAGGGGCAAACTAGGTGAGCAGCTCCTCCACGCCACACCATGCTGTTACCAAAAAGGACGGCATCCCGCTCGGAAAAATCGCGGGAATCTCCGTGTACCTCGCGTACTCGTGGTTCGTTATCGCCGGCTTCACCGTCATCGTCTATGGGCCTGCCCTGCTGGTGCGAATGCCCAACCTGGGCATCTGGGCCTACTTTGTGGCCCTCGGCTATGCCTTGCTGCTCGCGCTCTCTGTCCTGGTCCACGAGCTTGCGCATGCGCTCAGCGCCAAAATGTTCAACTGGCCCACGGAAAAGATAGTCCTGAATCTGTGGGGCGGGCACACCCAATTCGAGAGCTTCACTGCATCGCCGGGACGCTCTGTCATCGTTGCCCTTGCCGGACCGGTTTCAAACTTTGTCCTGGCCGGCGGCATGTGGGCTGTCCTTTCTTCAGGCATCCTCGGTGGCGTCGCGGAAATCCTGGCAAACATCCTGATGTGGGCCAACCTCCTTATTGGCATCTTCAACGTTCTTCCCGGTTTGCCCTTGGATGGCGGCCGCTTGGTGGAGTCGGCGGTATGGAAGGCCACGGGCAGCCAGGACAAGGGAACCATAGCGGCAGGATGGTCAGGCCGCGTCATCGTCGCCGCACTTGTCATTTGGTTCATCGGAGTGCCGTTCCTCACCGGAGCGCCCCTTGACATCAGCCTCATGCTCATCACGGTCCTTGTGTGTGGCTTCCTGTGGATGGGCGCATCGAGCTCAATCAACCATGCAAAACTCCGCAGCCGCCTTTACCTGGTGAGCGCGGCCGGGCTCGCGGAGCCCGCAGTGGGCCTCCCGAACGCGGCTACTGTGGCGGACGTCCTGGTGGTATCACCTGCCGGGAGTCCCGCCGTCGTGATTTGTGGACCTGACGGTAAACCGCAGGGAGTGGTGGATCCCGGCGCAGCTGCCGCGGTCCCTCCCGATGCAATAGCGACGACGCCGGTTACCGCCGTGGCGCACGCCCTGGCAGCCGGAGCCTATGTCCCGGAATGGTCCAAGGGGCAGGAGTTGATCCAGTATCTGGCGCGGCTGGAGGGTGGCGAATACGCTGTGGTGGACCACAACGGAACCGTGACCGGGTTGCTGCGCCAGCAGGCAGTAGTGACTGCGATTACAGGTAAAGAAGCCCGGGGCAGCGGGCGCGCCTAGCACCCTTGCCGGTAGAGTTACCTGCCGGTCCATAAAACAGACAAAACAAACCAACCTTTTCGGCGCCCATACGGCAGCAACACATGGCGGCGCAGCCGCCCAGGAGCGAGGAACACCACATGAGCAGCGAAACCGCCGCGGCTGAGACAAGCGCAGGCACTGTCACGGGCACGGATCAAGGCACCGACAAGCCAGCCACTGACTCTGCCACGCAGCCAACAGGGGCAGCCCGGCGCCGTGGTCCTTTCCGGGTGGGCGAGCGGGTGCAGCTCACGGATGAGCGTGGCCGCATGAACACCATCACGCTTGAGGTTGGGGGAGCTTTTCATACCCACCGCGGGTTCCTGAACCACGATGAAATCATCGGCAAGGTTGATGGCTCAGTGGTCAGCAACAACATTGGTCAGCAGTACCAGACGCTGCGTCCCCTGCTCTCGGACTTTGTCCTGTCCATGCCGCGTGGTGCCGCTGTCGTCTATCCCAAGGATGCCGGCCAGATTGTCACGATGGCTGATATCTTCCCGGGTGCGCGCGTCGTTGAAGCCGGCGTGGGCTCCGGTGCGCTGTCCATTTCCCTGCTGCGTGCAGTAGGTGACGGCGGCTACCTCCATTCCTTTGAGCGCCGCGAAGAATTCGCGGATATCGCACGGGGGAACGTCGAGACGATTTTCGGTGGCCCGCACCCCGCGTGGCAGATCTCCCTGGGTGACTTCCAGGAAGAGGTGGTCCGTGCCGAGGCACCTGGCTCCGTAGACCGTGTAGTGCTGGACATGCTTGCTCCCTGGGAGTGCCTTGACGCTGTGGCAACGGTCCTGGCCCCCGGTGGTGTCTGGATCAATTACGTGGCGACTGTGACGCAACTTTCCCGCACCGCCGAGGCCATCAGGGCTGACGGACGCTTCACCGAGCCGGATGCCTGGGAATCCATGGTCCGCGGCTGGCACCTTGAAGGACTCGCAGTGCGCCCCGATCACCGCATGGTGGCCCACACAGGATTCCTCCTGGTCACCAGGCGGCTCGCTGACGGAGTCACTGGGATCTCCGTCAAGCGTCGCCCTTCCAAGACCGAGTTCAGCGAAGAAGACCTGAACGCCTGGACTCCGGGAGCAGTAGGGGAGCGTGCCGTATCAGATAAGAAACTCCGGCGCGCCGCACGTGATGCCATCGCCGGAACCAACGTCCAGGACGATCCCTCGGTCACAAACTGAAAAGGTCACAATAGGGTCCGCATTCCGGATGTCACCAAGCACCCTGAGCTTTTCGGGACTAAGGTCTTGTTAAGCGCAGGAAGGGGCTGATGAATCGTGGATACGTCGAACAACAACGACATTGGACGGCCGACGCCGGAGGAAGCTAACGCCGCAGCTGAAGAGGCAGCAAACCGGAGGCTTGCCGCCATCCAGCCGCCCGACCCATCCAGTGAATTGACCGTGGCCGAACGCCAGATCAACATCCTCCGGGACAAGCTTCGCCACATCGACCGTCAGCTTGCAGCCGCCACCCAGAACAACAGCAAGCTCGTCAGCATGCTTGAAACGGCCAAGAGCGAGATCCTCCGTTTGAAGGGTGCTTTGGAGCAGGAAGGCCAACCGCCCTACAGCTTCGGAACAGTGGTTCAGATCAACCCCCGCAGGCAGCCAAGCCCAGGCAGTTCCGGGCAGGCCGCCACGGAGGAATCCGTGGACATTTTCAACGCAGGCCGCAAGATGCGCGTTGGCATCAGCCCGCTGGTGAACGTCAACCAACTGGCCGTAGGCCAGGAAGTCCTTTTGAATGAGGCTCTGCTGGTGGTTGCCGGCCTCGGCTACGAGCGGGCGGGTGAACTCGTCACGCTCAAGGAGATGCTGGGCAAGGACCGCGCGTTGGTAGTTGGTCGCGCGGACGAGGAGCGAGTGGTCCGGCTTTCCGGAGCGTTGCAAAGCGTGCACCTGAAGGTGGGAGACGCGCTGTCACTGGATTCGCGCACCGGCTACGCGCTGGAGAAAGTCCCGCGCGCTGAGGTGGAGAACCTTGTCCTGGAAGAAGTCCCGGACATTACCTATCAGGACATCGGCGGCCTCGGTCCCCAGATCGAACAGATCCGTGACGCTGTTGAACTCCCGTTCCTGCATCCGGACCTGTACCGGGAACACGGGCTCAAGGCGCCCAAAGGCATCCTGCTCTACGGTCCGCCAGGTTGCGGCAAGACCCTCATCGCCAAGGCCGTGGCCAATTCCCTGGCAGCCCGTGCCGCTGAGCGCGCCGGCAACACCGACCTCAAGAGCTACTTCCTGAACATCAAGGGTCCTGAGCTTCTGGATAAGTACGTCGGCGAAACCGAACGGCATATCCGGCTGATCTTCTCCCGTGCCCGCGAAAAGGCGTCCGATGGCAGCCCCGTAGTGGTTTTCTTCGATGAAATGGACTCGCTGTTCCGGACCCGTGGCACCGGTGTGTCTTCCGACGTCGAAACCACCATCGTCCCGCAGCTGCTCAGCGAGATCGACGGCGTGGAGCGCTTGGACAACGTGATCGTCATTGGTGCCTCAAACCGCGAGGACATGATCGATCCCGCGATCCTTCGGCCGGGCCGCCTTGACGTAAAGGTCAAGATCCAGCGTCCTGATGCTGAAGCTGCTGCAGATATTTTCGGCAAGTACATCACCACGGACCTGCCTTTCCACGCACAGGATCTGGCTGAGTACGGCGGGGACGTCCAAGCCACTGTCGACGCCATGATCCAGCGCACGGTGGAGGCCATGTACTCCACCGAGAAATCGAACGAATACCTTGAAGTTACGTACGCCAACGGTGACACCGAAATGCTTTACTTCAAGGATTTCAACTCAGGTGCCGTAGTCCAGAACGTCGTGGACCGGGCCAAGAAGTACGCCATCAAGGACCTGCTGACCAACCATCAGAAGGGTCTGAGGATCGATCACCTGCTGCGTGCAGTGGTGGATGAATTCCGGGAACACGAGGACATGCCGAACACCACAAACCCTGACGACTGGGCACGGATCTCAGGGAAGAAGGGTGAACGGATCACGTACATCCGTACGATCGTGCAAGGCAAGGCCGGCCAGGAACCTGGCAAATCGATCGAGACCACAGCCAACACGGGCCAGTACCTGTGACGGCCAAAACCGAGGGCGTGCCCGGGGACAGGTTGCCTGTGGGCGGCGCCATGCGCGTCATGGGTTCAGAAACCGAGTACGGAATCCATGCGCCATCGGCGCCGGGGGCGAATGCCACCATGATGTCCGCCCGGATCATCCAGGCCTACGCCACGGTCACGCGCCAACGTGCTGCCGGGGGGGCGGAAACCCGTTGGGACTACACCGACGAAGAACCTTTACATGATGCCCGCGGTTGGACCGTGGACCGGGCGTCCGCCGATCCCAGCCAGTTGACTGACCAACCGCCTGTGCTCGACGCCGAGGCAGTCGCGTTGGCGTATGGCCGCCAGGAACTGGAACTGGACGGCCAGGACGAGTCCGGTTCGCTCCTCATGAACATGGTCCTCGGGAACGGTGCCCGCCTTTACGTGGACCATGCACACCCGGAGTACTCCAGCCCTGAAGTCACCAACCCGCGGGATGCGGTGGCCTGGGATGCGGCCGGCGATCTCGTCGCACTTGCCACGGTGAGGAAAGTAGCGGCAGACACCAGCCTTCCGCCGATCAATCTCTACAAGAACAACACTGACAACAAGTCAGTGTCCTATGGCTCGCACGAGAACTACCTCATGCCGCGTTCCGTTCCCTTTGGCGACATCATCCGCGGTCTCACACCATTCTTCGTGTCCCGGCAGGTGATTTGTGGAGCCGGACGTGTGGGGATCGGACAGGACAGTTCCACTGCCGGCTACCAGATCAGCCAACGGGCAGACTTCTTCGAGGCTGAGGTGGGCCTTGAGACCACTATCCGACGCCCCATCATCAACACCCGGGACGAGCCCCACGCTACGGCGGATAAGTACCGGCGGCTGCACGTCATTATCGGCGATGCGAACCTCAGCCAGGTTTCCAACTACCTGAAGTTCGGCACCACGGCCATGGTTCTCAGTCTCATTGAGGCTGGCCAAGCGCCCCGGATCGAGGTCCACGAACCGGTTCAGGCGCTGCAGGCCATCAGCCATGACACAACCCTGACCACCACGGTAAGACTGCTCGACGGACGAAGAGTGACCGCCCTGGACATCCAGTGGATGTACTACGAGGCCGCCGCAAAGCTGGCGCAAGAGACCGGAGTTGCCGATTCCGTCACTGGCGACGGGCACACGCATGGCGTCCTTGAGCGCTGGGAATCCACCCTGTCACTGCTGGGCAGCGACCCCGCCGCTGCGGCATCATCCGTGGAGTGGGTAGCCAAGAAGTCCCTCATTGAGGGGTACCGGAACCGGGACGGCCTTGGTTGGGACAATGCCAGGCTCGGGCTGGTTGATCTCCAATGGTCCGATATCCGCCCGGAGAAGGGCCTTTACTACAGGATGCTGTCCAGGGACAGGATGATCCGGATCGTCGACGACGCCGATATCGGCAGGGCGGTGAGTGAACCGCCGTCGGACACGCGCGCGTATTTCCGCGGAAGGTGCGTTTCAAGCTTCGGCAAAGACGTTGTTGGCGCCAGCTGGGACTCTGTCATCTTCGATGTTCCGGGACTTGGGAAACTGCAGCGTGTCCCCACCCGGGAACCGCTTCGGGGAACCCGGGCGCTCACTGGAGCCCTCTTTGACCGGCATCAGGAGGCTGGCTCGTTCCTGGCCGAATTGCTGGGCCAAAAACCGCCGCCACCCAAGGAATGAGTCGTTCAGGCCGAAGGGAAAATGGTGCCCCGGCAAAGCCGGGCGCAGCAGCCCTCGGCGTGGCAATATGGCAGTAGGAAGTCCCCACAAACGGGGGCTGACAGTAGGGAGAATGAAATGGCAGCTCAGGAACAGCAGCAACCGCAGTCACGGGACACCGAGACTGAAGTGGACGTCCCGGAGGCCCCACCGGCAGCACCCGAAGCCCAAGCCTCGGATGCGACGCAGGGTGTGGATGATCTCCTTGACGAAATCGACGGCGTCCTGGAATCCAACGCTGAAGAGTTCGTCAGGGCCTTCGTCCAAAAGGGCGGCCAGTAAGCGGACCCGGACAAACTATGTACTGCCCGGCCGGCGCGAGGCCGCCGGGCATCGGAATGCAGAGTCGAAGGAGTGCAGCAATGCAGGACCCATCAACAGGCCCCCTGGCCACCCAGGCAACGTCTTCATTCACGGAGCACCTTCAACGCTCGCGTCCCGAACTCCTTCCTTTCAACCAAACGTTGCCAGCCGGCACCGTACCGTCCTCGCCGCACGCAACCACCATTGTCGCCTTGACGTATGCCGGCGGTGTGCTGATGGCGGGGGACCGGCGGGCAACCATGGGAAACGTGATCGCCAGCCGGCACATTGAGAAGGTCTTTCCCGCGGACCAGTATTCGGTTCTGGGTATTGCCGGTACCGCTGGCCTGGCGATCGACATTACGCGGCTCTTCCAGGTGGAACTGGAGCACTACGAAAAGATTGAGGGCACGCTCCTTAGCCTCGTCGGCAAGGCCAACCGATTGGGTGCGATGATTCGCGGCAACCTGCCCATGGCAATGCAGGGAATGGCCGTCATTCCCTTGTTTGCCGGTTTCGACCAGGTATCGGGCACCGGACGGCTTTTCTCCTACGACGTAACCGGTGGACGCTACGAAGAACAGGAACACCATTCAGTGGGTTCCGGTTCTGTTTTTGCACGTGGGGCCCTGAAAAAACTCTGGAAGCCGAACCTCTCGGAAGAACAAGCCGTTGCCGTCGCAGTTGAGGCCCTCTACGACGCCGCGGACGACGACTCCGCAACGGGCGGCCCGGATCCCGTCCGCCAGCTATGGCCAGTGGTTTACACGGTCAACCGTGCGGGTAATCGCCGGGTACCTGAACGGGACCTGGCGGCGATAGCCGGTGCCATCGTCGAATCCCGTGCCATCGCCGGACGGGAGGCCTGACATGACGCAGCAGTTCTATGTCTCGCCTGAACAGCTGATGAAGGACCGTGCGGACTTCGCACGGAAAGGGATTGCCCGAGGACGTTCAGTAGTGGTGATCAGTTGCGCTGATGGCATCGCACTGATTGCTGAGAACCCGTCACCTTCGCTGCACAAAATCGGCGAGATCTACGACAAAATCGCCTTCGCGGCAGTGGGCAAGTACAACGAGTTCGAAAGCCTGAGGCAGGCAGGGGTACGGTATGCGGATGTCCGTGGCTACTCGTACGATCGCGAAGACGTGACCGCCCGGGGACTGGCCAGCGTCTACGCGCAGAGCCTCGGAGCCGTTTTCACCGCAGAACAAAAGCCCTTCGAAGTGGAACTGGCCGTTGCGGAAGTCGCCCCGACCCAGGAGCAGGACCACCTGTACCGGCTCACCTTTGACGGTTCGATTGCCGATGAGAACGGCTTCGTGGTGATGGGCGGACTTGCCGATCAGATTTCCGACGTCGTGAGCGGGGCTTGGGAGCCTGAGCTTGGTTTTGCCGGGGCGATGAGATTGGCTTTGCGCGCTTTGGCGACAGACAAGGAAGCCGATGCCCTCCCGGCGACCGCCGTCGAAGCCGCAGTCCTGGACCGCGCTTCGGAGAGTCACAGGGGTTCCCGCCGGGCTTTCCGGCGTCTGCTTCCCGAGGACATGACACAGTTGCTCACAGAGGAGGCTTGAGATGGACAAGCGCATATTCGGCATCGAGACGGAGTTTGGAATTTCCTATTCCAGCCCCGACTCCCGTCCTTTGGCCCCCGAAGAAGTGGCCCGCTATTTGTTCCGCAAGGTGGTGAGCTGGGGCAGGTCTTCCAACGTCTTCCTGACCAACGGTTCACGCCTTTACCTGGACGTTGGTTCGCACCCGGAATACGCCACCGCGGAATGTGACGACCTCGCGCAGCTCATCGCCCACGACCGCGCCGGCGAGCTCATCCTGGACGACCTCGTCGATGAGGCCCAGGCCCGCCTCGCTGCAGAAGGTTTCAACGGCACGGTGTACCTCTTCAAGAACAACACCGACTCCGCCGGAAACTCCTACGGCAGCCACGAAAATTACCTCATACCCCGCCGCGGTGAGTTCTCCAGACTGGCTGAAATCCTCATCCCGTTCCTGGTGACTCGTCAGCTCATCGCAGGGGCCGGCAAAGTCCTGAAGACGCCCCATGGTGCAACTTTCGCCTTTTCGCAGCGGGCGGACCACATCTGGGAAGGCGTCTCCTCCGCCACCACCAGGTCACGCCCCATTATCAACACCCGTGACGAGCCGCATGCCGACGCCGAGTTCTATCGCCGGCTCCATGTGATCGTGGGCGATTCCAACATGTCCGAAACCTCGGCACTGCTCAAGGTGGGCACGGTGGACCTCATCCTGCGCATGATCGAGGCAGGGGTGATCATGCGGGACATGCGAATGGAAAACCCGATCCGGAGCATCCGGGAAATTTCGCACGACCTCACGGGCAGCGCCTTGGTCCGCTTAGCAAACGGCAGGCAACTTTCGGCGCTCGATATCCAGCGGGAGTACCTGGCAAAGGTCACAGAGTTCGTGGCCGCAAACGGCGCACACAATGCCCACGTGCCGCTTATTCTGGACCTGTGGGAGCGGACCCTGGATGCGATTGAAAGTGGCGATACCAGCACGATTGACACCGAGGTGGACTGGGCGATCAAGAAGAAGCTGATGGACGGTTACATGCGCCGGCACGATCTCAGCCTGGACTCGCCACGCATCGCTCAATTGGATCTCACCTATCACGACATTTCCCGGCAGCGCGGCCTCTTCTTCCTGCTGCAATCACGGGATGCCGCGCGGCGTTTGGTCCCGGAAACCGAAGTGAAGGACGCCGTGGACACGCCCCCACAGACAACCAGGGCCAAACTGCGGGGAGATTTCGTCCGAAGGGCGCAGGAGCTTGGACGCGATTACACGGTGGATTGGGTACACCTGAAGCTCAACGACCGCGCACACCAGACGATCCTTTGCAAGGACCCCTTCCGTAGCGTTGACGACCGCGTCGATGCGCTGCTGGACTCCATGGGCTAACCGCCTTTCTGAGCGGACTCCCAGCTTCACGCGCTATTCTGGACTGTGGCCTCTTTCCAAGAGGCCATTGCCTTGGATCTGCGATGCGCCTTTCCGAGTGTCCTTTGCCCCGACGAAAGTGTCTTTTTTGTGCGCCGACTCCTAGCAATTCTTCTTCCTGCCCTGCTGCTCATCACTGCGTGTGGGGGAGGGGGCACGCCAGCCGCCGAGCCCACCAGCCAGTCATCCGGCGATGTCTCCAAACTCGATTCCGTGAAAGTGACGGACAACGGCGATGATAAGGCCCCGGGTCTGGACTTCACCAAGCCGCTGACCGTCGCTGAACCTACCATCAAGGTAGTCAGCGAAGGCAACGGCGAGCGTATCAAGGCCGGCCAGGTTGCCGAGCTCGCATACATCGCCGTAGATGGCAATGACGGCAAGACCGTTGAAGACGTCTACAAGAATGGCCCCCAGCCCATTGAGCTGAATGACGAGCTGAAGAAGGGCAACGAGCTGATCTACAACGCCATTGTTGGCGCCAAGATCGGTTCACACATCGCGTTCGCCGCGCCGGGCTCGGCCGCTGCGGGCGCGGCCGCCGGCTCGACGCAGTTGGTGGTTTTCAAGCTGCTTTCCGCTAAGGAAGCGGCTCCGGTCCTGTCGAAGCCGGAAGGCGAGACAGTCACCCCTCCGGCTGGGCTCCCCACCGTGAAGGAAGACGACAAGGGCGTCCCTCAGATCTCCGTCGACGGCGCAGCCGCTCCCAAGGAACTCATCGCGCAGGACCTCATCAAGGGCTCCGGCGCTGCCGTTAAGGCCACTGATACCCTCACCGTGAATTACGTGGGCGTCAATCTCGTGGGAGGCCAGAAGTTCGATTCGAGCTTTGACCGGGGGCAGACAGCAAGCTTCGCACTTTCCGGTGTCATCAAGGGCTGGACCCAAGGTCTGGAAGGCAAGACTGTTGGCTCCCGCGTCCTTCTGGTGATCCCGCAGGACCTTGCTTACGGCGCGGCCGGACAGGGTGACGCCAAGGGCGATCTCGTGTTCGTCGTTGACATCCTCGGCATCAAGTAGGCAGCCACCTGATCAGGGACTGGCTAAGCTGGTTCCTGACACCATTCCTCCCTCACACCCATTCGTCCCCCAAAGCAAGGAGCAACCATGTCATTTGGTCAGCGTGACTTCGACCGCACCAAGCCGGAAATCGACTTCCCGGAAGGCGATGTTCCCACCGAACTCGTCATCACGGACCTCATTGAAGGTTCCGGCGCCGAGGCAAAAGCCGGCGATACCGTTTCCACCCACTACGTTGGCGTCGCCTGGTCTACCGGCGAAGAGTTCGACGCTTCCTGGGGCCGCGGCGCTCCGCTGGACTTCCGTGTTGGCGTGGGCCAGGTCATTCAGGGTTGGGACCAGGGCCTGCTGGGTATGAAGGTTGGCGGCCGTCGCCGCCTGGAGATCCCTTCAGAACTGGCGTATGGATCCCGTGGCGCCGGTGGAGCAATCAAGCCCAATGAGGCCTTGATCTTCGTCGTTGACCTCGTAGCTGTCCGCTAGGGCAGAAAGCTTCCTGCCAAGGCGCGTTACCTTCCGGCTTTGCCGGGCCGGTGACGCGCCTTGCTGCTTTCGCCCAGGACTTTAGTAACGTAGCAAGCGTGTCCGCTTCCCGCACTGAACGACTCCTGAATCTCCTGCTTGCCTTGCTCAATACCAGGGTGGGCCTTCCGCGCTCTGTCCTGCGGGAGAAGGTCTATCACGGCTCCGCTGAAAACGACGTCGCCTTCGGGCGGATGTTCGAGCGCGACAAAGTGGATCTGAAGCAGTTCGGCTTTGAGATCGAGACCCTCACCGACCCCCGCAGTTTCGGGTCCGACGATCCCGCATCAACCCGCTACCGCATCGGCAAGGATTCCAACAGGCTTCCTGATGTCAGCCTGACTCCCGCTGAATCCACTGTCCTCCTCCTTGCCGCCCAGTTGTGGGAACGCGCTGCTCTCGGCAACGCCGCAGTCAACGCTGTCCGCAAGCTTCAGGCCGCAGGCGGATTTACCGACGTCGACCTGCCTGCCGGTGTCCAGCCGAGGATCAAGCCAGCGGGACAAGCATTCGACGACGTCGTTGGAGCCATGCACGGCCGGCATGCGGTCCGCTTCGGGTACCTCGCCGGAAGCACCGGGCGTGAGGAATTGCGCGAGGTAGAACCTTGGGGCCTGGGGAGCCGGTTCGGGCAGTGGTACCTCGTGGGGTTTGACCGGGGGAGGGAAGCCAAGAGGATTTTCAGGTTGTCACGCATGACCACCGCCGTCTCAGTCATACCAAGCAGTTCCTTTGAGCCCCCTGCCGGTTTCAACGCCCGGGCGGAGCTGGATTCGCTCAACGAACTTCCCGTGCAGCAGGCTGTCATGGACGTAGACGCCGGACGACTTCTCGCCCTGCGCAAACGTTCTGATTCCATCGGCGCCGGGAAGGAACCGGCTGAGAAGGGGGCGGACGGCCGGGACAGGCTCGTGGTGGACTTCCGGGATCCCGAGCAGTTCGCCGAAGAGCTGGCCTCGTATGGCCCCCACGTCAAAGTGGTTGAACCTGCCGAGCTGCGTGCCGCCGTCGTACGCCGGCTCAAAAGCGCTGCGGAATTCAATGCGTCTCCGGCCATCCCCGTGGAGTTCCCCGAAGCTGCGCGCGCGCAGCGATCAAGGAAACGCACGTCCGAAGACCAACTCACACGCATGCTGCAACTGGTGCCCTTCCTCGTCCACCATCAGGGCCTGCACGTACAGGAGGTAGCCGACCGTTTCGGCATCAGCCGCAAAGCACTTATTGACGACCTAAAAATCCTGATCTGTTCCGGGCTGCCCGGAGGCTACCCGGACGACCTCCTGGACATCCAATGGGAAAACGACCATGTGTACATCACGGAGCATTTGGACCTGAACCGTCCTGTTCGCTTCAGCGAGGACGAAGCCGCGGCGCTGCTGACTGGATTGTCCATGCTCGGCGATCTCCCCGCACTTGCGGGTTTGCCCGAAGACGAACCGGGCAGCGCCCTGGAGTCTGTGACCATCAAATTGACCGGTGCCGCAGGACAGGCCGGACGCTTGGCCGGGGCCGTTGCAGGCCAGTCGGTGGCGCCCGAGCAATCGGAAGCCTTCGCCACCATCACGCACGCCATCAGGGACGGCCAACAACTGCGCCTGAGCTACCTTTCCCCTCAAAGAGATGAAGTGACCGAGCGCGACGTGGACCCCCTGCGGCTCTACTCCATGGACAATACCTGGTATTTCGAGGCCTACTGCCATAGCAAGTCGGGACTCAGGAATTTCCGCCTGGACCGTGTGCAATACCTGGAACCCAATGGCCGTCCTGTCTCCGGGACGGCGACTGCTGATGCAGACTTTCCGGCAAGGCTCTTCACGCCCAGTGATGATGACGTCCTGGTGGTGCTTGAGTTGACCCGGCAGGGCGCTGGCCTGGCTGACGACTACTATGCCGAACGCACTGCGGAATTGCCCGACGGCGGGCTGCTCGCCGAAGTGCGCTTTGGAAATGTGGAGTGGTTACCGATGTTTGTGTCCCAACATGGAGGGACGGTGCGGGTGTTGGACCCCGCGGAGTTGCGTCAGGAAGTCCAAGCGTGGCTCACGGCGGCGCTTGCCCAATACGGCGAAGTTTCCTCGTCGGACAACGTGGCTGGCTAGACTACTCAGATGCCTTGGTGGTTTTGGATCCTGTTGTGGATCGCGCTCATAGCCCTGTCGTTGCTCCTTCATGTGACCCTTGGTTTTCGGCTGTTCAGGAAATTCATGGCCACTGTTCACGAATTAGGAGACGCCGGGAAACGTTTCAGCCATGTCTCTCCTGCCGCAGAAACCTCCGATGTTGAGGCCCCCGAGCGCCACCTGGAGCCGGGATCCGCAATTTTTGCCTCGCCGGAGCAGATGCGTCATGATTACCTGACGGCCAAAGCCTTCCGCCAGGAAGTTCGTCGCCAGAAGCGCGTTCAGCGCAAAGCAGAGCGGGGTCAGCCCCAATCCCTGCACGACATTGAATTCAGATAGACGTAGGATGTATCCAAAAGGAAAGGACCTCCCCACATGAGGCTCGAAGGCTGGCATCTCATCATCATCATCGTCTTGGCTCTGGTGCTTTTCGCTGCACCGAAGCTGCCGTCCATGGCGCGCAGCATTGGCCAGTCGATGCGTATTTTCAAGTCTGAAGTCCGGGAAATGAAGAAGGACGGTTCCTCCGAAAAGAAGGAAACCCAGGACCCCTCTGACGCCGTCGAAGGCAGGGTTGTAGACCACCCGGACGTGAAGGCCAAGAACAACGGCGAGACCGACGTTCCGCCCGCCAACCGCGTCTAAGAAGAAGTGGTAGAGACGAAGGGGCGCAAGGCCAACCCCGAAGCCCGGATGGCACTCCTTGACCATCTCAAGGAGCTGAAGAACCGGCTCTTCAAGGCTGCCATCGGCGTTATTCTTGGGACGGTGCTGGGCTTCATCGTCTATCAACCCCTCTTGGAAGCTTTGATCAAGCCGATCAAGGACCTGAACGCAAAAGAAGGCCGCGCCGCCAGCCTCAACTTTGATGGCGTAGCCAGCTCATTCGACCTCATGGTCCAGGTCTCCGTATTCCTGGGCGTGATTCTTTCCAGTCCTGTCTGGATCTACCAGTTGTGGGCATTCATAGTCCCGGGCCTGCACAAGAAAGAGCGCAGGCTGGCTCTGTCGTTTGTAGCAGCTGCAGTTCCGCTCTTTATCGGTGGTGTCCTGCTGGCATGGCTGGTGCTGCCCAACGCCGTACGTGTCCTCACGGACTTCACACCTACCGGCGCTTCAAACTTCATTAGTGCCGAAATCTACCTTGCGTTTGTCCTGAGGCTGCTTCTGGCTTTTGGAATCGCCTTCCTGGTGCCGGTGGTCCTGGTTGGGCTGAACCTGGCCGGAATCGTCAAGGGCAAGCAATTGGTCAAAAGCTGGCGGATTACTATTTTCCTGGTCTGCCTGTTCGCGGCCATGGCGGCCCCAGGTGCAGATGCCATGAGCATGTTCTACTTGGCGGCGCCCATGCTGCTACTGTTCTTCGCTGCCATCGGCATTTGTCTTTGGAACGACCGCCGGCGGGAACGCCGCGCCATCAAGCGCGCTGCTGAGACCGAAGCCACGGCAGATATTGCCACCCCGGCCTCGGATCTGGAGAATCTCTAGACCTCAGGCCATTAGGCTTGGTGCATGTCCTCCATTTCCGGGTCTCCATCACCATCAGACCGCTACCAGGCGGCAGCTCACCGGGCAGCTGAGGCCAAGACATATCTTGGTGCCTTTGCCTTGACGCTGGACTTCGAATTGGACGATTTCCAGCGTGAGGCGTGCCGCTCATTGCAGGAAGGCCGCGGCGTCCTCGTCGCGGCTCCCACAGGTGCGGGAAAGACGATCGTTGGCGAGTTTGCCATCTACCTGGCTTTGGAACGTGGCCTCAAAGCGTTCTACACGACACCCATCAAGGCGCTGAGCAACCAGAAATTCTCCGAGCTCGCCGCCAAGTATGGCTCTGCCAACGTTGGCCTGCTGACGGGCGATACAACCATCAACGGTGAGGCGCCCGTTGTGGTCATGACCACCGAAGTCCTCCGCAATATGCTGTACGCCGACTCGGAGACCCTCGGCGACCTCGGCTTCGTCGTGATGGACGAGGTCCACTACCTCGCGGACCGCTTCCGCGGAGCCGTCTGGGAGGAAGTCATCATTCACTTGCCCAGTGAAGTGCAGGTTGCTTCCCTGAGCGCCACTGTGTCCAACGCCGAAGAGTTTGGTGCCTGGCTGGATACCGTTCGGGGCGATACTGATGTCATCGTGTCCGAACACAGGCCCGTGCCATTGTGGCAGCACGTCATGGTGGGCAGGGAGATCGTCGACCTTTTTGCCGGCGATACCACTTTTGATGAAATCGCTCCCCAGATACCGGATACAGAAGTTCCGGATCTTAGCGATACTGACGACGCCGTGGACGAGGTCACCCTCCCGGCAGAAACCCGGAAGATCGCCGTAAAGAGTTCCGTGGCACCTCCTGTCCGCCAGGCAGTGACAGGTCCCGAGTTCGAAGTGAACCCGGACCTGCTGGCAATGGCCCGTTCCGAGAGCCGGATGAACTTCAACGGCCGATTCGGCCACGGTGGCCGGAGCCGCCGTCGGCAGGACCGCTATCGGGATGAACGGCAGAACACTGAACAGCGCAGTCCAGTTCGGAAAGCAAGCCGCCCTCAGGTTATTGAAAGCCTTAACCGTCAGGGCCTGCTGCCTGCCATTACGTTTATTTTTTCCCGGGCCGGTTGTGATGCTGCAGTGGCCCAGTGTGCAGCATCGGGACTATGGCTCACTACTGAGCGCGAACAACAGATCATTGCCCAGCGGGTGGATGAAGCAAGCCACGAAATCCCTGCAGACGATCTCGATGTTTTGGGGTTCTGGGGCTGGCGCGATGGCCTTATACGGGGCTTCGCGGCTCATCACGCAGGCATGCTTCCCACCTTCAAGGAGGTAGTGGAGAAGCTGTTTGCGGATGGCTTGGTCAAGGCGGTTTTTGCCACCGAAACGTTGGCACTCGGGGTGAACATGCCTGCGCGTTGCGTGGTATTGGAAAAGCTTGAGAAGTTCAATGGCGAAGCCCACGTCAACATCACGGCGGGGGAGTACACACAGCTCACTGGGAGGGCTGGACGCCGGGGTATCGACGTCGAGGGCCATGCCGTCGTGCTGTGGCAGCCGGGAACAGATCCCGCTGCCGTGGCTGGCTTGGCGTCACGCCGCACCTACCCGCTGAATTCCAGCTTCCGGCCCACTTACAACATGAGCATCAACCTCATTGCCCAGTTTGGGCGGGTCCGGGCACGGGAAATCCTCGAGTCGTCTTTCGCACAGTTCCAGGCAGACCGCTCGGTGGTAGGGCTGGCCAGGCAGGTCCGCGGCCGCGAGGAGTCCTTGGCAGGATACGCGAAATCCATGGAATGCCATCTGGGCGACTTCACCGAATACGCCAGGCTCCGGCGGGAGCTCACTGATACCGAACAGTTCGCTGAGCGGAACTACCACCGTGCGCGAAAGTCCAGGGTGGCGGACTCACTGACGCGGCTCATTCCAGGGGACGTCATCAGCGTCTCCAGCGGCAGACTGGCGGGCTACGCCGTCGTGCTTGATTCCGATGCCAATGCCCGCGAGCCGAGGCCTTCTGTCCTCACCTCGGACAATCAACTGCGCCGGATCGGCGTTCACGACGTCGATGCCCCGGTCTCTCCTGTGACCCGTATCAGGATCCCGAAATCCTTCAATGCCAAGGTCCCCAAATCGCGGCGTGACCTCGCCTCCTCCATGCGCCATGCCATCAGCGACGAAGCGCCCAAGTCGAGCCGCAACAGCAGGCATGAAGACTTTGGACTGGGTTCCCGGCTCCCGGACCAGGAACAGAAGATCACTGAACTACGCAGGGCGCTCAGGGCGCATCCTTGCCATGGCTGCAGTGAACGAGAAGACCACGCGCGCTGGGGGGAGCGTTGGTGGAAACTTCGCAAGGAGACAGACGGCCTGATTCGCCAGATCCAAAGCAGGACCAACACGATTGCCAAGACCTTCGACCGCGTCTGCGATGTCCTGTCCGCCTATGGCTACCTCGAAACCAACGACGCCGGCAAGGTCACCATCAGCACGGATGGGCAGCGGTTGCGGCGCATTTACGGTGAGAAGGACCTGCTCATCTCGCAGTCCATCAGGCGGGGTGCCATCAACGATCTCGATGCTGCCGAGCTGGCCTCCTTGGTCAGCACCCTGGTGTACCAGGCAAAGCGTGAAGACCGGGGCCTTCGCCCGAGGATGCCTTCGATTGCACTGGAAACGGCTGTCGACATCGTCGTCCGGGAATGGTCGCAACTTGAGGACACCGAGGAACAGAACAGGCTTCCACTGACCGGCGAACCGGAGCTGGGCCTCATGTGGCCCATGTACAAGTGGGCCAAAGGCCGCCATCTTCAGGACGTGCTCAGCGGCACGGACCTTGCTGCGGGCGACTTCGTCCGTTGGGCAAAGCAAGTGGTTGACCTCCTGGACCAACTCGCCAAAATTCCACAACTGGATCCCCGCTTGACGGGGATCTGCCGTGAATCCATCGATCTGGTCCGCCGGGGCGTCGTGGCTTACTCCACCATCGCCTGACCCGGAACCGTTTTCGAGACCCAGACCTTCTTCAACGCTCGAGGAGCACACCGCATGAACCAGCCAGGCCTGTCCGCCGGCGACCGCCCCCACGAAAACGTTCGCAAGGTGACCCTTTACCGGAACGGTTCGATCTATACCGCTGCCGATCCGTTCGCTACCGCCATGGTGGTGGACGGTGACACGGTGGCGTGGGTGGGTTCCGAGCAAGCGGCAACATCCATCGCTGATTCCACGATGGACATCATTGATCTTCGGGGAGCCCTCGTGGCGCCGGGCTTTGTTGACTCCCATGCGCACTTGACGGAGACGGGCCTCGCTTTGGCTGGACTGTCCTTGACGGGCGTTCGCTCTGCCCGGGAACTGCTGGACGCCGTTGCTGCCGCTGGCGGTACCGGGACTGTCTTTGGGCATGGCTGGGATGAAACAACCTGGCAGGATGCCACCCTTCCAACGCTTGAAGAGCTGGAACAGGCCTCGGGCGGCAGGCAGGTTTACCTTTCCCGCATTGACGTTCACTCCGCCGTCGTTTCATCCTCCCTTGCGGCGTCGGCAGGCCTTGCTGGCATGGACGGCTTCACGGGGGACAGCGGCCGCGTAGTCAGGACAGCCCACACCGCCGCCCGCCTCGCGGCCCGGCGCCTCAGTGAGGCCGAACGGAGTGGGTATCAGGAACAGGCCCTGCATTATGCGGCTTCCAACGGCTACGTTGCCTTGGCTGAAATGTCGGCCCCACACATTTGCGGGCCGGAAGATCTTCACATGGCCATGTCCTGGAACAGGCAAGCCGGCAAACCGCAGGTGCTGCCGTATTGGGGCGAGCTGGCTTCATCGGAAGATCATGCCCGCAGGATCCTGGACAGCGTGGGCCCCGAGGTCCTGGGCTTGGCGGGAGATCTGAACATCGATGGTTCCATTGGTTCGCGGACAGCTGCCTTGAGGCAAGACTATTCCGATGCGCCAGGTCAACGGGGCAACGTGTATCTTTCAGTGGATGAAGCCGCCAAGCACCTTGCTGCATGCTCGCTGTTGGGCATCCAGGGCGGTTTCCACATCATCGGAGATGCAGGACTTGATGTTGCGCTTGAGGCATTGGACGCAGCAGCTGACGAGGTGGGGGAGCAGCGGATCCGCGCGGCGGGTCACCGCTTTGAACACGTTGAGCTCGCCGACCAGTCCGCCGTCGAGAAGCTGGCCAAGTACTCCGTGACTGTCAGCATGCAGCCGGCATTCGACGCTCTCTGGGGAGGCTCCGGGGGACTCTACGAGCAACGACTCGGCGGCCGCAGCAAGGCAATGAACACGTTTGCGTCCTTCTACGCCAGCGGAGTTCCGATCACCTTTGGCAGCGATAGCCCGGTCACACCGCTCAGCCCTTGGTCCAGCATCCGGGCTTGCCTGGAACACAGCAACCCGGACCAGCGCATTTCAGCCCGCGCGGCTTTCCTTGGCCATACGAGGGCGGGCTGGCGGGCCACCAAACACAGGAACCCTCTCATGGGCCAACTCGTCCCTGGCGCGCCGGCAAGCTTCGCGGTATGGGAAATTGAGGAACTCATGGTGCAAGTAGCGGATAGCCGTGTGCAATCGTGGAGCACCGATCCCCGAGCCCGCACCCCCTTGCTCCCGGCACTGGATACTGGCAGCGATCCTGTATGCCTGCAGACCGTGAGGGAAGGCCAGGAGCTCTTCGCTCACGAATCCCTCCGGGTCTGAGGGCACTATTTCCTTGGCTTCGAATGGGCCCCCTGAACTGGGTCGATACACGAACCCGCAGGTCAAGTCCTGGTTGACAGCTTTTGTAAAGTCCGTAACATTGAGCCTCAACAGATCGTTAGGGCTTCGGGTTCTCCCGCGAGTAATTATCTGGTCGCGGCCAGAAAATGGTCTGGTGGCGGTACGCGAGTGGGCAGGCCCATAGGGTCCTAGAAAACAGTTCGTCCGGCAAAATAACTGTCCGGACAACACTGGTCCTGGGTCTATGGACCTGCCCTCAGCACTTAACCCTGTGTGGCCATGGCCACAGCTGCCCTTAGTAGTGCACTCGATCGTCCTATAATGGAGAGTTGCGCCAGAATGCCAGCCCCAAGGCTGGTCCGGCACACTGACCGCTCCATCAAGGAAAGGCCTCTTCTTGCGTGTCCTGACGATCATCCCTACCTACAACGAGCTGGAATCGCTCCCCAAGACATTGGGTCGGCTGCGGACAGCAGTACCTGAGTCGGACGTCCTGGTGGTTGATGACAACAGCCCGGACGGCACGGGACAGCTTGCCGACGGCATAGCCGCCGAGGACAAGCAAGTGCACGTACTGCACCGCAAAGGCAAAGAAGGCCTCGGCGCAGCCTACATCGCCGGCTTCAAATGGGGCCTCGCGGCAGGGTATGACGTCCTGGTCGAGATGGACGCCGACGGCTCCCACAAGCCCGAGCAGTTGCCCCTTCTTCTTGATGCCGTCAATGAGGGCGCGGACCTTGCCATGGGCTCACGCTGGGTGCCGGGAGGCAGCGTTGTGAACTGGCCTCTCTACCGCCAGGCAATCTCCCGAATCGGCAGCACGTACGCCCGCCTCATGCTTGGTTTGAAAATCAAGGACGTCACGGGCGGTTATCGTGCTTTCCGCCGCAGCACACTTGAAGCCCTCAAGTTGGATGACGTGGATTCAGTGGGCTACGGCTTCCAGGTTGACCTTGCCTGGCGCGTGGCCAAGCTCGGCCTGCGTATTGAGGAGCGACCCATCACCTTCGTTGAGCGGGAACTCGGCGCATCGAAGATGAGCGGCAACATTGTGGTGGAAGCCATGATCAACGTCACCAAATGGGGCCTGGCAGCACGGTGGGCCAAGCTCACCAGAAAACAGCCTGCCCTCGCAAAGTAAAAATTCCACAAGAAAAGGCCGGACCAGTTCCCACGAGGAACCGGTCCGGCCTTTTTGCTTGAGTCTGAAGACTAAGCTGAGCGGCGCTCTCCGCGGCGCTCACGCAGGATGTTCAAACGATCCTCAAGGATCTGCTCCAGCTCCGGAAGGCTGCGGCGTTCCAGGAGCATGTCCCAGTGGGTACGGACGGCTTTCTCGTTGGCATCCACGGGACGCTCGCCATCTACGAGCAAGGCTTCCTTGCCAGTCTTGGAAACCCAAACAGGGGGGATCTCGGCTTCGGCAGAGAAGGTTACGAAGACCTGCTCGCCGTCCTCGCAGCGGTATTCAACCCGCTGGCGCGGTGCCGGTTCAACGCCGGACTCGGTTTCCATGCTTTGGGCGCCAAGACGCATACCCCGCAGGCTGCGATCGCTCATGATTACTCCCTCTGTCTGTTCGCGGAGCCTGAACCCCGCGCTAGCCGTAAGCCGTTATTACGGTCTCAACGGACTACTTCTGCACACCTTGCATCACTAATTGCAACGCCTGGCCAAGCTTTAATGTTCCATCCACACTGAACCAGCCGGACAAATATCCCATTATACGCCCATGGATAGCGAGTACCCAAAAGCAGTGCAAACGCAGCGAGCGGCCAGCCGCCTGGCTGACCGCTCAACTGCCTGACGGCAGAGTTATTCTGTGGGCCGTGTCTGTGCTGCCGTGGTGGATTCCACCGGAGCCGCCGGTTCTGAAGCCGCAGCTTTGTTGCTGCCGCCGAACAGGCCAGCAGCATCGGAGTCACCGTTGACGCCTCCGAGCGCGCTGCCAATGCCCTTCAGGGCTTCGCCAACTTCGCTCGGGATGATCCACAGCTTGTTGGAACTCCCCTCCGCGATCTTGGGCAGCGTCTGCAGGTACTGGTAAGCCAAAAGCTTCTGGTCGGGGTTGCCTTTGTGGATGGCATCAAAGACCTTCTGGATGGCCTGGGCTTCACCGTCTGCCCGAAGGATCGCGGCCTTCGCATCACCTTCAGCTGCAAGGATGGCCGCTTGGCGCTGGCCTTCTGCCGTAAGGATTTGCGACTGCTTGGTTCCTTCAGCAGTCAGGATGGCTGCTCGACGGTCGCGCTCTGCACGCATCTGCTTTTCCATCGAGTCCTGGATGGAGTGGGGCGGATCAATAGCCTTCAGTTCCACGCGCGAGACGCGGATGCCCCAGCGGCCTGTGGCCTCGTCCAATACTCCACGCAGCTGGCCATTGATCTGGTCACGGGAGGTTAGCGCCTCTTCGAGGTTCAGGCCACCCACAACGTTACGAAGTGTGGTGGTGGTCAGCTGCTCTACTGCCTGGATGTAATTGGCGATTTCGTAGGTGGCCGCCCGGGGGTCCGTTACCTGGAAGTAGACCACGGTATCGATCGAAACCACGAGGTTGTCCTCGGTGATCACTGGCTGCGGCGGGAAGGACACCACCTGCTCACGGAGGTCAAGCAACGGCAAGAGCCGGTCGACGAACGGAATCAGGATGGTGAGGCCGGGGTTGAGCGTGCGTTGGTACTTACCGAGGCGTTCAACGACGCCGGCACGTGCTTGCGGGATGATCCTTACCGACCGGACCAACACGATGATGACAAAAATGACGAGAACAATCAGCACAACTGCTGCCGCTGTTCCTCCTAAACCGTCCATGCGTCTCCTTGATTCCCCAATTGCGTGGCTTGCTTTGGCCATTTGCGGGCAGGCTGCCAAGCCGTTATCCGCAGAATTCTGGTTTTCCGGTTCGAATCAGCGCGGGCTGTTTTCCGCAGGCGAGGCAACTACCGCCGTCGCGCCGTCAATCCTGGTGACCTGAACCGTGGCACCGGCGTCGAGGACTCCGGCGGTGCTGCGCGCACTCCAGACGTCGCCGCCGATCTTTACCAGTCCGCTGGTGCCCGTGACGGCTTCGATGACGAGGGCGGGTTGACCGATAAGGCGGTCGATGTTCGTCCGCTGTTCTGCTGGTCCCTTGTGCAGGTGCTTCAAGGCGACCGGCCGGACGAAGGCGATCATCAAGAGGGAGACCACGCTGAAGATGACGATCTGGAGCCAGAAATCGGCGCCGGCGAAGTCCGCGACCAATCCCGCTAGTGCGCCGCCGCCGAGCATGATGAAGAAGAGGTCGAGGGTAAGCATCTCCACCACCGCGAACGCGAGGAAGACCGTGAGCCAGAGCGCCCACCAGTTCTCGCCGAGCCATTCAAACATCAATTCCCCCTTGGTCCCGGATTCCGCCGCAGGCGGGATCACAGTCGCTGTTCCTCCATCCTAGCCCGACGCTGAGTCCCTCGTCAGGAAGCCGAAGCCCCCACTGTGAAGCGGCTGATTCGGAACTTCGCGGTGGTTGCTACGGTCCCAAGCTCATCGGCCAGAAGTGCGAGTTCTTCGGGCTTGATGTGGTGGCCGGCTGGCCCCATATAGGCGATGTCGGCCAGCTCGGAGCCCGTGAGGATGAGCGGCACGTCCAGGTTGTACGTTGAATTAGCGTGGAAATAGCCGCCCAGCGACTCAGCCAGGCGCTCGGCCTTGCCTTCCTCAATGCTGAGCATTCCGGTGCGGGCAGCGATTTCAGCTAAATGTCCGGGCTGCGGCGTCACCACAATCAGTTGTCCACCAGGCCGCAGTACTCGGGCAAACTCTGACGGATTCCGTGGGGCGAACACCACCAGCACGACGTCCACCGCGTCATCGGCAATGGGTAGCGGACGCCAAATGTCCCAGACGAGGTTGGCAGCGTCCCCGTTGAGCCGCGCGGCGCGACGCAGCGCGAATTTGGAGATGTCCAGCCCTATCGCGGAGGCCGGAGTGGTTTCCAGGACGCGGTGGAGGTAATGCCCGGTGCCCGTTCCGGCGTCGAGAACCACGGCCCCGGGCCGCTGCAGCGATGGAGCTACGAAACTGGCGACGCGATCGGCCAGCACAGCGTAATGTCCGCTGTCCAGGAATCGCAGGCGGGCTCCCACCATCTCCGCCGAATCAGCTTCGAACACTGTGCCTTTGCCCGTCAGCAGGTTGAAGTAACCCTGCTTCGCGGCATCGAATACATGCCCGGAATCGCAAACGAGCCGCCGCTGTGGATCTTCGACGAGCTGAAACCGCCCTTCACAAACGGGACATCGGAGGGCGGCAACGGCGTCGGACAACATGGATTCAATCCTACGGTGGGCCGGAGTGTCTGGTGCCGGCGCCAAGCCAGCGGGGCTAGGCTCACCAAGGTGAAACCCGAGCAACTGCCTTTGTTGAACTCCGTCTCCGCCCCAGCCATCCATCCTGACGGGACCAAAGCGGTGGTATCCGTCGTCAGGCCCGATTTCGACGCCGATGCTTATGTCGGTCAATTGTGGAACGTACCGCTGGACACTAAGAGGCGCCCACGACGCATTACCCGCGGGTTCAGGGATACTTCCCCGGCTTTCTCGCCTGACGGCCTGGTTTTGGCCTTCCTGCGGAGCGACGCAGAGGGAAAAGCACAACTGTTTGTTGTGGAGTCGGCAGGTGGCGAACCACAGCAGGTCACGGATCAGCACGCCGGAGTCAACGGGTTTGCGTGGGCTCCCGATTCCCATCGGGTGGTCTTCACCAGCCGTGTTGCCGAACCAGGCCGTTATGGAACGGTCGACGGCGTTACTTCCGGCAGCGAAGATGCACGGCTTATCGGCGTGAACCAGTACCTGATGAACGGCGTGGGCTACGTCCTGGACCAGCGCCAGCAACTATTCGTCGTTGACGTGCCGGAATTGGGTGGCGAGCCTGTTGTCATTCCCCGCGGCAGAGCCGCCCACGAACGGCCAGGCGCCAGGGTAACTGGTGTTCCCGATGCCAGGCAGATGACGTTCGGCGAATCAGACCATGAGGCGCCCTGCTTCTCGGCCGACGGCAGATTCCTCTACTTCGTAGCCGCCCTCCACGACGGGCATGATGACGACCTCGTAACGTCCGTGTATCGGATGGACGCAACAGGCGGCGAACCCCAGCTCGTCAAACCTCACAACCCAAAACTGCAGACCGTCACGGCCGTGCGGGCGTCCACCGATGGCCGCTCGCTGTTCTTCACCGCGCAGGACCTGGGCGACACAGGACGTGACTTTGTCGCGCGCAACAGCGTTCTCTACTCAATGCCTGTCATCGGGGGAGATGCCGTTGCCCTCACCGACGTCGAGCATTTGGACGTCTCGGGTCCGCTGGAACCGAGCGGACCAGACAGCGTCCTGGTCCTGAACACAGCGTTGGGCAGCGTGGAGCTCCTCGATGTCACTGCAGAAGGAAGCATTACACCGCTCGTCCATGGAGCCCGGGTAGTCAACGGCGCCACTGTCGCTGCCAATGGTGAAATTGCCATCAGCTTCCTGGATGCGTCTACCGCCGGCGACGTCGCCTCCCTGGAGCGTGGTGAACTGCGTCTGCTGACGGACTTCTCGGCGGGACTACGGAATAACTCACGAGTCAGCGAGCCCGCGGATTTCCAGGCAACCGCAGACGACGGATACCCCGTGAACGGTTGGTTGGTGCTGCCCGACGGCCCCGGACCGCACCCTGTCCTGCTGAACATCCACGGGGGTCCGTTCTCCCAATACACCGGAGCCTTCTTGGACGAAGCGCAAGTCTATGCAGCTGCAGGATACGCAGTAGTGATGTGCAACCCGCGGGGCTCCTCAGGGTATGGACAATCCCATGGAAGGGTCATCAAGGAACGCATGGGAACCGTGGACATGCAGGACGTGCTCGCCTTCCTTGACGCTGCCCTGTCCGCCCACGCAACCTTGGACACAGACAGCGTGGGCATCATGGGTGGATCCTATGGCGGTTACCTTACGGCGTGGACCATCGCACACGACCACCGTTTCAAAGGGGCAATTGTCGAACGCGGATTCCTGGACCCTGTCAGCTTTGCGGGTACGTCCGATATCGGCTGGTTTTTTGGCGGCGAGTACGCTGGAGCCACACCCGGTCAGCTTGTGGCACAGAGCCCCCTGGCCGTAGGCGGCTCCGTCGTGACACCGACCCTGGTGATCCACAGCGAAAACGACCTTCGGTGTCCTCTCGAACAAGGGCAGCGGTACTATGCGCTCCTCAAAGAGAAGGGAATTGAGACGTCGTTACTCGTCTTCCCGGGCGAAGACCATGAACTGTCGCGTTCGGGGACTCCGCACCACCGAAAGCAACGGTTCGAACACATCCTTGCGTGGTGGGCCAGGCATCTGCCGACGGCATCAAAGCATATGGCGGAATGATGCATAAAGAGGAGCGGCTAGCCGTGCAGGAAACCGAGGGTCCGGCGCGCGTCCTCAATGTCCGGGTTGGTCCACCGTAGGGAGTGTTCGGCGTTGCTGGAGAGGGAACGCATTTCTGCTTTGTCCACGTAAAGGATTCCCTGCAGGTGGTCTGTTTCATGCTGCACAATGCGTGCCTGCCACCCTGAGAACCATTCCTCCACAGGACGTCCCTCTGGCGTGAGGTAGCTCAATTCCACATTGCGATACCTGGTGACCACCGCTTGGTAGCCGCTAATGGACAGGCACCCTTCGTAGAAGGACGCTGTCTCATTGCCCAAGGGCCGATATTGCGGGTTGAGCACAACCATGAACTCCATTGGCTCCCTGTGCCGGACCGTTGCCGACTCCGGATCCACCTCGTACTTGTCCTCAAGGACTGCCAACTGCAACGGAATGCCCAACTGCGGAGCCGCCAGTCCAACCCCCGGTGCCGCATGCATGACCTCACGCATCCGCTCGATGAACGCCGCCAATTCAGCGCCATCAAGCTGGCCGTCATAGGGCGCCGCCTGTTGCCGGAGGACGGGGTGCCCGGCTTGAACGATCGGCGGAAGTTCCTCGGTTTCAAGTAGCCGCAGGACTGCGTCCCTGATCTGAAGGGGATTAAAATCAGTGGCCGGGCTGGGCGCCTCGGAGTGAGGTTGCTGCGTCATGACTCGAGCCTAGCGCGAAGGCTCCGCTTCGCGCCTGCGTCCTGCACTACGGTTCGCCCTTGCCGGGCCTTGTCTCCGCGTTCAGCTAGGCTCGTCGAATGAGCGAAAGCAACCCCCTGGACCATGTACTCGGATTTATCAGGACGGTTGAGTCCGGCGGCGGCGCCACTGAGATCAGTCCGTACCTGGCCTACGACTTCACACTCACGGAATGGCCGCACGCACTATCCAAGACCGGGTCCACCAGGACTCTTCAGGAGACTCTCACCGGCGCGGATCACAGTAAGAACATCGTGGCGAACCAGAGCTTTGAGGTGGTCCGGACCACCTGCGAAGGCAACCGGGTAGTCCTGGAAATGAACTGGTCAGCCACATTGCTGCTGGACCTCCCGCACTGGGACGCAGGCGAAACCATACGTGCGCGGAGCACCGCTGTCTTTGAGCTGCGGGACGGTCTAATCGTCAGCCAGGACACTTACGACTGCTACTACACCCTCCCTGAACAGACAGCCGCGGGCTCCTGAACGAGCGCTGAGTGAACACCCACGAGCTAGCGCATGGTGAAGCGCCGCTCCACCAGCGCTGAGACAGCGGGCAATTCCAAGGCGTGGGCAAAAAACGAGTTCCTGGTCGCCATGATCGCCGGAGGGAGAGGCCTTCCAAGTGCCATGTTCAACCCCGCCTGCAAGGATGCGCGGGCCGCTGCCCGGCGTCGGTCCTTCTCGAACAGCTGAAGCTGGCGGCCGACGCCCTGTCCCCTGAGGGAGGCATCAATGAGAGGTACCAAGGCAGCAGCGTCGAGCCATCCAAGACTCATTCCCTGGCCACCGATGGGGCTGATCTCATGGGCGGCGTCGCCCATCAACACGGTTCTGCCATGGATCATGCGCCCCGCAAGCCTGGATTGGACATCAAATGCACTCAGCATGGTGTTGCTGTGCGAATCCACCACAGCCCCGGTCCTGGCGTGGACCATGGCAGCAAGGTTGGCCGCCGTCGCGCCTTTGGCCGGGGCTCCCAGCCGTACCACCCATCGCCGAACCTCTCCAGGCAAAGGGAAAGACTCCACGATGCCCTCCGGCTCCAGATACAGGACCGCGTTGTCTCCGTGGCCTGTCCCATCAGTGAAGTCGCCCATCAGATAACTATCCGGATAGTTACGGGCCGGGAGGTCGGGGAGAAGACGTTCTCGTATCAGCGAGTGGGCTCCGTCAGCTGCCACCAAAAGACGGCTGGTAAAGGTGCGTTCCCCGGAAGCTGAGGCCGCTCGGACGCTGACAGTGCCGCCGTCGTCGGCAAAATCGCGCACGTCCGCGCCGCGGACGATCGCGTCCGGGTCCAACGCAAGGACTGCTTGCTCCAGTGCCTGCTCCGTCACTGGTTGCGGGACCGCGAGGATGAAGGGGAAGTGCGGGTCCCCTGTAAAAGGCAGCTCGGCAATTTTCTTGCCTTTGCTGTAGGCAATGCCCCGCTCGATCCGCACGCCGGATGCCAACAACGGCGCGGAAAGACCGGCCCTTTCCAGTTCCATGAGAGCCGGCGGGTGTATCCCTATTGCCCTTGAACGGTGGCTCCTGTTCAGACGGCGTTCAAGGATTCGGACCTGGTGCCCTTGTTTGAGCAACAAAGTGCCCATGAACAAACCGACCGGACCGGCACCCACGATGACGACGTCATGGTCGTCCATCTTCATGGCCAGGATCCATTGCCGGCATGCTCGTAGACGAGCAGGTTGTGCCATGGTCCGTTTCGATCCACCCTCCATCCTCCCGGAGCCGCCGTTTGGAGCTCTGCAGAGGTGAAACTGCGTTTGATGGAGACCAAACCATCTCCGCAGATGAAGGAGCCAACGCCCAAAGGCCAAAAGCCGGCCGCGAAGAGAAGGTAGGCGATGTTGCTCCGTTTGAGATCGTTATGCAGCGCGAGCCTGCGGCTCAGTACTTCTGAGTCCTTCAACACTCCGGCGAGTTGCTCAGCGTCGAGGTGGTGAAGCATGTGGTTCGACAGGACGATATCGAAACTGCTGCCCTCGGCCACAAGCTCGGCACTGTGCGCCCGCCGGTAGGTGACGCCTTCCACCGCTGGCGCACGGGTCGCAAAATTGTACGCCCGTTCGTCAGGGTCTATGGCAGTCACCTCTAACGCAAATCCATCCTTTGCCGCCCATTTGGCCAGGCTTCGAGCGACGTCCCCACCACCGCACCCGATGTCCAGGACCGACGCCGTGCCACTCGCTGCGAGAACTGGCCGGAAGCGGTCACGGTACGTCCGGTGCCATCCGGAAAGGAGGCGGTTAACCACCGGGAAGCGGGCGTAGCTGCGATCCAGGCGCTGGAGGTCACAATCAGGCCGGTCCATGTCCTCGATGGCCTGCAAGTCCCTGTCCTTCAGGAATCCCCACGGGCTCACAGGCTGGGAGAGACCAGGGTAAAGAGGCCTGTCTCCACCGTGAGGCCGGGACCGAAAGCCATGGAGCAGATCCGCTCCTCGCGTTGGTTTGCGGCCTGTCCGAGCATGTACTTCAAAACAAACAGCACAGTGGCGCTACTCATATTGCCGTATTCCCTGAGAGTCTCCCTTGCCGGGACCAGTTGCTCCGCAGTGAGTTCGAGCTTGGATTCGACCTTGTCCAGAATGCTGCGCCCACCCGGATGAATGGCCCAGTGCATTATGTCCCGATAGGGCAGTCCTGCCAGTTGAGGCTCCTTGGCGAGCAGCGGCTCCAAGGCGCCGGTGATGTGCTCCTCGATGATGTGGGGCACATACGAACCCAAGACCATTTCAAAACCCTCGTCACCGATGTTCCAGGCCATCGCTTCTTCACCTACGGGAGTGAGGACCGTTTCGAAGTGGTCCAGCCTGATGACGGGCTCAGGCCCTTGCGGTTCCTTGGACGTCACGATGGCCGCGGCTGCACCGTCGCCGAAGATCGCCGAGCCCATGATGGTGTCAGGGTCGTTGGAGGTGCGCACGTGCAGCGAACAAAGCTCCACACAGATAACCAGAACGACGGCGGCTGGATCTGCCAGGCAGAACTGCTTGGCTGCTTTCAGGGCTGGAAAAGCGGCGTAACAGCCCATGAAGCCCAAGTGGTAACGCTGCACGGAGGGGTTCAGTCCCAGTGCGCGGACGACCTTGTAGTCGGGACCAGGGTTGAAGAATCCAGTGCAGGAAACAGTAATGACATGAGTGATGTCATCGAGATCGATATCCGGTACGCGGGCTACTGCAGCTTTGCCGGACTCTATGAAGAGCTTGGTGGCCTCTACGGCAAAAATCTCGTTCCTGACTTTGGTGCTCGGGCTTAGCACTTGGTTGGTTGAGGGATCGAAGAATCGTGGATTTTCGGGATGCGCGTCCAGGCTCAGCTCTTCTACCGCCGTATAGCGGGTATCTATGGCAGCGGAGTCGAAGCAGGTGGAGACCAGTCGTGACCCCAGCCGGGTCAGGCCTGGTTGCGCTGCGAAGACGTCGCGTGCCTGCGACTGCACGAGGATGGTTGGCGGAACTGCGGTTTCAAGGGACCTCATGTATACCGGCATGCTTCATTCTTAGTGAGTCCGCAGCTGATGACAATGGTTGGAGTGGTTCAGGATTCGCGTCCTCCCGAAGGCATGCAGCGCAGGCCGTTAGTGTGGACAATGACCGTTGCCGCTTTCGCGACGACGAACGAGAATTTTACGTACTGACCGAGGCTGGCCGGTCCGGGCCAGGCGGGCCGCCGAGCTTTTGGGCAGCGCCGACCAACAGATGGTGCCTAAAGATGGAGAAATCATGAGCATTGCCACGAGCACCGACACGCAGTCTGCTGCGTCGCACGTAGCAGACACCCACGACCTCATTCGGGTGCAGGGTGCGCGCGAGAACAACCTCAAGGACATCAGCGTAGAGATCCCCAAACGTCGTCTCACTGTGTTCACGGGTGTCTCCGGCTCGGGCAAGAGTTCTTTGGTCTTTGCAACCATCGCCGCAGAATCCCAGCGGATGATCAATGAGACATACAGCGCTTTTGTTCAGGGCTTCATGCCTTCGTTGTCACGGCCGGATGTGGACATGCTGGAAGGCCTGACAACGGCCATCATCGTGGACCAGGAGAGGATGGGCTCGAATCCGCGCTCAACCGTGGGCACTGCGACAGATGCCAATGCCATGCTCCGCATTCTCTACAGCCGGCTCGGGCAGCCCCACATCGGGTCGCCGAACGCGTACTCATTCAACGTGCCCACCGTTAAGGCCAGCGGGGCCATCACCGTCGACCGCGGCGAGGGCAAAACCAAGACGGAGAAGGCCAGCTTCAACCGCCTGGGCGGCATGTGCTCACGCTGTGAGGGAATGGGCTCGGTCAACGATTTCGATCTCACCGCGCTCTACGACGACACCAAGTCCTTGAACGAGGGCGCGCTCACGATTCCCGGGTACACGATGGATGGCTGGTATGGCCGGATCTTCAGCGGATCAGGCTACTTCAATATGGACAAGCCAATTGCCAAGTTCACCAAGAAGGAGCTCCACGACCTCCTGTACCGGGAACCCACCAAAATCAAGGTCGAAGGCATCAACCTCACCTACGAAGGTGTCATCCCCAAAATCCAGAAATCGATACTCTCAAAGGACGTTGACGCACTTCAACCACACATCCGCGCCTTCGTGGAGCGGGCCATCACTTTCACCACCTGTCCGGAGTGTGAAGGCACCAGGTTGAGCCCGGAGGCACGTTCTTCCAAAATCAGCGGCAAGAGCATTGCGGATGTGTGCAAGATGCAGATCAGTGACCTTGCTTTGTGGATCCGTGAAATCAATGAGCCTTCAGTGGCGCCGCTTCTCAAGGGACTACAGCACCTCCTGGACTCCTTCGCCGGGATAGGCCTCGGATATCTTTCCCTCGATCGGCCTGCCGGTACATTGTCCGGGGGAGAGGCGCAGCGAACCAAGATGATCCGGCATCTGGGCTCATCCCTGACTGACATCACGTACGTCTTCGACGAGCCAACCATAGGGTTGCACCCGCATGACATCGAGCGCATGAATCAGTTGCTGCTGCAGTTGCGGGATAAAGGCAACACTGTCCTGGTAGTCGAGCACAAGCCTGAAACGATTGCGATCGCTGACCACGTGGTGGATCTGGGTCCGGGTGCGGGCACAGGCGGCGGCACCGTCTGTTTCGAAGGCGATCTGGACGGGCTGCGAGGGAGCGACACCATCACTGGACGCCACCTCGACGATCGCGCATCCATCAAGGAGCAGGTTCGTTCCGCCTCCGGCACACTTGAAGTCCGTGGCGCCTCCACCAACAACCTTCAAAACGTGGATGTTGATATTCCATTGGGCGTGCTGTGTGTGCTCACCGGGGTGGCCGGATCGGGCAAGAGCTCGCTCATTCACGGGTCCGTAGCCAAACGTGACGGTGTCCTGGTAATCGACCAAGGTGCAATCCGGGGTTCCCGCCGAAGCAATCCTGCAACCTACACCGGACTCCTTGAGCCCATCCGCAAGGCATTCGCCAAGGCCAACAACGTGAAACCGGCACTTTTCAGCTCCAATTCCGAAGGCGCTTGCCCCACCTGCAACGGCGCCGGGGTCATTTACACGGACCTGGGCGTCATGGCCACTGTGGAGTCAACGTGCGAGGAATGTGAAGGGAAGCGCTTCCAGGCATCCGTACTGGAGTACAGGCTTGGTGGCCGCAATATTGCAGACGTGCTTGCAATGTCTGTCAACGAGGCTGGGATCTTCTTCAGCGAAGGCGAAGCACGCACACCGGCCGCCCACAAGATCCTGGACCGCCTTGCCGACGTCGGGCTTGGTTACCTGACGCTTGGCCAGCCGCTCACCACACTGTCCGGTGGGGAACGCCAGCGGCTCAAGCTTGCCACGCAAATGTCGGAGAAGGGCGACATCTACATCCTGGACGAGCCGACCACAGGCCTTCACCTGGCCGATGTCCAGAATCTGCTCGGGATGCTGGATCGTTTGGTGGAGTCAGGAAAGTCAGTCATTGTCATCGAACATCACCAGGCCGTCATGGCACATGCCGACTGGATCATCGATCTCGGTCCCGGCGCCGGACACGACGGCGGCAAAATTGTTTTCTCTGGCACGCCAGCTGACTTGGTGTCTGACCGCTCGACGCTGACCGGCAAGCACCTGGCTGCTTACGTCGGGCTTGACACTCGATTGGCCTGAAAAGACGCCAATCCAGCTTGTTGCGAAGCCGTCTAATAGCCGCTTCTCAAGTAAGATTTTTAAGGGATTGCTTGACTATTCCCTGTGATGTGACCCACACTTACTCAAGATTTGGACTATTTACAGACCATTAAAGATCTTGAGCGCAGGGGGAAGCATGTCCACATTTTCGTCAGGCTTGGTCAAGGGTGACAACACCCACGCGAAGGAATCTCGCCGGAAGCACCATTTCCGGTTTGCGACCACTGTGGCGGCAGTGGCGATCCTCATGTCGGCCACGTCGTGCGCCACGCCACTTGCAACCGGCATTGAGCCAGCAGCTGAGTGCCGCCAACTTGACGCCAAACTGACGTGGCCGGATGAGGTCCGGGAACAACTACAAAAGACCATCGACGCGCACAGCAGCTGCACCGGAACAGCCCGCGGAGACCAACCTCGAGTGGCGATCTTTGACTGGGACAACACCGTGGTGAAGAACGACATCGGTTACGGCACGAACTTTTGGATGCTGCGGCACGACAAAGTCCTGCAACCGGCGAACAAGGACTGGAAAAGCACAAACCGCTACCTTACAGATGCGGCAGCGAAGGCGCTGACAGCAGCCTGCGGCACTGACACTCCCGCAGGCCAACCTCTCAAGACCAGCAGCAACATTGACTGCGCCGATGAAATCCTCGCCATCCTTGAGGACAAGACACGTTCCGGCGAACCGGCATTTGAGGGCTTCAATGCCCGCCACCTCATAGGCGCCTACGCCTGGGGTACGGCTCTCTCTGCAGGATATACCGAGGAGCAGCTCGGCCAGTTCGCCCTCGCGATGAAGCAGGAGAACCTGTCCGCAGCACAAGGCAGCATGCAGATGGTTGGAAGCCAGCAGGTGGACGGTTACATCCGGATTTACCCACAGATGAAGGACCTCATCAGTGTCCTTCAGGCACACGGCTTCGAAGCCTGGGTGGTGTCCGCATCGCCCGAGCCGGTAGTCAAGGCCTGGGCCGGCGACGTCGGCATCGACGCCGGGCACGTCGTGGGCGTCCGCAGCGTATACGAGGACGGCATCCAAACGTCCCACCTGAAAGGCTGCGGCGGAATACCCGACGGCGAAGATTCCGTCATGACCTACATCGAAGGAAAACGTTGCTGGGCCAATCAGGTGATCTTCGGCGTCGAGGGTCCTTCAGCCTTTGAGCAGCTGCCTGCCGAACGCCGCCAGATCCTGGCCGCCGGTGACTCCGGCACAGACGTAACCTTCGTTGGCGACGCCACCGAAGCCAGGCTGGTGGTGAACCGGAACAATGCCGAAATCATGTGCCGCGCGTACGACAACGAGGACGGCAAGTGGTTGATCACGCCAATGTTCATCGACCCCAAACCACAGCGTAGTGAGCCGTATCCATGCACCACCAAGGCGTACACCAACCCGGACAGCAGCAAGGGGCCGGTGATGCGCGGGGTCGGCAGCCTCATCCCGGATCAGGCGGACCGTGTCCACTGAGGGGATTTCGTGGTGGGCGCTTCTGTCGCGAAGGCTCCTACTTCAGGCTTCCCATGGTCACGCCTGAGCGCCAATAGCGTTGCATGGCGATCATGAGGACGACCATGGGAATCGTGGAGATGAGTGATCCCGTGATCACGAGACCGGTCAGGTCATACTGACTGTCAGTTCCACGCTCGAGCCATGAATAGAGTCCGAGCATCACAGGCCATTTGTCTGCGCCCTTGAGGAAGACCAGAGGCCACATGAACGTGTTCCAGGAAGCCACAAAGTGAAGGAGAAATATTGTTGCGCCTGCAGTTGTCATGAGCCTGAGACCGAGGGAGAAGAAGATCCTGTACTCACCAGCTCCGTCGATCCTGGCTGCCTCCATGAGCTCACTGGGGACTGCTCCCTCGGCGTATACCTTCGCCAAGTAGACGGAAAATGAGCCAAACATGCCGGGGAGGATCATGGCCCAGATCGTGTCGTAGATACCCATCTGTGTGAACAGCACAAAGGAGGGGACGATCATGAGGGTTCCAGGAATGAGGAACGAAGCGATAATGAGGCCCATGGTGAACCCTCGCCCTAAATAGCGGTACTTGGCGATGGCATAACCTGCTGCCAAGGCAACCAACGTCAACCCGACTGAGCCCAGCGTGGCGTAGACCACGGTGTTCCAGAGCCATCGGGCGAAGATGCCGTCCTGATAAGTGAAAAGGTCCGAGAGGTTGTCCAGGAGACTGAATTCCCCAAACCACATGCCGTTGGTTGTGTACAGCTCTTCTTTCGACTTCGTCGATGCCACGATGAGCCACCACAGCGGGCCCGCGGAGTAGACGGCCAGGAAAGCCAGAATTCCCAGCATGACCCAGCGGGAGACTCCCACAGCCTCGTTCGCGGATCGCTGTACATTTGGATTTCGCCTCCGCTTGCGGGGGAAACGAGCAGTGTGGGACGCGCCTACTCCTTCATGGACTGTCCCGCTCACCGCGGGCCGCAATGATGCCTGGGTCATGACTCGATCCTGTTCGTAAAACGGTAAATGATGGTCGAAACGATGCCCACCACGACTCCCAGCACGATTGAGAGCGCCGTGGCGTAGTTGATGTTTCCCACTTGGAAGGCCTGGTTGTAGATCATCATGGCGGGCGTGAAGTCCTTGGTTATGGTCTCCGGAGTCACGGCTCGGAAGAGAAGCGGCTCGTTGAAGATCTGGAGGGTTCCGATGATTGCCAGCAGGCTTGTCAGAACGAGGGAGCCCCGAAGGAACGGCACCTTAATGTCCATGGCGATTCGCAGTTCCCCGGCGCCGTCGATCCGGGCGGCTTCAAAAATTTCATGGGGGATCGACTGAAGGGAGCCGTACATGATGAGCATGTTGAACCCGATGCCGCCCCAGATTGCCAGGTTCCCGATTGAGGACCATATGGTGTTGCCGGCGAAGAAATTTACCTGGACCCCAAACACCTGGAGGAAATCACTCAGTGGTCCGACAACGGGGCTGTAGAGAAAAATCCAGACCATGGTGGCCACCAGCCCTGGGACCATGTAGGGGAGCAGCAGCACGATCCTGAACCGCGCCGCCACCCGCCGCCGGACGCCGTCGAGCACCAAAGCCATCGCGAGGCTGGCCAACTGGCCAAGCGGAACGACGATGATCGCGTAGATGAACACGCGAAACATTCCAGCCCAGAAGGACGTGTCCACGAGGGCTTCGGCAAAGTTGTCAAAGCCAACAAAGGTTGACGTTGCCTTGCCGAAGCCGAGCCCGGACGTCTTGGTCGCAAAAACGCTTTCCTTGAGCGCCATCGCGACTGGGATGAGGGTAAATAAAGCAAACCCGAGGAGGAAAGGCAGACTAAGGGACGCACCTTTCAGGTCTTGCTTTACGCGCCACCCGGATCGTGCCCGGAGGGCTGGCCCGCCCGTTCCACCGCTGTTTTTCTTCCGGGTTGTGTTTCCACGAGGGGACCGGCGTCGCTTGGCTGCTGCCTGGATAGTTGCTGTCATGAAGTCCTCCTGCTCTCAATGCACCACAGCCGTTAGCTGCCGGTGGTGAATGAGATGCCCTTCTTTTCCAGGTCCGAGGTCACGAAGTTCTGGACATTCTTCAGTGCTTCGCTCAACTTGATCTGGCCGGCCACGGCCTTGCCCCATTGATCCTGCAACTCCGGGAACCACGCATCGTAGTTCGGTCCCAGCTCAAATTTGCCTACGGTAGCCTTCTGGGCCTCCACCATGACTTCTGCAGCTTTCGTGTCGTCGACGAAGAAGCCCTTAGGGATGACATCCTTGACGTACGGGGACGGGTCCTTCAGGGAGGAAGGCAGGCCTACGGAACCAGTCTTGGGGTTTTTGCCCGCCTGGATACCTTCGGGCGTGGCCAGCCAGTCTGCGTACGTGACCACAGCTTCGGGGGAGTCGCAGCCAACGGGGACAAAGCTTGGAGTCGATCGGCCTGGAGTAGCCTTCTTGTCGGAACTGAATTGCGGGATCTCCACTGCCTCCCAGTGGCCTGACGTGGCGGGAAAGTTCGTTTTGTAGCCAGTTAGCGACCACCATTGCGTGGTTGTGGAGGCCATCTTGCCTGAGTCGAAGTACGAGTACAGGGCAGGACGATCTTTATAGGTCTGGTTTGAGACGAAGTCGTTGTCGATAAGTTGCTGAATGATGTCGGCCGCCGCCATCGTGGCCTTGTCGGTAAAGTTGACCTTCCATTTGTCCCCGTCTATCGCGAACCACTCCGCGCCGCCCTGCTGGGCCAGGTTCATCAGGGTACTCGGGTCCTCACCGGCGAGGTTGGTGACGTCAACGCCGTTGGCTTTGAAGATTTTGCCGGCGTCCACGAATTCCTGCCATGTGGTGGGTATCTTCACTCCGTACTTGTCGTACGTGTCCTTGTTGACGATCATGAACTGCCCGTCAGACCCGGAGGGAAGACCGTAGTAGCGGTCATTCACCTTAGCCGCGGCCTTGGCACCGTCGTTGTAGATGTCCTCGGTAGGAGTGACAGCGTCAGTGATGTCCTGGGCCCAGCCGTTGACCACCATCGTGGTCAACGGCGCGAAACCCTGAACCAGGCATGGAACATCGCTCTTGGCTTCCATGGCATTCCGGAAATTTGTTTGGGTAGCGGTGTTGGAGGCCTGGAGAACGTAGTTGACCTTAACATCGCTCTGTGCGGCGTTGAACGCGTCCGCTATCTGCTTACCCGTTTCGGCATTCCAACCCCACACGTCAATCGTGACCGGGCCCGACCGGGCCTCTGGGGCTGCCGGTGAGGCAGAGCCCCCGCCGCATGCCGAAAGTAAAGCGGCTGAGGCTAGGACGGCAGCACTCAAAGTGACCCGCCTGCGATGTGTGAACTTCATATGTCTCTCCTTTGAGGTGGTACGAAAGGTGGGGAAAGGGCCCGTTCCCCACATGACTAAGGCGCGGGCGAACTGGACAGGAAATCGTTATCCCAAGCATGAGTGATGAAGGCCACATTGTCAACGCGTTAGCGCTAACAACGGCTTCGGCGCGCTGTTGCTGATAACCAGGGACCGAATGCTGGGGGAGTAGCGGACGCTTTTGGCTAAGAGGGCTTACTGGTGGGAGTGTGGCCAGTGAACTTGCCTGGACCCACCAGAACGGCCCCTACGGATGGTGTTCCATCCGTAGGGGCCGTTAGCCACTGACCGACTTCTAAGGGGCAGCTAGCTCTTTTGGCTACGCGGCAAGAGCGGCATCGAAAAGTTGCTCGGCCAGCCGGAGCAAGTGAGGGGGTGCATCTAACTCCTCGCCGTTGTCGTCATGGCCAAGTAGAACGGCGGTCCCACTAACGGGCTGTGCAATATCCAAGCCTGCTTCGCGCAGCAACACCTCGGCCCGGGCATTCAGTCGCAGGGGAATAGACCCTGCCTCATCGTTCAAATAGACGTACCAATCGTTCCAGGTAATTGCTTCAACGTTTCCTTCAACCAGCCTCTGCATGGTAGGCAGGGCCGCATCGATTCTTTCGACGCGGACGGGCTGCCTGAGGGGAGCTGGGATAATCAGGGCATTGCGTTTCCGATACATAATTCATCCCTTCCACGTCTGGGCGACCGGCATTCCCAGGGCTTCAAACCCGCCCCTCCTGGGAATGACCAAGTGACCGCTCGGGGCAAACTTTTACATAGACTTGGCCGCGATTTAGACCGCGTCGTGCCCGTGTGCCAGATCCACTAACAACACTGACCCTAAGCGCGACGCGTCACCTTTGGTTTTTACGCGGCTTTTGGAAGAGATTTTCGCTGGTATCAATTTTTGCCTTTTTCGCGGCTCTTTTTTCAAGAATCGATTTTCCCGATTTTTTGGCACTAATATTTCTGGGGGACTTACCGGCCACAGGAATCACGCCTTTCTGAACGCTATCTAGCAATCACCATACCGACTTTAATTTTTAAAGCCAGTCCGCGGTTTGGTGGATATTTCTGCAAGCTACTCGTAGACAAGACTTTCGAAAAATTTATCGAAGACTTCAACACCAGGAGCCGACATTGCCGCCCGAGCGCACGGACATCGCCGGCCTGATAGTGGCAGCGCGCCGTCAGTCCGGCTTGATGCAGGTAAGCCCCTTCTACTCCCGTATTTATAACGCCGATAATCTACATTATGTAAAGTAGCGGTTGATTGCAGCACCTCGTCGCCCCCTTGCCCGCCCCCCCTCGGCTTCGCAGGCTGTCTTGACTGGAACACCGCGGTCCATTTGCAGGCGACGGCGTCTGCTCCTGACCGGCGCCGGTTCACTAGGCAGCTTTGTTTGACCGGGCCGATGACTCGGTGGACCGGATCACGACTCTGGGCCGTAAGGGCTGGCTGCCGACCTACCGCGGTTCTGTCCTGTTCAAGGTGGCCTACTGTTGGGGGCTGCGACGCAATGAGGTCAGACACCTGCAGACCGTGGACTTTGCCAGGAACCCGCACGCCCGGGAATTCGGCAAGTACGGAGTGCTACAGGTCTGCTATGGCAAGGCCATGAAAGGGTCTCCCCCGAAACGCTGCAGCGCCCTGACGGTGTCTGAATGGTCGGCGGAGATCCTCGCTGCTTGGCTGGAACGCCGCCGCCCCAACATGACCGACAGGCTGGACCCGTTTCCTCCGAACCCAGCACTTTGGTTTCCGACACTGCGCTGAACGGCAGGTTCAACCGGTAGTGCCAAGATCTGGGCCTCTCCCCCGGCCTGGACGCTGTTTCCCGGCCCCGGCCCGGGCAACACATCCACCCAAACACGCCCATGGAGCGCTTCAGGGAAATCGGAATCCAACTCCTGGACGCACGCAAGGCGTCCCGAATCTGCAAATTCTCGCTCTGAGGCGTGGACCGGATAAGTTTCGCCTGCTGGCTATGATGCATTCAATTACGCGCGAAAGTACTGCAGATGACACAGGTTTCGATATATGTGTACCTCTTGCTCTTGGGCTACAACCTCAGCTGGGCTGGGCGACACCGTATGGCTATCAAAGCCGGTGGTAAGGGCGAGATCGCCTTTGAGGCGGTACACTTGGCGTTCCTTGTCGCCGCCGCGGCGATCATTTTTGCCCTGCCTTCGATGACGTCCTATCAGGGGCTACCCGCACTTGCGTACGCGGCCTTTGGGGCACTGATGGTTGCGCTCGTAATCTACGGCCTAAAACCGTTGCGCCTGGAACATCTAGATCGTAAGGGCAGAGAAGAAGCGGAGAGATCCAGACTTTTCTCGGCAAAGCGGCCGCAGTCGGCGGCTTGGGTAGTAGGGCACGGGCTCGCAGTCATATACATTGCTTCGATTGCACAATATATGTTCCGCTGACTAGCTCTGCCCTCAGGAGGAGCCGCATCCCACGCGCCGCAGTTCAGCAAGATCGTCGAAGGTCAGCCATGCCCGAGGTAGGCGGCGCCGCCACATGTCCACCGGCCGCGCGGTTCAGAGCGCAGGGTGCAGTATCGGCCAGTATCCGCGG
This sequence comes from Paenarthrobacter sp. 2TAF44, assembly GCF_052114885.1. NCBI lineage: Bacteria > Bacillati > Actinomycetota > Actinomycetes > Micrococcales > Micrococcaceae > Paenarthrobacter > Paenarthrobacter sp. 2TAF44. The sequence continues at coordinate 120,477 of NZ_JBFRFP010000013.1, read as the reverse complement.
GCAGACCACAGAATAGTTCCACATCGAATATGAGCGGTCACCAGTAAATCGGGATATTGGCACCCAACGCAGAATCAACGCTCCTCTGCAGCGCTATGCACTCAGCCCAGCCTCTGCCACCTCAGATATACCGAACTCTGGCCAGCGATAGGAGCCCTGAACCCATATCGGTGCGACTCGAACCCGCCCCTACTGGAAGGTCGAAGAAGCCTCACTAAAAGCTTCAAGCCTGGAGAGGCTCGTCAAGGACTGACCAACCTAGTCGAAACGAAAAGCTATCTCTTAGGAATCCGAGGCTTCTTCGCCAAGATCATGTCGGCAAGCTCCATTCCGGTCTCCCGGTTTTGCCTTCCGGATGGCACCAGCCGAACGACTGCGACGTAGGGTGTGTTCCACGAATCGATCTCGATGACCAACATTGGACGGCGACTCAATGGCCTCCTGAGTGTTTCCATTCTTACTGAAACGACCTGCCCCCACGGCACCAAACCGAAAAACACAGGTTGCCTTCGTTGTCGGACCAACTGTAGGCCACGGGCATCTGCAATCAAATCGAGGATGAACCCCGTCCCCTTCGTCTTTGAAGTCAACGGGCCCTTCTTGAGGAACCTTCCGAGTTCCTTTCCTGTCCAAAAGGTGTCGACGACCAAGCCTCCGGGATGGTTTAGCTGCAGCCACGTCTTGAACGTTCTCGCTTTATAGAACAGCCACACCAACCATGGCGGTATGACAATCGCCATGATCAGCAGGGCAACCCCGAGAACCTTTAGACCGTCCGGGTAGCTAAGGGCTTCGTCAAGTTGAACTAGGAATCTGACCAATAGGACTGCGACGCCGATTAGCCCTATGGATATACCCAGCTGGCGCTTCTTATTCATCCCGACATCCCCCAACTTGCTACCACACTGCGCGCTACTGCCTACCGTACTTCTTGTGGACGAGGTGGCGGGGCCTGCAGCTTGACGAATATAGAAGCATCCAAGAGACAACTGCCAATTGCTATATATGTGGGCGCAGCGACAGCCCAGACCAGCATCTGCACCGGAGCCTGGTTGAGCCACGGGAACCCCAACACCACGGTAATGATGCAGATCCCAGACCTTGGACCGTTCGTGAGGGGCGCTCTTGCCCGTCCAACTGGTTGGCGGCCAACGAATCACCTTCGAAGTCTGGGTATCCATCCACCCCGACGAGCTCCAACGCGCCTACTCCGTTTGGTGGGAACCTGAATACGCAGATTTGCGCTCTACAAGCTACCTGGCCTACGCCATCAATCCATGGGGCTTGCTGGGAGCACCCGTCGCGCTAGCCGTCAGAGGCTCCGAGTAAACGCCATACAGCGTAAGCAGTCCCCGCAAAGACGCTTCGGACCTCCTACTCAAGGATTGGCCCCACGAGATCATCGACGAGATCCGCTAAGAAGGGCACGATCGGTCGCTGAACGTTCGCGGTGACACCCATTTCGGTGATGAGGGTTGGGCGCTGCTTCAATGAGCCAATGAACGAACCGTCGACAATTGATCCGATTCTCCTCCGCTCGGTGCCCCCGGCTGCGAAGCATCACTGCCGGCGTGCAAGCCGGAGATACGCGGCAATCAAGCGGGGGACGACGACGTATACGGCTACGGGGACCACGATGAGCGTGATTGCCAGGGCCCGGAGCACAGCCGGCCATGGCCCGATCAACGGTGTGAGCGCCCACTGGCTGAGCGCGACGAGCGGAAAGATGGCGGTCCATGTGATCGCCGCCCGCTCATGGATTGTCGGCGGGGCGGGTGTTCGCGCCGGGGTTGGTGTTGTGGCGTACATGGTGGGCTCCTTACGGTCTGTGTGCCCTTTCTGATGCCTTTACAGTAGGTCTCGACTGCTGGCCGAGACATCGGGGCGGCTACTCAAGTGCCTACTCATTTAGGGGGGATAGACACACTTCTCCCCTGCCGCAGATACTGATGGCATGGCCAGGAGAACCCATGCCCTGGGACCTAGGGCGCGTTCGCCGGGGCGTCTCCCGGCGTCTCCCAGCAGCTTCATAGGCCGCGTCGACGAACTAGCCGCCATCAATAACGCTCTCCTGTCGAGCCGCCTCGTGACGCTGGCCGGCCCCGGGGGTGTCGGGAAGACACGCATCGCACTCACCGCGGTGAGCGCCGCCGGCGATCGCTTTGGTCATCCGGTATTCGTGGACCTCACCCGAATTCCAAAAGGAGCCCCAGTCGCGCTATCCGTCGCGGAGGCGGTGGGCCTTCGCGGTGTCAAGAGGGAGGGCGCCGTCAACGCGATCCTGTGGTGGCTCGACGGCGGGGAGCGCGTACTCCTCATCCTGGACAACACGGAGCATGTCCTTGAGGAGACGGCTGCCCTTGTGGCCGAGCTCCTGGAGGGCGCCTTGGACTGTACTGTTCTGGTTACGACCCGAGAGCCGCTGCGCATTTCGGGTGAGCGTATCGTCCCGGTGGGGCCCATGCTGGACGACGACGCAGAGGCTCTCTTCTGGGAGCGCGCGCAGGCAGTTCGGCCGTCACTTACGGTTTCCTCGGAATCCCGCTCCGCCTCCCGCGAACTGTGCGCACGTCTGGACCGGCTGCCGCTGGCCCTTGAGTTGGCAGCTGCTCGCATGTCCGTCATGACGCCGGCGGAGATGCTGCCCCTACTCGAACACCCCTTGCATGTGCTTGGGTCCGGATCTTCCACAGGACCGGCCCGCCACCGCAGCCTGAGAGCCTGCATCGCTACAAGTGTGGACCCACTTGGGGAGCACGAGCGCGCCGCGTTCGAGGCGTGCGCCGTCTTCGCGAGCCCGTTCGACGCGCGTGCGGCGGCCGCCGTCGCGGGTGCGTCGCTGGAGGCCCTCGAAGACCTCGTGGCCCGATCCCTGCTCCAGCCGTCCTTCGACGCTGCAGGCCACACGGTCTTCCGACTTCTTGAGAGCTTGCGGGAGTTCGCTCGGGAAGGGCTCGACAGTGAACGGCTCGAGGAGGTGCAGAGGCGCCACCTTGCGTGGATCGCCGCAGAGTTCAGCGCCGACAGGCCACTGAGCGTGATGGAGAGCTCACGCAACGGGCAAGCCGTCGATCGCCTACCGGACCTCCGGGCGGCTCTCGACTTCGCGGTCGTTGCCGCACCTGCCGAGGGCCTTGAGGTCATGGGTGCAACGCGCGAACTGTGGTTCCGCTATGCCCAGGACGAAGGGCTTTCCCGCGCCTCTAGTCTTCTGCAACGCCATCCAGTCCACGATGATGCGCGGGCCCAAGGTCTGGTAACGGCTTCCGTCTGCCACACCTCGCGCCAGGAGACCGAGGCCGGGAACCGGCTGGCTGCGGAGGCGCTTGCCATTCTTGAACCAGGTTCGGCAGGGGCAGGCGCCGCCTTCTTCTATCAGGCCATCGCCCGCTGTCTTGCCAAAGACACCGAAGGTTGTATCGAGTCGTGTGAGGCGGCTCTGGACGTATATACAGGGCTCGGTGATGTAGCCGGACAGAGCAGGGCCATCGGTATGCGGGGAATGGCGGCGGTGTGGGCACATCGCGACGAGGAGGCAATAGGCATCCTCATTCGGGCTTTGGACCTTGCCGTTTACGCGGGGGACCTCTGGGCGCAGGGGCAGATCCTCACGTACCTGGGTCTTGCCGAGTCGAATCGGGGCCGCCCTGCCAGGGGCCGGGCAAGGCTTTTCGAAGGGGTGGAAGCCTTCGCCCGGGTGGGCGATATCTCCTACCGCGGAGTCGCGCTCGCCCGTCTCGCGGCGCTCACTGTGCCCCGGGACCCGGCGACGGCGGTGCGAGCTGCCGCCGCGACGACCCGCAGAGAGGGAGCCGGCGGAAGATTCCACGAGATTGCGCTTGCCGACTTCGACTACGTGCGGTCGTCCGCTGAGCTGCTGCTCGGACCGCAGGGCTTCGCGGCCGCATGGGAGGCCGGGGAAAAGCTCTCCTTCGCTGAGGCCGCGGCGGAGCTCCGGGCCGTCGAAGGTGTGCTGCAGCCGGACATGCTCACGCCCCGCGAATTCGAGATCGCTGAGCTTGTACGCAGAGGCCTCAGCAACGCGTCCATCGCGAGGCAGCTCTCGCTCTCGGCGCGAACCGTGGAGAACCACGTTGCGCATGCCCTGACAAAGCTGGGACTGCACAGCCGCGCTGCCTTGGCTGTCTGGGCTGCCGAACACCGGAAGCCTGACTAAACCTCGGCGAAGCCAGTGGGCGAACCGTCGTCAACGCCGAGGAGCAGCACGGCCTATTGCGTAGTTCCCCCTCGAAAACGCACGGTCACCAGCAAATCGGACTTTTGGCAAATAACGCATGATCAACCCTCCCTCCGCAGCGCCATGAGCTTTCGGACCTCCTTCTAAACGATTGGCCACGAGATCCTGGACGAGACCTCGTGAGAAGGTCTCGACCGATCGCGGCAACGTTCCATTTCGGTGATGCGGGCCTAGGCGCTTGCTTTAATGAGCCAATGAATGAATCGTCGATAACCGATCCGCTTCTCCTCGGTGCGGTGCCTCCGGCGGTTCGCGCGGACGCCGACGCTGCACTGGGTGCTCTGCCGCGTCCAGACCACCCAACGATGTCCGTTCTCATTCAAGACACAAATGGCCAGTCGTCCTCCCACATCGGAATTCGCGTCGAGGGTGAGTTGGTTCAGATCCCGTACAGGATCTACTACGGGTGGCCCGAGTTTGATCGCACTCAAGGACTGAGCCCAGAGCAACTACTCGTACTTGCGGCCTGGATGTCGAGACATAGTGACGGGAGAATCCGCCAAGCGGCTCTCCGCCAGCTCCTAGAAGCGGACGCTTCGTGGACGATTCCATTCGTCGTCCAGCTCTGCGGCGAATACATCGTCGAAATCGGCAGTGATCTGCTGCATTTCTTCGAGATCACGCTCACTGAGCGGCCGGGACTCCGACAGGCTTACGTCCAATTCACTCATGACAATCCGGCATTCATAAGCCTGACAGCTCAAAGAGCGCTGAGCTATTGGAACGCCTATGACCGATGGCGGTTTCACAGGGATCAGTACCCCCAACTGGCCGCGCTCAAGTGCCTGGCGTTATTGGCCAGTCCTTCCTCCAAAACGAATATGCACGGTTACCAGTAATGACCCCGAGCAGCCCGCAGTCAGGCCTATCCAGCGCGGGACCCGGCCTGTTTCATTCCTGACTGAACTTCCACCAGCTCAGCCAACACCCCTGTGCAACGGAGGCAATCGTCCAAGTGCCGGCGAACTTTCCCCTGGGCGGCCTGGCGCACGGCATTTCGGACATATTTGCCTAAGTAGCGCGAAAAGTCCGTGCAGGGGCCCGGCGCTGATTCCTGCACGTGTTTTTGCAGGTACGCCTGGCGGAGACCCTCCCGTGCGCGGATGAGCAATGACGACACAGCGTTTGGAGTCAGTTCCATAGTCCGTGCCGCTGCAGCAGGCTTCATGCCCTCAACGTCCACGTGCCAAAGTACGGCCTGCCACCGGGATGGCAAAGAACGGAAAGCCAGCATCAGGATCGTATTCTCGAAGTCTTTGAGAACAGGATCATCATTACCAACCACCACTTCACTCACAACGCCATTCACTGTCGCCGCTGCTCGTCTGCTTTGCAGATTGCGGCGGTGTGACATTCGCCGAACGGTGGTCAACAGATAAGCCCTGAATGAGTCCGCCGGTCCCCTGCCGTCCAGCAGCAATTTTAGGATCGATGCAAACGCCTCGGACACCACGTCCTCAGCATCCATTGGATTATCCGATTCAGTCCGGGCGACATAGGTGGCAATGCCTTGGTACCGGCGAAAAAGTTCCTCGTAGGATCCAGAGTCACCCCCGCGCACGGAAGCAAGCAGAAATGGCTCACTCTCCCCCGCCGCTAATGGGTGTGTGCCTGCTCCCCTCCCCTGCTGACTTTGCGCAGGTTTCAGAAGCACTTGTACTTGCTGAGCCGTCATGGAAGATTGGACGCGGCCGAACGGCAGGACGGGAGCAAGCATGGCTGCCTTCCGAAGTGTTTGAGTGGTGACGCCTAGAATCTAGGCAGCAAGTGATTGGTCACACTCAAAACGCAGGCAATTTGTTGGAAGTAGACGTTCCATGCAGGATTTTGACTTTGATGAACGGGACCTCAAACTCCTGCATGCCCTTCAGATCCGCCCCCGGGCACCATGGACGGCCTTGGCACCTGGTGTGGGTGCCGATGCAGTCACCTTGGCCCGACGCTGGAATTTTCTGTCCGGTGAAGGGCTGGCATGGGTAGCAACCTACCGTGGGCTCGGTTCCAAAGTCGCCTTTGCCCTGGCGGAAATTGAGTGCTCGCCCGCCAGCATGGCAAGCGTGACCGAGGAGCTTGCGGCCGATCCGGATGTGCTCTCAATGGATCACACCGCAGGTGGCAGGGACATGGTCATCACTGTCATGAGCCGCGATGACGCCTCCCTCGGACGTTTCATTTTGGACCGCTTGCCAGCGGTCAAAGGAATCCGCAGTACAAGAACCCATCCGGGCATTAATCTGTTGGCGGACGCCAGGAGCTGGCGGTTGCGCTCCTTGACGGACCACGAAGCAAAACTCATAGAACGCGCAGCGCCTCAACCAAGTCCGGCCGCCAAGGGCGCATCGGCGGATCTGGAAGAGCAACTTTTTTGGATCCTGCGCGCTGATGGTCGAGCGTCGATAACGGAAATATCCCAAAAGTTGGGAATCAGCCCACCGCGCGCGAAGAGCGCTTTAGGTGCGGCCCTGGCCCAGGATCGGATCGTTGTCCGGCTGGAAATGGCCCGTACATTCTCGCCTTGGCCGGTAAATGTTTGGTACTTCCTCCGCGTCCCGGCCACACAGGTGGAGGCAGTGGCGGCCAGGCTGGTCGGTCTCGGCGAAGTGCGTTTGGTCCTCACTACGGGCGGGTTGTATTCGATTGTGATGGCGATATGGCTTCGCAGGCTTGAGGACATGACTATTCTCGAACGGCAACTGGGTGAAAGGTTGCCCATTGTGGAGATCATGGACCGTTCAGTCGTCTTGCGGACGCCAAAGCATGTTGGCGTCAGGCTGGATCCCTCTGGCCGCCGCATTATGTAAGCCGGACACAGGAATGCCTCGTCCAACGCGAGTCGGACGAGGCATTCGTTTACGAAGTATTCTGCGCGACTGCTACGGCTCCTGTTGTTGCGCTCCTGCAATATTTACCAGCCAAGCGATGCCGAACTTGTCCACACACATCCCGAAGGTGTCACCCCACGGTGCGCTTTCAAGTGGCATGGTGACGGTACCGCCGTCGGCCAGTTTGTCCCAGTAGCCACGAAGCTCGGCTTCATCTTCGGATTGGCCGCTCAGCGACACCGAGATGTTGTTGCCAGGACTGAATTCCATGCCGTTGGGCGTGTCGGCAGCCATCAACGCCAGGCCATTGGGTGTTACCAGCATTGCGTGCATGACCTTCTCCGCTTCGGCGGGGTCTTCGCTTGCCTGATATTCGCCAAAGGTGCTGATTGTCAGTTCGCCACCGAAGACGGACTCATAGAAGTTGACTGCGTCCCTGGCATTGTCGCGGAACGAGATATATGGGTTGAGGCGGGTTGTCATTAGTCAGTTCTCCTCATGGTTGTGATAGGTGCGCACGTCACCGTGCGGTAATGCTAGCAGCGCCCAAAGGCGCCTGTCCCCCAAACTTTCAGTCGCCCTCGTACGCCCTTTGCAGAACGTTGATATCAAGCTTGCGCATCTTCAACATGGCTTCCATTGCCCGTTGGGAACCTGCTGGATCCGGACCATTCAACAGGCCCGGCATCCCAGCAGGGACGATCTGCCACGACAAGCCAAACTTGTCCTTCAGCCATCCGCACTGGCTTTCTTCTCCCCCTCCTTCCAGGAGCGCGTTCCAGTAACGGTCCACCTCGTCCTGCGAATCGCAGTTCACCACGAGGGAAACTGCTTCGTTGAAGGTGAAGGCGGGTCCCCCGTTCAGGGCTATGAACTGCCGCCCTTCAATCTCAAAGTCCACGGTTAGGACCTGTCCGCCTGGCCCCGGCATCGATGTCAGGATGGACGAATCATCAAATGTCGAGGTGTAGAACTCAGCCGCCTCTGCCGCCCGGCCGTCAAACCACAAACAGGTGGAAATCTTCTGCATTCTGCAAGTCCTCCAGGATCGTGAGGAACCACTTGTCCCCCGACCGAGGCTAGTCGTGTGGGTTCGCCCACACAACGCCCGACGGCGGCTGTCACCGCATGCGCTGTACGCACCAGCCATCGGCGGCCAGTCCTTGAGTCAGAGTTAGTCGCCGGACGTTCTGATCCGGCTGACCAGGCCTACCGTATTTGCCTCGCTGTCCTCAATGAACGCCATCCATTCCTCGGAATCTGCCGGTCCGAGGACGTCATCCTCATGGGTGAAGATCATGTGAGGCTCCGAAATGATCTTGACGCCTTTGCTCCTCAATGCCGCCACTGTGCCGTGAAGGTCTCCAACCTCGAAATAGAGCAGGGACGACGGCGCCCCTTTCTCCAGCAGAAGCCGCACGCCGCCCACGTCAAAGAAGAGGAGCCCAGGAGGGTCAAACAAGGCTCTGGGCTCCGCGCCCAGCAATGCAGCGTAAAAGGCCGCAGCCCTCTTCAGGTCTTCGGCATGCTGGGCTACTTGAACGAATCGCATGATCTCCTCCAGTAATTGGGGTGCGTCCTTTGTTCCTGCCAGTCATCGTGGCCGCAGCAGAAACCAAGCGCAAGAGAGAATCTGCGGGACGTCAACTTCGCACCCGCACTTCCGCCCGGATAGTGTCAGACCATGCCCTCATCGCTTAGATCCTGGATTCCTGCTGCCGCCGCCGACCTCGTGTTGATTCTTGTCTTCGCCGCGATCGGCCGCGACGCCCATGCCCGGGGAGACATCATCACAGGCGCCTTTGTCACGGCCTGGCCCTTCCTCGCTGGTGCGGGCGTTGCCTGGCTGGTCGCAAGGGTTTGGCGTGCGCCCTATGCCCTCTGGCCTTCGGGCATTTGCGTCTGGATCGGTGCGGTAATGATCGGCATGCTGCTCAGGGCGGTGACTGGCCAGACGGTGGTGTTGCCCTTTGTCATCGTGGCACTTATCAGCCTGGGCGTTTTCCTGCTCGGCTTCCGCGCCATTCTCGCGTTAATTCTGCGGGCGTCACGAAAACGCCATTCCAAAGCCTGAAAGGGTCCCTTCATCTCCCATGTACTAGGCTGAAGTTCGTCCGCAATGAAGGTTTTCCGGAAAGGCCCCACGTGATCACCGCTTTCGTCCTGATCAAGACCGATGCTTCGCGCATTCCGGAAACCGCCGAGCAGATTTCAGCCATCCAGGGCATCAGTGAAGTCTATTCCGTCACTGGAGAATGGGACCTGATCGCTGTAGCCAGAGTGCCCAAGCATGAAGACCTCGCGGATGTCATCGCTGATCGCCTGTCGAAGGTGGATTCCGTAGTTCACACCACTACCCACATAGCCTTCCGTGCCTACTCGCAGCACGATCTCGACGCGGCCTTTGCCCTCGGCTTCGAATAGGACTTAAGGACGCCTCTAGATCCCGCTTCGAGGCGGCAGCACAGCCTGCGAGGCTGACGCTGTGGCTAGTCTTTGGAACTCTGGCTAAGGGCGATCCACTTGGTCAGGACACCAGCGGCCTTACCTGTATCCACGGACTCCGCCGCCAGCATGAAGGCGGCTCGCATCCGTTCCAACAGATCGCCTTCGGCGTTCATGTCAACGGAAACCAGGCCAGCTGCAGCATTCAAGAGGACAGCATCACGCACAGGACCTGTCTTGCCATCAAGGACTTCACGTACAACCACTGCATTTGCGGCTGCGTCCCCGCCCCGCAGATCTGCAACGGTGGACGGTTCGATACCGAGCTCAGCGGGTGAGAACACCTGTTCTGTGACGGTTCCGTTCCTTATCTCCCAGACTGTGGATGGCCCCGTGGGTGTCAATTCGTCCAGCCCATCGTCGCCGCGGAACACCAGGCCGCGGCTGCCGCGACGGGCAAGGACGCCCGCAACAAGTGGAGCCATCCGGGCGTTGGCGACGCCGACTGCCGAAGCCTGAACATGAGCAGGATTCGTCATGGGGCCGAGAAAATTAAAGGCCGTGGGCACTGCCAACTCCCGCCGGGGTACTGCGGTATGACGGAACGAGGGATGGAAAACCTGCGCGAAGCAGAAGGTGATTCCTGCCTCCTCCGCATTCCGGGCAACCTGGTCAATCGAAAGGTCCAGACGGACACCCAAGGCTTCCAATACATCAGCAGAACCAGACGTCGACGACGCCGCCCGGTTTCCGTGCTTGACGACTTTCGCGCCCGCACCGGCCGCAACAAGGGCTGCCATGGTGGAGATGTTGACGGTGTTCAGCCTGTCCCCGCCTGTTCCCACGATGTCCAGCTTTTCACCGGAGATCTGTATGGGGTTGGCATTCTGAAGCATGGCCTCCACAAGGCCGGTCAGTTCTTCCACCGTTTCGCCCTTGGCCCGCAGGGCAACCAGGAAACCAGCGATCTGCGCGGGAGTCGCTTCGCCGGCCATGATCGTGTTCATGGCCCACTCAGTGTTGCCCACTGCAAGGTCGTCGCCGTTGATCAGTGCTGAGATGAGCCCTGGCCAGTTATTGCTGGCTGCAGGTGCCGATGCCGGAGAAGTCACTCCTTGATGCTATCGACCGGGCTGCACCGATGACCAATGTGAACCGGACCGGGAACTTTTCCGCGCGATTTCGCGTCTTTGTAGAAAAAGTCTCCCGAATCGGTGGTTTGCATTGGGAACTCTGGACTTTTACAGACATAATGTCCTTGTGACATCTGCGACCCATGCCCCCAGTACCCCGGCGCACCCGACGCTGAACCGCCCCAATCTGGTTTCTGTTGGAACCGTTGTTTGGCTGTCCAGTGAGTTGATGTTCTTCGCCGGTCTCTTTGCCATGTACTTCACCCTGCGGTCCACATCAGGATTGATGTGGGCCGAGGAGACGACCAAGCTCAACTTCCCGTTTGCGCTCGTCAACACCATCGTCCTTGTGGCCAGTTCCTTCACGTGCCAGATGGGCGTTTTCGCCGCTGAGCGCCTTGAACCGCGCCGCACCGGCGGACCCCTGCAGTTCACCCGCTGGGGCATGAGCGAATGGTTCGTTCTCACCTTCATCATGGGTTCCTTCTTCGTAGCCGGACAGACCACGGAATACGCCATGCTCGTCTCAGAGCACGTTTCCCTGTCATCCAACGCCTACGGTTCCGCCTTCTACATGACCACAGGCTTCCACGGCCTTCACGTCATCGGCGGTTTGATCGCGTTCCTGTTCATCATTGGCCGTGCGTTTGCAGCCAAGAAGTTTGGGCACTTTGAAGCCACATCCGCGATCGTCACCTCGTACTACTGGCACTTCGTGGACGTTGTCTGGATTGGCCTCTTCCTGGTCATCTACGTCCTGAAGTAGCCCGGCTTTGACTCTTTTTCTACAAGAGGCAGAATTTCAAGAAGCGGCTCGCGGAGCCGACGCAGGATCGAATAAAGGAACCACCACGTGAAGGCACTCTCGCAGAAGCGACGTCACCCACTGGCAGCCATAGCGCTGCTGCTGATGGGCCTCCTCCTCACTGGTGGGCTGTACGCCGTTGCCACATCTGTCAACCAGGCCAAGGCCGACACCACCAGCTACAGCGCAAGTGACGTAGAGCAAGGCGGCAAGTTGTTTGCTGCCAACTGCGCCACCTGCCACGGCATGGGTGCAAGCGGTACCAAGGACGGCCCCTCGCTGGTCGGCGTGGGCGCCGCAGCAGTTGACTTCCAGGTTGGCACCGGCCGCATGCCCATGCAGATGAATGGCCCACAGGCCCAGAAGAAGCCCGTCCAGTTCAACGAGGAGCAGACCAGCCAACTGGCGGCTTACGTTGCATCATTGGGCGCAGGCCCTGCGATTCCGGAAGAGCACCTCCTTGACGAAAAGGGAGACGCAGCCAAAGGTGGCGAGCTCTTCCGCGTCAACTGCGCCATGTGCCACAACGCTGCAGCAGCCGGCGGCGCCCTGACGCGCGGCAAGTTCGCTCCCGCGCTGGCAGATGTCACTGGAAAGCACATTTACGAAGCCATGGCCACAGGCCCTCAGAACATGCCTGTGTTCAACGATTCGAACGTCTCACCCGAAGGTAAGCGCGACATCATCACCTTCCTCAAGACCATCGAAGCCAACGGCTCACCGGGCGGTGCCGATCTCGGCGCCCTGGGCCCGGTGTCTGAAGGTCTCTTCGTCTGGATTGCCGGCTTGGGCGTCATCATCGCCTTCACCATCTGGCTGACGTCACGCACGTCCTAGTCCGGACGAAACAACAAACTTCTGCTGCATGGTCAGCAGTTTCGAACTGAAAATTAACTCGGCCCAGGCCGAGACAACGAGAGAAGGATGAGGCGAATTATGGGCAACCATAGTGACGGCAGTCCGAACCACTCGGGCACCGTAGCTACGGCTGGTCAGAATGAAGTGGAGAAGTTCCAGGATCCTGGACTTCCTCCGCATCGTTTGCGCCTGGCTGACACGGACCCGGTAGCCGCAAAGCGAGCCGAGCGTCAGGTAGCCATTTTGTTTGGCACCTCTGTCATCGGCACGCTGATCTTCCTGGTGGCGTACTTCGCCATCGATTTGGGCGACGATTCGACGATTGCAAACATCCGTACCCAGAACCTGCTCCTGGGCCTGGGTACGGCGTTCGCAATGCTCGGCATCGGCACCGGCATCGTGCACTGGGCCAAGGCCTTGATGCCGGATCACGAGGTGTCGGAAGAGCGCCACGCTATCCGTCACGAGGAAGATCGCCAGGCTGCGGTGCGCATCGTCGACGACATCGTCGAGGAAACCGGCATTAAGCGTCGCCCGCTGATCCGCAACACCCTTCTTGGCGCCGTTGCCCTTGCCCCGCTTCCTGCTCTCGCTATTTTCGGCGACCTGGGACCGCGTCCTGATGACAAGCTCGCACACACGATGTGGGCTCCTGAAGGTGGCAAGCTCAAACGACTGACGCGCGATCCCGATGGCACTCCCATCAAGGCTTCGGATGTCACTATCGGTTCTGCCTTCCACGTTATTCCCGAAGGCCTCAACGAACTTCACGAGGGCAAGCTGAACGCAAAGGCCAAGGCCGTCGTTCTGCTGATGCGCCTGGATCCGAACTCGCTGAACCCCTCTGAGGGCCGCGAGAACTGGAGCTACAACGGCATTGTTGCCTACTCCAAGATCTGCACACACGTTGGTTGCCCGGTTGCTCTTTACGAGCAGCAGACACACCACCTTCTGTGCCCGTGCCACCAGTCCACGTTCGACCTCACGCAGGAATGCAAGGTCATCTTTGGACCGGCCAGCCGTCCGCTCCCCCAACTGCCCATCGCAGTTGACGCAGAAGGCTACCTCGTCGCCACCAGCGACTTCAAAGAACCTGTAGGACCGAGTTACTGGGAGCGTGACGAGCATGAGCGCCTCATCAACAGCTGAAGCCCCCTTCGTAGCGAAGACCAAAGTTGGCCGTTTCACTGATTTCGTGGACGAACGTGTAGGTGGCTCCGGCATCCTGCGCGAGTTCGGACGCAAGGTCTTCCCGGACCACTGGTCATTCATGTTCGGTGAGGTGGCGCTGTATTCCTTCGTCATCCTCCTGATGTCGGGCACCTTCCTGACCTTCTTCTTCGATCCCTCGATGGCTGAAACTCACTACCAGGGTTCCTACACGCCGTTGTACAACGTCGAAATGTCCGTGGCTTACAGCTCATCGCTGAACATCTCCTTCGATGTCCGCGGTGGCCTCTTCATGCGCCAGGTGCACCACTGGGCGGCGCTGCTGTTCGTGGCCTCCCTGGGTGTCCACATGCTGCGTGTCTTCTTCACCGGCGCGTTCCGCAAGCCGCGTGAAATGAACTGGGTAGTGGGCGGCGTCCTGCTGATTCTGGCCATGGCTGCCGGCTTCACTGGCTACTCCCTCCCCGATGACCTCCTTTCCGGCAACGGTCTGCGCATCATCGATGGCGTTATCAAGTCCATTCCGGTCATTGGTACCTACATCTCGTTCTTCCTCTTCGGCGGAGAATTCCCGGGCACAGCGATCATTGGTCGTCTCTATGTGCTTCATATCCTTCTGGTTCCGGCCCTGATTCTGCTCATGATCGTGATTCACCTGTTCATGGTTGTCGTGCACAAGCACACCCAGTACCCCGGCCCGGGACGTAACGACGGCAACGTCGTCGGTTACCCCCTTGGCCCGGTTTACGCAGCCAAGGCTGGCGGGTTCTTCTTCATCGTCTTCGGCGTCCTGGCCCTTATGGCAGCTGCCTTTACGATCAACCCGATCTGGAACTACGGTCCTTACGACCCCTCCCCGGTTTCCGCCGGTACCCAGCCTGACTGGTACATCGGATTTGTTGACGGCGCTCTTCGACTCATGCCTGGCGTCATCAACAACTTCCACTTTGAATACATCATCTTCGGACACACGCTGACGCTGAACGTCCTACTGCCGGCACTCGTGCCCGCGGGCATCATCTTCACCGTGCTGTTCATGTACCCGTGGATCGAACGCTGGGTAACCAAGGACAACCGTGAGCACCACGTCCTTGACCGTCCCCGTAACGCACCCACCCGTACCGCGATCGGTGTTGCAGGCTTCACTTGGTACTGCGTCATGTGGGCAGCGGCAGGCTCGGACCTCATCGCAACGCACTTCCACGTATCCCTGAACGACGTCACGTACTGGTTGCGCACACTGTTCTTCATCGGCCCGATCCTCGCGTTCATCGTGACCAAGCGAATCGCCCTCGCTCTGCAGCGTAAGGACCGCGAGATCGCCCTCCACGGGCGTGAGACCGGCCGCATCGTACGGCTCCCCCACGGTGAGTTCATCGAGGTACACGCTCCCCTGGACGAGTACAAGCGCTACAAGCTCGTTGGATTCGAATCCCCGGTTCCGTTGCCCGCGACGCCGAACGAACACGGTGTCGTAACCCGCAAGGAAAAGCGGCGTGCAGCGCTCTCCAAGTGGTTCTTCGAAGACCGTGTTGCTCCGGCAACTGGCACGATCCATATGGATCGTGCCCTTCCCTGTTGCATTTAGTGTTTGTGACGAGCGGACCGTTTCCGGCGCTATTGAGTTCGATAACCAGAGGAATAGTTGCGTGTGGGCCGCACCCCTGGTCGCTGCAGAGGAACCCAGAGCTTGTAGCGATCTGCCCGATAGTACGAAACAGAGTAGTCCACCATTGCGCGGGCCACGAAGGCATGACGTTGGATCTTCAGCAGCGGCGAGCCCACATCCACGTTCAACAGCCTTGCCGTGGAGGGGGATGCAGCCGTTGCCTCAATCATGTCCTCTCCCCATTCCATGACCAGGCCGAAGCGTTCGCTGAGGACGTTGTAGAGCGACGTGGGCGGCGCCTCATCCAATAGTCCGGGGACACGGTGCGCCGGGATGAAATTCTCGTCGACGCTCATAGGTTCGTTGTCGGCCAACAGCAACCGCCTGAAACGGACCAACGGCGTGCCCTCCTCGAGCTGTAGCTCCCGCGCCAGAAAGGCACTGGCAGCAATCTGTTCGAAACTCAACACCTTGGCAGCCGGAACCATCCCGCGTCGTTGCATCTCCTCGCTATAGGAGGTCAGCTTTACTTGAAGATCCAGTTTGGGCTTCTTCACGAACGTGCCCAGTCCCACCACACGCTCAATGACTTCTTCGCCCACCAACGCATCAATGGCCTGCCGTACCGTCATCCTTGCAAGGCCAAACCTTAGCGAGAGGTCCCTTTCGGACGGCAACGACGAACCAGGAGGACATGACTGGGCTATGAAACTCCTCAATATCTCACGGAGTTGGATGTAAATGGGAGTGCTGCTGGTCCGGTCAATTTCACCGGCGATACTCGCGGCTTCAGGCATGACGAGCGCCCAACATCAAATGAGTCATGCATTAAGGGTAGATCAGTCAGGGCACAGGTCTAGACCAGCCGGAGTCCCCGATATGGAGAGCAGGCCAAGCAACGGCTACGCTTGTATGGATCAAATTTCACGGACGCATATTCCGTCTTAGCAAAGGAGCTGGCTTGCTGGAGCAGAAATCCTTCGTCGCAGCAGAGATTGGCTTGCATGCGCGAGCAGCAGCCATATTTGTCCGCGCAGTAACTGAGACAGGCCTGCCAGTGACGATAAGGAAGCCTGACGGACCGCCAGTAGACGCACGCTCCCTCCTGGAAGTCATGACAGAAGACTTTGGCCATGGCTGCGAGGTGCTCCTTGAAGTCGCGCTGGACGGCCTCCTGGACGGCCAAAGTGTGTCCGACGCCAACAAGGCCCTCGTCGGGCTGTCTGCTGTGCTGGAGGGCATTCACGCCCTGTGAAACCCCAATAATGGCCCAGGACACTATCTAAAAGCCAGCGACCACCCATAGAGACAACGACGACGGGCCCCACCAGAAGGTGGGGCCCGTCGTCGTTATGCTGTTTTGTTGCTAGTGCGCGTGGTCGCCACGGCTGTATTCGAAGACCCAGCCGACCAGTGCCACAACGGCAATGCCACCCGCGATGAAGGTGATCCAGAAACCCACCGCAAGGCCCAGGAAGCCGCTTGCGCATGCAATGCCGAGAACCAGCGGCCACCAGCTCCAAGGGCTGAAGTGCCCCTGTTCACCCGCGCCCTCGTGAATTTCAGCATCAGGACGGTCTTCTGGACGCATGCCAATCCGCTTGCCAGTAAAGCCCAGGTAAGCGCCGATCATGCCTACGAGACCGCCAACCAGGAGAATGCCCAGAACGCCGACCCACTCATGCCATTCCGTCAGGAAGCCGTAGGCGATGGCGACCGGGATGAAGAAGAATGCTCCTGCTCCAAAGAGCCACGATTCAATTTTCACTTGCGAACGTCCTTCTGGTCGGCGTTGCCTAGCAGCACTGCTGCGGGGTCCGGGGACTGGGCGGTGTGGACCTGGGCCAACTCAGGGTGGTGCAGGTCCAGTGCCGGGCGCTCCGAACGGATACGGGGCAGCGATGTGAAGTTGTGGCGCGGCGGCGGGCAGGAAGTCGCCCATTCAAGCGACGCTCCGAAGCCCCAAGGGTCATCAACTTCCACCTTCTTGTTGCTGCGCCACGTGATGTAGACATTCCAGAAGAATGGCAGCAGGGATGCACCCAGGACAAAGGACGAGATCGTGGAGAACTGGTTCATCCAAGTGAAGTTGTCCTGCGGCATGTAGTCGGCGTAACGGCGGGGCATACCCTCAACACCCAGCCAGTGCTGGATCAGGAAGGTGCCGTGGAAGCCAAGGAATAGAAGCCAGAAGTGAATCTTGCCCAGACGCTCGTTCAGCATCTTGCCGGTCCACTTCGGCCACCAGAAGTAAAAGCCGGCGAACATGGCGAACACAACCGTACCGAAGACCACGTAGTGGAAGTGTGCCACCACGAAGTAGGAGTCCGAGACGTGGAAGTCCAGTGGCGGGGACGCAAGGATAATACCCGTGAGGCCACCAAACAGGAAGGTCACCAGGAAGCCGATGCTCCAGAGCATCGGAGTCTCGAAGGTGATGGAACCCTGCCAGAGCGTACCGATCCAGTTGAAGAATTTCACGCCGGTGGGCACCGCAATCAACATGGTCATGAACGCGAAGAACGGAAGGAGCACGGAACCGGTCACGTACATGTGGTGTGCCCAGACGGTGACGGACAGCGCCGCAATTGCGATGGTTGCGTACACAAGGCCCTTGTAACCAAAGATCGGCTTCCGGCTGAAGACCGGGAAAATCTCGGACACGATGCCGAAGAACGGCAGGGCGATGATGTACACCTCGGGGTGGCCGAAGAACCAGAAGAGGTGCTGCCAGAGGACGGCGCCGCCGTTTTCGGGGTCGAAGATGTGGGCACCAAATTTGCGGTCCGCACCGAGGGCGAACAGGGCAGCGGCCAGCGGCGGGAACGCCATAAGGACGAGGATGGACGTCACCAGGGCATTCCAGGTGAAGATCGGCATGCGCCACATGGTCATGCCGGGGGCACGCATGCAGATGATCGTGGTGATGAAGTTGACGGCACCAAGGATGGTGCCGAAGCCGGACAGTGCGAGGCCGAAGACCCACAAGTCACCGCCGACGCCGGGCGTAAAGGTGGTATTCGACAGTGGCGCATACGCGAACCAGCCGAACGATGCAGCACCCTGTGGCGTGATGAAGCCGGACACAGCAATGGTGGAGCCGAAGAGGAAGAACCAGAAGGCCAGCGCGTTCAATCGCGGGAAGGCGACGTCGGGGGCGCCAATCTGCAGGGGCATGATGACGTTCGTGAAGCCCGCAAACAGCGGTGTCGCAAACATCAGCAGCATCACGGTGCCGTGCATCGTGAACATCTGGTTGTACTGTTCCTTGGTCTGCAGGATCTGCATACCGGGTTCGAACAGTTCAGCACGGATCAGCAGCGCCATGACGCCGCCGAGGCAGAAGAACACGAAGGACGCAATGAGGTACATGTACCCGATGGTCTTGTGGTCCGTGGAGGTGATCCAGTTGACGACTATGCGTCCCTTGGATTTAGGAACTACGGGAGCCTCTAGGGTCCCGGCGGATTGAGTGTAAGTAGCCACGTCGCTCCCCTTACTTGGTTTCGATCAGGTCCGGGTTGCGGTCGTATTCCGCACCGAGCAGGCCCGTGTTGCCGTCCTGGCGAAGCTTGTCCATGTGGTCCTGGAATTCAGACTCGGAGACAACCTTGACGCGGAACAGCATTTCGGAGTGGTATTCACCGCAGAGTTCGGCGCACTTGCCATCGAAAGTGCCCTCCTTGGTGGGAGTGAACCTGATGTAGTTGGTCTTGCCGGGGATCATGTCCCGCTTCTGCAGGAAGGCCGGAACCCAGAAAGAGTGGATGACATCGCGGGAGTTCAGCTCCAGGTCAACCGACTTGCCAACAGGCAAGTACAGCGTGGGAAGCAGGTCCTTGTTGACCTCGTTGCCGGTCAGGTGAGCCTGAACGCCGGCCTCGTGGAGGTCTTCGTTGATGACCTGGCCCTTTTTGTAGTTGAAGTCCCAAGCCCACTGCTTGCCGCGCACGTCAATGACGACGTCTGCCGGCTGTGAGCGGTCATCGATCGCGCGCTGGTCCTGGTCGGTGAAGTAGAAGAACACCAGCACCATGAACAGCGGAATGGTCAAGTAGAAGACCTCAAGCGGCAGGTTGTAGCTGAGCTGCTTCGGGAATCCAATGGTGCCCTTGCGGCGGCGGTAAGCGATGATGCACCAGACCAGAAGGCCCCACGTGATGATACCGACTGCCAAGGCGGCGATCCATGAGTTGACCCAGAGGTCCATGATCCGGTCAGTGTGGTTGGTCGTGCCGCGCTCAGTTGGCAGCCAACCCTTCTCTACCTCTGGTGAACATCCGGTCAAAACCAACGCGCCGGCTAGTGCCAAGCCAGTGATCGAGGTGATCTTTATGCGTCGGCTGCCGGTTCGGTTCTGCGAACTCACAGACGGCCCTTCCTCTTGTTGCTGTCTCCCGGCAGGCCAAAGGCCACCGGGCACACTAAAAGTTTTACTACCCGATGTAGAGCTTACCGCTATGAAGCGGTTTTCGCGCACATGTCGGCGCCGTGGCTCCGAATGCGTTGGAACGCATGCAGAGGGGCGCCGACATGCGGCGATAGCTCACGTCAGTGGAACGAATCGCCGCAAGCGCAAGACCCACCGGCGTTCGGGTTATCAATGGTGAAGCCCTGCTTCGAGATGGTGTCCTCGAAGTCGATGCTGGCCCCACTCAGGTAAGGGACGCTCATCTTGTCGACTACGACCTCAACGCCGTCGTAGTCGCGGACGGCGTCGCCGTCGAGGAGGCGCTCGTCGAAGTAGAGCTGGTAGATCAAGCCGGAGCAGCCGCCCGGCTGGACTGCAACGCGCAGCCGCAGATCGGTGCGCCCTTCCTGTTCGAGGAGGCTACGGACCTTGCCTGCCGCGACATCGGTCAGATTGACCTCATGCGTGGGAAGCTCCTCGTCGGGGACGAGCTGTGCTCCGGTGCTGTTTTCGTTGGTTGCAGTGCTCATTGGCCTACCTTCTTATGACGCTTCTGGCGGCGGCGCCGGAACGCAGCCTGCCCTTACCCAATTACGTACGGGTTATAGCTCCATGCTACGTCGCGCAGACGCTGATCTATAACTTCTGACGTAACCACGGACGGCAATTACTTGTTCCCGGCGTGCTCGACCGCCCACGGAAAAAGTCCCCCGGAACGCCAATGCGCTGCTTACCGGTCCAGGCCTTCGACATTAAGCCGCGCCAGCATCAGCGCCTCGGCCAGCACAGCATGACGGAAATCGCCGATGTGAAGTGATTCGTTGGCACTGTGGGCGCGGGAATCCGGATCTTCTACACCCGTCACGAGAATCTGGACATCGGGATACATCTCGGTCAGGTCGGCAATGAACGGGATGGAACCGCCGATTCCCATTTCCACTGGTTGGACTCCCCAGGCCTCCCCCAGGGCCCAGAGTGCCACCCTGGCAGCTGCTGACGAGGTATCGGTCGCGAAGGCATTTCCTCGCTCCCCCGGCGTGAATGTTACTTCTGCACCGAATGGTGCACGGGACTGAACGTGGTTCCTTAAAGCCTCCATGGCGGCGTCAGGATCCTGACCGGGTGCCAGGCGCATGCTGAATTTCGCCCGGGCTGCGGGAATGAGCGTATTTGAGGCAACGGCAACAGCGGGAACATCCATGCCGATGATGGACAACGCCGGCTTGGTCCACAAACGCGAGCCGATCGTCCCGCTCCCGGCAAGTTTGACGCCGTCGAGCACTGAAGCGTCAGCGCGGTATTCTGCCTCGGTCAGGTCAACCGCAACGTCGTCATTTCCCACCAGGCCCGCCACGGCGACGTTTCCTTCGTCGTCGTGGAGCGTCGCGATGAGACGGGACAACAGGGTGGGGGCGTCCAGCACCGGGCCACCGTACATTCCCGAATGCACCGCATGCTCCAGCACACGGACTTCGAAGGTGCCATCCACGAGCCCACGCAGGCTGGTAGTTAAGGCGGGAATGCCGACCTTCCAGTTGCTGGAGTCCGCCACCACGATCACGTCGGAGCGGAGAAGCTCGCGATGTTCCTCAAGGAATGTCCGAAACGTGGGTGAACCCGCTTCTTCTTCGCCTTCAAAGAAGAAGGTTACGCCCAGGCCAAACTCATCCCCCAGGACTTTCGTAGCAGCGGCGTAAGCCGCCAGATGGGCCATGATGCCGGCTTTGTCGTCAGCAGCGCCACGACCATAGAGCCGGCCTTCCCGCTCCTCCGCGATGAAAGGCTCGGAAGCCCATAGATTTCGATCGCCTGGAGGCTGGACGTCATGGTGCGCGTACAACAGAATCGTCGGCTGACCGTCGCGGGCCGGGCGGCGGGCGACGACGGCGGGACCACCGGGCGTTCCATCCAATTTGTCGCAGCGAAGAATTCGGACGTCATCCATTCCCGTTGCCCTTACCAAGGAGGCGACAGCTTCAGCGCTGCGATCCAGTTCCGCAGGGTCGAAGCTTGGCCACGCGATTCCGGGGATCCCGACGAGGTCCTTCAAGGAGCCAAGGGTAGCGCTGAATGATTCATCTACTGCTTTGGCCAAAGCGGCCACGCCATTGGAGTCGATGACCTGGTTCGACGACGGACCCTCCATGCTGTGGCCGGAGTTCCGTTGCTGATTCTGCGGGGTCTCCGCATGTGCTGATGTCATGCCCAAACTTTACAGCTGGCCAAGAGACGGCGACGGAAGGCGCGGCAGGCTGCCACACGCCCACCGAACCACGGTGGGCCCGTAACCTGCGCCACCTTCCTGCGGGGTATTCTGTATGGGTGTTCGGACGCAAAAAGGAAGAGCCCAGCGCTCAAGCAGTAGTAGACCAGGCCCAGGCCGCCCAGGAACCGGGTGTCGGAAAGGGCGCCCCTACGCCCAAGCGGAAGGACCAGGAGGCAGCCCGCAAGCGCCCGTTGGTGCCCACTGACCGCAAAGCTTCCAAGGAGGCCGAACGGGTAGCGGTTCAGGACCAGCGGCAGAAAATGCGGCAGGCCTTGGACACTGGGGATGAAAAGTACCTCCCCCTCAGGGACAAGGGACCCCAGAAGCGTTTCGTTCGGGATTACGTCGACGCCCGGTTCAGCCTCGGTGAATACCTGATGTTCGGCGCACTGCTGTTCGTGGTCATCTCCCTGATCATCCCGGCCAGCAGTTCACAGATTACGTATGTCCTGATTGGCTTCTGGATCATGTTCCTTGCCGTCTTTGTGGATGTTTTCATCCTTTCGCGCAAGCTCCGTAAGCGCCTGGGCGAGAAGTTCGGTGAAGTCGAGCGTGGATCAGTCTGGTATGGATGTATGCGCGCCCTGCAGTTCCGCAAGCTCCGCCTCCCCAAGCCGCAGGTCAAGCGCGGCCAGTACCCCGCTTAGCGTCACGCTGAAGAGGCCCCAACCCACTACTTATACGAAGACCCCGGACCATTGGTCCGGGGTCTTCGTATTGTCGCCTTCGTCCAGGCTCCTGGATGGAGGCCCCGGACCAACGGCAGCCCTGGCCTAGCGGGAGTTACGCTTCCGGATCTTCGCCAGGCCCTTGTTGATGCGTGATGCCCAGAACGGGCCCTCGTAAAGGAACGCGGTGTAGCCCTGCACCAGGGTTGCCCCTGCATTCAAACGGTCCTGGACATCCTGCGCTGACTCCACGCCACCCACGGCAATGAGTACGAGCTGATCTCCCACGGCGTCCTTGAGTCGTCGCAGGACCTCCAGGGATCGCTGCTTCAGCGGGGCACCAGAAAGCCCGCCCGCTCCCAGTGATCCAACCTTCGCGGCATCAGTGGTGAGCCCCTCACGGGCGATGGTGGTGTTGGTGGCGATGATGCCGTCCAGCTTGAGGTCAAGCGCAAGCCGGGCGACGTCGTCGATGTCCTCATTGCTCAGGTCAGGCGCGATCTTGACCAGGAGGGGAACATGGCGGCCAGCAGCTTCATCTGCTGCATCTCCCACGGCCCGTAGCAGCGGCCGAAGAGTTTCCACGTTCTGGAGCAGCCGTAGTCCCGGCGTGTTGGGCGAACTGACGTTGACCACCAGGTAATCGGCGGCGGGAGCGAGGCTCCGGGCGCTGACGAGGTAGTCTTCTGTGGCCTCATCCAGCTCAACAACTTTCGTCTTACCGATGTTGACACCAATCACGGGTCGTACGTCGGCATGCAGGCGCTGCAGTGCAGCTTTCGCCGACTTGAGCCGCGGAGCAACTGCTGCTGCGCCATCGTTATTGAAGCCCATGCGGTTGATGACGGCGCGGTCCTCAATCAAGCGGAACAAACGCGGCTTTTCGTTGCCCGGCTGCGCCTGACCGGTGATGGTTCCGACCTCTACATGGCCAAACCCAAGATCGGCCAACGCTTCGATTCCGTGGCCTTCCTTGTCAAAGCCGGCCGCCAAGCCGAAGGGAGAGGGGAACGTCAACCCAAAAGCCTCAGTTCGAAGGGAAGCATCCGGAGCTGTGATCCTGGCAAGAACCCGGCCTGCACCGGTGCGGTGGGCCGCCCGGATCGCTTGAAAGCCGATCTTGTGTGCTTTCTCGGCATCCATCCAGGAGAAGGCGAGCTTGAAGAAGGTGGGGTAAACACGCATGGTCCTAGTTTTCCGGTTTACGGACAACACACCAAACCCGTGACCTTGCCTGCGGCTAGCATGTACGCATGCCGCTACAAGATCGTGATGCAGATCATGGGAATCGAATCCTCGCCGACGTCATCGTTGTAGGTGCGGGCTTGTCCGGGCTGGTAGCGGCAGCAACCGCCTATGCGGCAGGTAAGCGCGTGGCGATCCTGGACCAGGAACCAGCGGCATCCTTGGGTGGACAGGCGCATTGGTCCTTCGGTGGCCTGTTCATGGTTGACACCCCGGAGCAGCGCCGGCTCGGTGTCAGGGATAGCGCTGAATTGGCGCTCTCGGACTGGGTGGCCTCCGCAGGCTTTGACCGACCACACGATGCGATGGCGCGGCAGTGGGCCGAAGCGTACGTCGAGTTTGCATCCGGTGAGAAGCGCGCCTGGTTGAAGAGCCTCGACGTCGGCATCTTCCCTTTGGTTCAATGGGCAGAACGCGGGGGTTACGGCCCCCAGGGACACGGAAACACGGTTCCCCGATTCCACGTCACGTGGGGAACGGGCCCCGCCCTCGTGGAACCGTTTCTGGCCAAGGTCCAGGAAGGTGTCCAGGCCGGGAGGGTATCGCTGCACTTCCGGCATAGAGCTACTTCGTTGACGACGACGGCCGGCCGGGTGGCGGGTGTCTCGGGCCAGATACTGGAACCCTCGACGGCGGTGCGCGGCCAAGCGTCCTCGCGAGCCGCCGTCGGGGGTTTCGACGCCAAGGCAGGCGTTGTGGTCGTGACGACAGGCGGCATCGGCGGCAATCACGAGACGGTGCGTCGCCAGTGGCCGGGCAACGCCGCGCCGGCCGACCTGCTCAGCGGCGTTCCTGCTTCAGTGGACGGTGATTTCCTTCCTGTTGCGGAATCTCTCGGTGCAGCACTGGTAAACGGTGACCGCATGTGGCACTACCCCGAGGGAATCCACAATTACGATCCCGTGTGGCCCAAGCACGGCATCCGCATCCTGCCCGGTCCGTCATCCCTATGGTTGGATGCCGAAGGGCGCCAATTGCCTGCGCCCCTGTTTCCGGGCTTCGATTCCCTTGGCGCGCTTCGCCACATCGTCGCCACCGGTCACAGCCATTCATGGTTCGTCCTGAACCGCACCATTGCGCTCAAGGAACTTGCGCTTTCAGGATCCGAGCAGAACCCGGACCTGACGGGGAGGGACGTGTCACTGCTCGTTTCCCGACTGAAACCAGGCAGCGATACTCCCATACAACGTTTCCTGGACAAAGGCATCGACTTCATTCAGGGATCCTCACCCCATGACCTTGCCGGAAAGATGAACGCACTCACGGGGAATCAACTGATCAGCGCTGACCGCTTGGAGGCGCTGGTACGGGCCCGGGACCTTCAAGTGTCCAGCGGGCTGGGCAAGGACCCCCAACTGGCTGCTATCCGGGCGGCCCGCCGTTTTGCCACTGACAAACTGATGAGGGTGGCTCCCCCACACCGCTTGGCGGATCCTGCCCATGGGCCGCTCATTGCCATCAGGCTGTCCGTCCTCACCAGGAAGAGTCTGGGAGGGCTGCAGACCGACCTCCGATCCAGGGTCCTGGATCAGGAAGGCCGAGTGATCCCGGGCCTTTACGCTGCAGGTGAAGCGGCGGGCTTCGGCGGAGGCGGTATCCATGGGTACAGGGCGCTGGAGGGAACCTTCCTGGGTGGATGCCTTTTCACAGGGAGGTCCGCGGGACGCGAAGCCGCGGCGGATGTCTAAGCTGAAGGCATGGAGTGGTCGGCGGATATCCTCGGAATGGACTTCCAGGCATGCGCCCTGGACGTGGAAGGACCTGACGGTGTGGTGCGACGGGCAACCTTGGTCCGTCACAGGCCGGAGTCGATGACCCCGGAGGCCGAGGCAACTCGTGGCGCATTGCTGTTCCTGCATGGCTGGAGCGACTACTTCTTCAACGTGGAACTCGCCAGGTTTTGGGCAAGGCACGGCTATGACTTCTATGCATTGGACATGCACAACCACGGAAGGAGCCTGACTTCAGGTTCGCCGGGCGGATACGTGGCCAACCTTGGGGACTACGATGCCGAAATCAGCCGTGCCCTCGAGGTCATCCACAGCGAAAGCCCGGGACCTCGCCTGAACGGCGTTGCCATGATGGGCCATTCCACCGGGGGCCTCATCGCAGCGCTGTGGACGAGCAAGCACCCAGGCCAGGTGCAACACCTGATACTTAACAGCCCTTGGCTTGAAATGCATGGCAGCTCGATTGTCAGGCGGGCCGCGCAAGTCATGGTGGGACCCATTGCCAGGGTCCGGCCCGAGATGGTTTTAAGGCTGCCGGAGCGTGGGTTCTACTTCCGTAGCATCAGCAATACCGCCGAGGGCGAATGGCCGCTGGACGAAAAGTACCGGCCTCCCCTGGCCTTTCCCGTCAGGGCAGGTTGGCTGAGCGCCGTCCTGGCCGGCCATTCACAGGTTGCACGCGGCCTGGACCTGGACATCCCGGTCCTGGTCCTGACATCGGCTGCCAGCGCCAACGGAATGGTGTGGCAGGAGTCCATGCGACGTTCGGATGCGGTGCTGGACGTGGGCATTATCGCACTGCGTGCCATGGCCTTGGGTCGCAGCGTGACCCTGGAGAGAGTGGATGGCGGGCTGCATGATGTCTTCCTGTCCGCACCCAAGGTCAGGGCAGATGCCTACGCGAGGCTTTCACGATGGATTCGCGGGTACATGGAAAGTGAGTTGCCGCAGGTACGGCAGGAAGGGGACGCATGACCACCACTGAAGAATCGGTATCTCTGTGGCAACCGGACATCCTGGGCACCGGATACGAACGTCTGGAACTTCCCCTCTCCCCTGACGAGGAAGGACCGGTCAAAGCCACACTCGTCAGGCATGCCCCGCCAGTTACGGCCCCAACTCCTCACGGCATCCTCGATTTTCTATCCTCCTTCACACAACGCAAGCGACGTGAGGCGTCCATGGATCCCACGGGGGCGCCGCGGGTGGTCCTCTACCTGCACGGCTGGGCTGACTACTTCCTGCAGACCGAACTCGCCGAGTACCTGACGGCGTCCGGCTTTCATTTCTACGCGCTGGATCTTCGGAAATTTGGACGGAGCCTGTTGCCCGGTCAGACACCCGGATACACCACTGACCTGGCTGTCTACGACGAAGATATCGAGGCGGCCTTGCTGGAGATCGAACGGGATGTTGTGGCCAGGACCAACAACCCAGCATCACCGACCATTCATATGGTCGCGCACTCCCTGGGCGGGCTGATTGCTTCGTTGTGGGCTGACCGCCATCCACGCCGGATCGGGTCACTGGTCCTGAACTCCCCTTGGCTGGAGCTTCAGGGCAGCAGCCTGGTTCGCAGCATCGCCATGCATCTGGTGGAGCCCTTCGCGCGAACCGACCCCAAGCGTCCGTTCAGGTTCCCCGAAATGCCTGCGTACTGGGAGAGCGTCAGCAACCAGGCCCACGGCGAATGGGTGCTGGATTCTGTCTGGCGGCCGCGGGCCTCATTCCCCATCCGCGCTGGTTGGACGAAGGCAGTGCTTGCCGGCCACAAGGCGGTGGAGCGAAAACTGAACATAGACGCCCCGGTCCTGGTCCTTTTATCAGGCCGGACCAGGATCCAGTCCGAATGGACAGCAGACCTCATGAGGGCCGACGCCGTGATCGACGTCGAGGAGACATCCCGGCGCGCCTTGGGCTTGGGCAGGCGAACTGCTGTGTTCCGCTACCCAGGGGCACTGCACGACATCTTCTTGTCGCGAAGGACCATTCGCCAACAGGCTTACCGTGACGTGTCGGTCTGGCTTTCGTCCTACCCGTATTGAAGTAGCAGGACCATGTTGAAGTGGCAGACCCCTGCTAATTTGCGGTTGGCGCCGCATCTATCGCGCCACCGTAGCGCCGGTCACGCTTTGCGTAAATCTCGACGGCGTCCCAGAGCGTGCGCCTGTCAACGTCAGGCCACAGGGTGTCCATGAAGACGAATTCAGCGTAGGCGGACTGCCACAGCAGGAAGTTTGACAATCTCTGCTCCCCGGAGCTGCGCAGGAAGAGGTCTACGTCAGGAAGGTCTGGCTCGTCCAGGTACTTCTGGATGGTCTTTTCCGTCACCGATCCCGGCTTGAGCCGCCCGGCGGCAACGTCCACGGCAATGGCCGAGACGGCGTCGGCGATTTCCGCCCGCCCGCCGTAGTTAACACACATGGTCAACGTGCAGGTGTCGTTGGCCTTGGTAAATTCCTCGGCCTCTTCAAGCTCACGAATCACCGAACCCCAGAGGCGCGGCCGTCGACCGGCCCAGCGGATACGGACTCCCCATTCATCGAGTTGGTTCCGTTGGCGACGTAGCACATCCTTGTTAAATCCCATCAGGAAGCGGACTTCCTCCGGGGATCGTCGCCAGTTCTCCGTGGAAAACGCATACACGCTGACGTACTTGATGCCTAGTTCGATGGCTCCGGCCATCACGTCCAACAGTGCAGGCTCACCGGCCTTGTGCCCTTCAATGCGGGGCAATCCCCGCTGGTTGGCCCAACGGCCGTTGCCATCCATGACAATGGCTACGTGCTGCGGAATAAGTTCACTTGGAATGCTGGGCGGAACGGCACCTGAAGGATGTCCGTAAGGGGCCACTACGGGCGAAGTCCGCACCCGGGTTGTCTTGCTCTTCTTGCCAAGTGCCACAGTCAGCTTCGCTCCACGTGTTTAAGTGATTTCAAGGCGCGTTCCAAATGCCATTGCAGGTAACTGGCCACCAGTCCGGCTGCTTCGCGTCGATGTCGCGAATCCGAGGCGTCAGCTACGCTCCAATCCCCAGTCAGGAGGGCTCCCAACAACACCACGGTCTCCGGTGCCGGGGCCGGGGAGCCGGGAGGGCGGCACTCGCTACACACCATACCCCCCAATGGCGCGGCAAACGCCGTGTGCAGTCCGGGCCTGCCGCACCGGGCGCAGTCAGTAAAGCTCGGCGCCCACCCGCCAGTGGCCAACGCGCGCAAGAGATAGGAGTCCAGAATAAGTTCCGGAGCATGGTCCGAGCGGCTGAGCGCCGCCAGGGCACCCACCAAGAGGTTGTACTGGGCGGTGCCGGATTCGGCGTCCGCGTCCGTAAGCTTCTCGGCCGTCTCTGTCATGGCAGCAGCTACAGTAAAACGGCCATAGTCCGCTGCGATGCTGCTCCCATAAGCGCCTTTGGCCACAGCCTGGGTAACGATATCCAGAGTTCGGCCCGAGATGAGCTGCAAGTCCGCCACCATGAACGGTTCCAGGCGGGCGCCGAAACGGCTGGTGGTCCTGCGCACACCTTTTGCGACCGCACGTACTTGCCCGTGATGCTTGGTCAGCAGGGTAATAATCCGATCTGCCTCGCCCAACTTATGGGTGCGGAGCACAACGGCATCGTCCCGGTAGGACCGTGCTGCAAATGAGGAGGGATTGGCCACAACTAATCTTCGCACTAAGCCAGTGGCCAAGGAGGACCACAAGCCGTGTGGTGACGGTATTTCCCGTCACCACACGGTCCAGGCGTTAGGCCCGGGCGTCCCGAACTGCCCGGTTTACGGCAGAGATGAGTGCTTTCAGTGAAGAAGTCGTGGTGCTGGGGTCGATTCCCACGCCCCAGAGGACACGTTCGCCTACCGCGCATTCAACATAAGCAGCCGCGCTTGCGCTGCCGCCTTCTGATAGGGCATGTTCGCTGTAGTCGAGCACACGAACATCAACACCGTCATGGTGCAGGATGTCCAGCAGCGCGGCGATTGGACCATTACCGTGGCCGGTCCTGCGAACCTCTACGCCATCAATCCGCAGGTTCGCGTTCATGGTCATGGCGCCGGATTCATCCGTTTCAGTGCTTACGCTGCCCAGGGAGTACCGGCCCCACTGGGCTTGTTCCTCATCGGAGGGCAGGTATTCGTCCTGGAAGATCTGCCAAAGCTGCGCACCGCTGACCTCGCCGCCAACAGCATCTGTCCGGCGCTGGATAACGCCGGAGAATTCAATCTGGGCGCGCCGCGGCAGATCGAGGTTGTGCTCGTTCTTCAGCAGGTAGGCGACGCCGCCCTTGCCGGACTGCGAGTTGACCCGGATGACAGCTTCATAGCTTCGGCCCAGGTCCTTGGGATCAATAGGCAGGTAGGGAACCTGCCAAGTGAAGTCATCCACGGGTACGCCTGCTGCGGCAGCATCCTTCTCGAGTGCTTCGAAGCCCTTCTTAATGGCGTCCTGGTGCGATCCCGAAAAGGCAGTGAAGACGAGGTCGCCACCATAGGGCGAACGTTCGGGAACCGGCAACTGGTTGCAGTACTCAACCGTGCGGCGGATCTCGTCGATGTCTGAGAAATCGATCATCGGGTCCACGCCCTGGACAAACATGTTCAGGCCCAGGGTGACGAGGTCAACGTTTCCGGTGCGCTCCCCATTACCAAACAGGCAGCCCTCAATGCGGTCTGCTCCAGCCAGGTAGCCGAGTTCCGCGGCAGCAACGCCGGTACCGCGATCGTTGTGCGGGTGCAGTGAAATGATGATGCCGTCACGGGGATGCAGATTGCGGTGCATCCACTCAATGGAGTCCGCGTAGACGTTGGGAGTTGCCATCTCCACCGTGGCCGGCAAGTTGATAATGACCTGCTTGTCCGCTGATGCTTCAAAAACGTCTGCAATCGCATTGCACACCCGGGCTGCATACTCCAGCTCGGTTCCGGTGAAAGACTCCGGCGAGTACTCGTAGGTGATGTGGGTATCGGTCAGCGTCTCTTCATACTTCTTGCACAGGCGGGCACCCTGCAGGGCAATATCGAGGATGCCGTCCTCGTCCTGGTTGAAGACAACGCGGCGCTGCAGCACAGAAGTGGAGTTGTACAGGTGCACGATCGCCTGCTTGGCACCCACCAAGGACTCGTAGGTCCGTTCAATGAGGTGTTCACGCGCCTGGGTGAGGACCTGGATGGTGACATCGTCCGGAATATGGCCGCCTTCGATCAGCTGCCGAACGAAATCAAAGTCGGTCTGGGATGCGGAGGGGAAGCCAACCTCGATCTCCTTGTATCCCATGTTGACCAGCAGCTGGAACATCTTCAGCTTGCGCGCCGGGCTCATGGGATCGATCAGCGCCTGGTTGCCATCGCGCAGGTCCACTGCACACCAGCGTGGGGCCTTGGTGATGACTTTGTCCGGCCACGTACGATCCGGAACCTCGACAGTGATCTGGTCCTGGAACGGCAGGTAGCGGTGAATCGGCATACCGGAGGGCTTTTGTGCATTACGCATGTCGTGTTGGCCTTTTCTCTAAGATCTAAATGAAAGCTTAGCCGGGCACAACTAAACTCCGCGGCGAGGGTGGCCCAGCTTTCAGATAGCTTTCAGGCCTCGCCGCGGCAGCTAAGAAGAAGCATTCCCGCACGCACAAGTTCACAGTAACACGGTGCGTATGATGACATTGCAACACCTCATGCAAAGTCCACTATGCAGACGCAGCGACGGTGGCAACGCCGGCTGCAGCGTTCATTCAAGGAGCCACAGTGCCACAGTCGGGGATCACTCTTTCCAACATAGATCACAGCGTCCGGCCGCAGGACGATCTCTACCAGCACGTCAACGGTGCATGGCTGAACAGCACGACGATCCCTGACGACCGCCCGCTGGAAGGCACCTTCACCGCTTTGCGGGACGAGGCAGAATTGGCTGTCAAGGCGATCATCGAGGAAGCCGCAAACAAGGGAGCATCAGCCTCCGGCATCGAACAGAAGGTCGGCGGACTCTACGCGAGCTTCATGGATGAGGCCGCCGCAGAGGCGAAGGGACTCGAACCCTTGCAGGAGCGACTGGAGGAAGTCCGGTCAGTGGGTTCGGTGGAGGAATTTTCGACGTTGCTGGGCCGCCTGTTCCGATGCGATGTGTCCGGTTTGTTCTCGATCTACCCGGCACCCGACGCCGGAAACCCGGAGCGGATTCTTCTGTACATCGGCCAGGGCGGCCTCGGACTCCCGGACGAGTCCTACTATCGCGACGAAAAGTTTGCGCCGATTGTGGCCTCCTACGGTGAATACGTCGCGAAGTTGTTCGGCCTCGCCGGAGTTGCAGACGCGGAAGCCGCGGCTGGCCGCATCGTTGCCTTGGAAAAGGCCCTCGCGTCCCACCACTGGGACAACGTCACACTTCGGGATCCCCAAAAGACGTACAATCTCAAAACGGCGGAAGAAGCAGCGAAGCTGTTCCCCCTGCTGGATACCTGGTTTGAGGCCGGCCGTGTCGATGCCGGCAAACGCGGCGAGATCGTGGTCAGCACGCCGGACTTCTTTGCCGGCGCCGCAGCGCTTCTGGAATCGGAACCCCTCGCCGTCTGGAAGGAATGGCTGACCCTGAGGGTACTCAGCTCAGCCGCGCCTTACCTTTCTTCGGAGTTTGTGGACACCAACTTCGACTTCTACGGGACCACCCTCAGTGGCACCCCACAAAACAAGGAGCGCTGGAAGCGCGGCGTGGCCGTCGTCGAAGCAGCACTTGGCGAGGCAGTGGGTCAAATCTATGTGGAGCGCCATTTCCCCGAGGGGCACAAGGCCAGGATGCAGACCCTCGTGGCCAATCTGATCGAGGCCTACCGGGACAGCATTTCTTCCCTTGAGTGGATGGGTGAGGACACAAAGGCTGAAGCCCTTAAGAAGCTGGACGCATTCCGCCCCAAAATTGGTTTTCCTGAGAAATGGATAGACTACTCCGCTGTTGAGATCGACCCCCATGACCTCCTGGGTAACGTAGAGCGGGCCCACGACGCCGACGTCGATCGCCACCTGGATGAAATCGGCAAGCCGGTGGACTTGGACAAATGGCTCATGACGCCACAGACAGTGAACGCCTACTATCACCCGATGCTGAACGAAATCGTGTTCCCCGCCGCCATCCTCCAGCCGCCATTCTTCACTGCAGAAGCGGACGACGCAGTGAACTACGGTGGCATTGGTGCTGTAATCGGACATGAGATCGGCCATGGATTCGATGACCAGGGATCCCAATTCGACGGAAGCGGAGCCCTCCGCAATTGGTGGACCGAAGAGGACAGGACGGCCTTCGAAGCCCGCACGGCAAAGTTGGTTGCCCAATTCGACGCGCTATCTCCCTACGCCGCACCTGACCACAAGGTCAACGGCAAACTGACGTTGGGTGAGAACATCGGTGACCTGGGCGGCCTCACCATTGCGTATAAGGCCTACCTGCTCAGCCTCGATGGTGCCGAGCCTGAGGTCTTGGACGGTTTCACAGGCCAGCAACGGTTCTTCATGTCCTGGGCTGCCGGCTGGCGCCAGGTGATCCGAACCGAGGAAGCGATCCGCAGGCTTGCTACGGATCCGCACTCCCCCAATGAGTTCCGCACGAATGCCATTGCCCGGAACCTCGACGCCTTCCACGAAACCTTCCAGGTCAACGATCAAGACCGGATGTGGATGGCACCTGAGGACCGCGTCAGCATCTGGTAAAGCCACTACGACGAATGGCCGGACCCCGTGGATGAATCGGGTTCCGGCCATTCGTCTTTATCCTGCCTTTGCAGCCAATCACCGCTGCGATGACTGTTATTGGGTGATGTAGAGCGGGTTCACCTGTTGGCACACTGCTTCTTTGGCCGTCTGGTTGACTACATCAGGTGGAACAGAGGCCGCCCCATAGGCTGTCCCGGTCGCAAAGTCCGTGCCTACGTAGAGCTGCACGCCCGAAACTCCCTTGGCTTGCTGAACCTGTGCCGCCGGGATACCGAACAGCGCGGCAACGTCGGTAGCAACGTCGGCGAAGTCCGGACCGTAGTAGACCACGGTCTTCTCCACTGGGTTGGCCAGATACGAAACGGACTGTGTAAATCCATTGCCGGTCAAGGTGGCCAGGAGTTCCTGCGCCCTGGTCCCAACCCCGCTGCCGTTGGCGACTGCTACCGGCTGGATGGCTTTGTTGTAGGCCGGGACTGCAGGGGCAGCAGTAGTAGGCGCCGTGGATGGAGTACCGGCCCCAGGCTCTGTTGGAGCCGGGCTTGACGTTGCTCCGGGGTTTGTCAGATCCAGATCTGCGCGAAGGGCCGCAAAAAGCTGTGATGCCTGGGGCTCAACGAGCTCCAATCGGTTAGGGTCCAACGCGGCTGGCTGGGTGGGGACAGCAACAAAGGCGACTTTGGAGACATCAATGTCCTTCAGCCTTCCACCAATGGTCAGCAGCGATGGCACAGACGCCAACCCCTCGTCGACGGTCAGGTTTTGCGTGACGACGTCAGCGATCTGCAGGAGCCTCTGGGGATTGCCGAGCGTGCCGTCGGCCTTCAGCTTCCGCGTCAGTGATGAAAGAAATGCCTGCTGGCCCTTGATTCGCCCGAGGTCGCCACCGTCTCCAAAGGCATGCCGGGTGCGCAGGAATGCCAGGGCCTGCTCGCCTTCAACCTGGGAGTTACCCTTCGGCAAACGAAGATGGGAGTCGGGATCAAAGACGGGATCGCTGACACAAACATCCACTCCGCCCACAGCCTTGGACAGTTCCTTCACCGCATTGAAGTCGGCCATCATGAAGTGATCTATTTCCAGGCCGGTGAGCTTGTTGATGGTGTCCACGGCACAGCCGATTCCGGCTTCTGCCATGGCTTCGTTGATCATCACGCCGCTCCGCGCGGGGAACGTCTGGTTGTTGGTGTGGTCCGTGCACTGGGGCACATCCACCAGGAGGTCACGTGGGAAACTCATGACGCTGACACGTTTATTGTCCGCAGAAATGTCCAGCAGCATCATGACATCCGAGTGGCCGTAGCCCGTGGAATCGTCCGCGTTACCATACTGGGAGTTTTTCCCATCACGGGTATCCGACCCGAGGATAAGGATCTGCAGTCGGTCCGACTTGTCATTGACTACCGCATCATTACTATCGCGCGATTCTGCCGCGGATAGCGGGGCCTTGGTGATGTTGGTCTGTAGACGGATAAACCAGAAGGCCGCAAAAGCAACGCCGGCAACGAGAGCCACTGACACGATGCCGGTAACAATCTTTAGCCACAACGGGAGGCCCTTGGGCGCGTTCATGTGGCGCGGAGTTCCCTCGGGGTCCTCCCCATGGCGCGCCGCATCAGGAGCAGCGGTGCCGGGGCCCAGCGGGCGGGCGTCACGACGTCGCACTATTCGGTTACCTTTCCTCAAACACGTGGATCCCCGCAATCATAGTGGCGGATTCTGGGAAGTTCCTTATCGAGCCCGGGCCACGCCGTTGCCGTGACGCCGGTCAGAAGCCGAGTTTCACCAATTGCTTGGGATCACGCTGCCAGTCTTTGGCAACCTTGACATGCAAATCCAGGTAGATCCTTGTTCCCAGGAGCGTCTCGATTCCCTTACGCGCGTTGGTTCCGACCTCACGCAGCCTGCTGCCACCCTTACCAATGATGATG
Source organism: Paenarthrobacter sp. 2TAF44 (assembly GCF_052114885.1). Classification (NCBI taxonomy): domain Bacteria; kingdom Bacillati; phylum Actinomycetota; class Actinomycetes; order Micrococcales; family Micrococcaceae; genus Paenarthrobacter; species Paenarthrobacter sp. 2TAF44. The sequence goes on along the minus strand of NZ_JBFRFP010000013.1, from coordinate 85,432 downwards.
GCTTTCTGCGAAGGCCGCTCCACGTACAGATTGACGCGGACATCCAGCAACGGGTTGTCCTCCGTACGTCCTTCGCGGGGCACGATTTCCTCAACGACGACGGCAAGGGAGTGGGGAAGTTCATCCCGGACACCTTCGAGTGCGGCTTCACGGATGAGTTCAGCAATCATGACGGCCTCGGGCTCGTCCGTCAGCTCACCATCCGGGTAAAGGGGCGGCGACGAGGGCATATGCCCGATAAGTACGTCGGCAACGGTGGATACCTGGAAACCGTCGGCGGCAGAAACGGGAACGATATCCGCCCAGCCTTGTTCTCCGAGGACTTCACGGCCCAATGCGGCAACAGCGAGCAGCTGCTCGGTCAGGGCCTGACGGTCCACGAGGTCAGTTTTCGTCACAAGGGCAACAATGGGCTTGCGGCCAACGGCAGCGAGCTGCGCGGCGATGTACTTATCGCCGGGACCGATTTTTTCGTTGGCCGGCAAGCAGAAGCCGATAGCGTCCACCTCGGACAACGTGTCAGCCACGAGGTCGTTGAGTCGCTTTCCCAGAAGCGTACGTGGCCGGTGGAGGCCCGGTGTATCAACCAGGATCAGTTGTGCGTCCTCGCGATGGACGATGCCACGAATCGTGTGGCGCGTGGTCTGCGGCTTGGCAGATGTAATGGCCACCTTCTGCCCTACCAACGCATTTGTCAGCGTGGACTTACCCGCGTTGGGGCGGCCAACGAGGACCGAGAATCCGGCGTGGAAGCCACCGAAATCGTCATCGGCGTCGAATTTCTTATTTTGCTTGCTCACGTGGAACTCCCTGTTGCGTTGTGTCGGCCTCATCGAGAAGGTCTTCAAAGTCAGTGTCTTCCTTTGGCATGGCTGCCGCAATGATGTGGCTGACCCGGTTTCGGCGACCCTCAAGCCTATCTGCCTTTAGCGACACACCGTTCACTTCAACGGAGCTCCCGACGATCGGAACCTGGCCGAGAGCCTTGGCAAGGAGGCCGCCAACGGTGTCCACTTCGTCGTCGTCGAGGTCGATATCGAACAGTTCCCCGAGGTCATCGATGCTCATGCGGGCACTGACACGGTAGGTTCCGTCGCCCAGGTCCACCGCTTCTTCGGCCGCGGAATCGTACTCGTCAACGATCTCTCCCACGATTTCTTCGATGAGATCCTCCAAGGTCACCAGGCCGGCGGTGCCGCCGTACTCATCGATGACGATGGCCACGTGGGTGGATTCCTTCTGCAGTTCCTTCAAGAGGTCGCTCACGGGCTTGGATTCCGGGACGTACCGAACGTCCCGGGCGAGGGAATCGACGTCGTGCGGTTGCAGTCCGGGTTCGCCGCGATGCATCGCCGCGGCAACGTCCTTGAGGTAGAGAATGCCGCGGATCTGATCCGAGTTCTCGCCAATGACCGGTATCCGGGAGTAGCCGGAGCGGAGGAAGAGTGCCATGGCCGCTTCAAGGTCCGAACCCGTCCCGATGCTGACGATGTCCGTGCGCGGAACCATGACCGAGCGAACCAAAGTATCGCCGAAGTCAAAGACCGAGTGGATGAGCTCTGCCTCGTTGTCTTCGATCATGTCCGATTCCGCCGCCCGGTCCACGAACTCGCGGAATTCTTCCTCGCTGACAAACGCGTCATCACCGCCGGGGGCGCCGGGCGCGACTGCGCTCCCCAACGCGACAAGCCAGCCGGGAATCGGTCCGAGGATCCAGCAGAGGAACCTGATCAGCGGGGCGGTAAAGCGGACGATGGGGCCCGAATGCGCGCGTCCCAGCTGCCGGGGCGAGACGCCAACCAAAACGAATCCGATGACAGCCATGATGCCGGTTGCCGCCAATCCGGCAAGCCACACGTTGTCCAAAAAACTGTGCATGACGACAGCGACGGCGACCGCTGCCGCCATCTCGAACCACACGCGCCAGAATCGCAGGGCACGCATATGAGCGACCGGCTTCTTGAGGATGCTCCCCAAAGCTTTGCCCTTGCTGCGGACTACCGATTGTTCAGCTTCGTGCCGGGGCAGGAAATTGAACGCAGCCTCGGCTGCGGTCAGCAAGGCGACGAAACTGAGGAAAACCAGCGCCATGCCGACCAGGATGAGCGAGGTCACTGCATGGTCTCCATGGGGGCATCCTTGCCCAGGAACTCAGACAGCAACTCACGCTGCAAACCGAACATCTCTTCCTTTTCCTCCGGTTCAGCATGGTCGAAACCAAGCAGGTGGAGGATGCCGTGCGTGGCGAGCAACAGCATTTCGTCCTGGGTGGTGTGTCCGGCGTTCCGCGCCTGCACCTCGGCCACCTGGGGACAAATGGCTATGTCTCCGAGCATTCCCTGCGGCGTGGGCTTGTCAGGTGTCCCCGGCGTCAACTCATCCATGGGCACCGAGAGCACATCCGTGGCTCCTGGTTCGTCCATGAGCTCGATGTGCAGCTTCTCCATGGCGGGTTCATCCACCAGGAGGATGGACAGCTCAGCCTGCGGATGGATGTAGAGGCGCTCGAAGATGAACCGCGACAACGTCACCAGTTGGGCTTCGTCCACCTCTACGCCGGATTCGTTGTTGATTTCAATGCTCATTTTCGTTCTCCACGTTTGTGATGTGTGCCGGCTGCCCCATCGGTACGGTGCGCGTCATCCCACCTGCTGTAGGCGGAAACGATGTCTGCAACCAAACGGTGCCGGACGACGTCCGCAGCCTCCAGGATGGAGAAATTGACGTCCTCGATCCCACTGAGGATTTCCCGTACGATCCGCAGTCCGGAGGTGGAGCCAAAAGGCAGGTCGATCTGCGTTACGTCTCCTGTGACAACCATCTTTGAGCCGAATCCGAGGCGGGTCAGGAACATCTTCATCTGTTCAGGAGTGGTGTTCTGGGCCTCGTCCAGGATGATGAATGCGTCATTGAGCGTCCGTCCACGCATATAGGCCAACGGTGCGACTTCAATGGTGCCGGCAGCCATCAGCCTGGGAATGGACTCCGGATCCATCATGTCGTGCAAGGCATCGTAAAGCGGCCGCAGGTAGGGATCGATCTTGTCGCTCAGCGTTCCCGGCAGGAAACCCAGCCGCTCCCCCGCCTCAACAGCGGGTCGGGTCAGGATGATCCGGCTTACTTCCTTGAGTTGGAGGGCCTGCACGGCCTTGGCCATGGCGAGGTATGTTTTGCCAGTACCTGCCGGGCCAATACCGAAGATCACTGTGTTGGCATCTATGGCATCCACATAGTTCTTCTGATTCAAGGTCTTGGGCCGGATGGTTTTGCCGCGGCTTGAAAGAATGTTGTGGGTAAGGACATCCACGGGATTCTGGACCGACTGTGTCCTCAGGAGGGAAACGAGCTGCTGCAGGACATCAGGGGTAACGACCGTTCCCCTGGCTACCAGTCCGCGGACCTCTTCAAGGAGGCGCATGATGCGCGGGATGACCGTGGACGGACCGGACATGGACAATTCATTGCCGCGAACGTGGAAGTTGACGTCCGGGAACTGCTCCTCGATGTAGCGCAAGGCTTCGTCATGGCTGCCCAATGAGTGAACCATCTGATCGGAGTTGTCGAACGTGACGATTTCCGTGCGCGTGCCCGGTAAGGTGTGCGGGAACTCGGTGGTGGCTGGGTTCCCGTTTCCGGTCCGCAGCCGCCCATTCAGGGATTCACTCATAGTGGTGGCCGTACGGCCTCTTCTCCTCCGGTCGGATAACAGTTGGTCCATCGTTTCGACAACGGGACTGGCTCAACCGCCAGGCCATATGCCGGAATGCCTTCAATCCTACGCCAGCCCGGCAGACCTCGGGCGTTCGCCCGCGGATCCTCTGCCGTATCCTCCCCGTGTCCTCCCCGCGGGGCGTCCGTCGGACGCGACATTTTGTCTCAACTCGGCATCAAGCGGGTATCAATCCTGTTTCAGTTGCTGCCAGTGCCCGCAAACCCGGCCAGCCGCCGTCGACGATATGCCAAGCTGGCAGAGCGGGTAGTCAAACTACGCGCGTTCGACGGGCCAGCGACAACCACCGGCTACCAAGGCAAGGAACCCCCATCGCGCAGTCAGTAAGCCATCAGCCCGGCGGGCGAAAGCGGAAAAAGTCCGCCGTCGCAGCGCCTGCGATGCTTGCTGTCCTTTTGCTGACCGGCTGTATCGCCAACGGCGGACCCACTCAAACTACGTCCAGTGCGCCGCCAGTCAGCGTCCAGGAAGCTCCGGCCAGCAACGCTCCCCTGGAGACCACCCAGGCGTCCACTAAGATCCCGGTCTACTGGATTGGGCGGAGCAAGGAAGATGTCTACCTCTACCGCGAATTCAGGGACATCTCCGGCGATGGAAACCCCGTCACCACTGCGCTGCGCATTATGATGGCCGAAAAGCCGTTGGACCACGACTTCTTCACCCCGTGGCAGGACCCTGGCAGCCTGGCAACATCCATCTCGGGCAAGAACGTGATCACCGTTGATATTTCCCGGGATGCCTTCAACTCCAACCTTGATGCCGGCATGGCGCAACGGGCTGTACAGCAGCTGGTCTACACTGCCACGGCAGCAGCCTCGTCGTCAGGCCTGCTCAACTCCGGGCAGCAAATCCAAGTGGTCATCCTGGTCGACGGTCACACTGATTTCATGGCCTTCGGCCAGGTACGGCTCGGACAACCAATGGCCAGGGACGCTTCCTTGGTGGCGCCACTATGGATCATCGACCCGCAGGAGGACACCTCGCTCCCGGCCGGCGTGGTCAAGTTCAATGGCCGCAGCACTGACAGCTCCAAGCCGGTCAGCTGGCAGATCCTCCGGGACAACGGCAATGGCGAAAAGGCCAGCCTGCTGACCGGCCAGACAAAAGCCACAGGAGAGCCGGGACAATTCGGCGTCTTCTCCTTCAATGCGACACTGAAACCAGGGAAATACGAATTGCGCGTGTCCCAGGTTCAGGACTCCGGGCAAGCAGACACATCCACCACCGATACGCGACTTTTCAGCGTCGGCTAGAGCCGGCGTCGCGCCTTAGCTGGCGTTGTCTGGAAGGCGACACAGCCTACCAGCGGCCCAAGACGTCGGAGGCGAGTACGACGGCGGCGGGTCCCGCCGTCGAAGACCTCAGGACGTGGTGGCCCAAGAGCGCCGTGACCGCCCCGGCGTCGCTGAGGCGGGTTACCTCGCGCGGAGAGATGCCACCTTCGGGCCCCACGATCAAGAGGACTTCACGCGGCGAGGCCAGCGCGCCACCCTCAGCCACGACCGGCGCCTCAAGCACGGTCCGCAAGGGGTTCTTGGCGTCCTCGTGAAGGATCACGGCCAGATCTGCGGCAGCAACAGCCTTTGCCAAAGCCGCGGAATCCAGGATAGGACGCACCTCCGGTATCCACGCCCGCCGGGCCTGCTTCGCCGCGGCAGTGACTACAGACTGCCACTTCGCGTGGGCCTTGGCAGCGCGATCCCCCTTCCAGCGGACGATGGATCGCTCAGCCTGCCAGGGGATCACGGCGTCTATGCCCAGTTCGGTGGCAGTTTCAATGGCCAACTCGTCACGGTCACCCTTGGCCAACGCTTGGACCAGCACCAAACGCACGTCCGGCTGATCTTCGAAAACTACCTCGGATGCCGTGACGGACAAACTTCCAGGGCCAACTTCTGCAACCGTGCCTGTCAAGCGGGCTCCTGCGCCATCGGCGATGTCCACGGACTCACCGACAGTGAGCCTCTTCACGGTAACGGCATGCCGGGCTTCTGCACCGTCGATGACGAACACAGCGCCCGGCTCAACTCCGTCCAGGCTCCCGGCGGGCGTGAAGAAAACGGGGTTGCTCACCGCTACAGGTTACCGAGCTTGTCCCGCAGCTTGGCGAACATGCCGCCGCTGGCCACGAGTTTGCCTTCGCTGAACTGCTCGCCGCGCAACTTGGCAAGCTGCTGCAGGAGCTCTTCCTGTGCCGGATCCAGCTTGACCGGTGTCTCAACGTGCAGGTGCACCTTGAGATCGCCGCGGCCGTAGCCCCTGAGGTGGGTAACGCCCAAGCCGCGAAGCGTGATGACCTCGCCGGACTGGGTGCCGGCCTTGACGTCAATCTCCTGGGGCCCGTCGAACGTTTCCAGGCTCAGTTCCGTGCCCAAGGCGGCGGCTGTCATCGGAACGCTCAGTGTTGCGTGCAGATCGTCGCCTTCGCGGATATAGGTGGAGTCATTGTTGACGCGGATCTCTACGTAGAGGTCGCCCGCAGGTCCGCCAGCTGGTCCTGCTTCGCCCTGTCCGGAGAGTTGGATGCGCGTACCTGTCGCAACACCGGCAGGAACCTTGATGGTGAGGGAACGACGGCTGCGGATACGGCCCTGCCCGTTGCACTCGTTGCAGGGATCCTTGATGACCGTACCGAAGCCCTCACAGGAACCACACGGCGCCGTGGTCATGACTTGGCCCAGGATGGATCGAACGGCCCGCTGGACTTGGCCGCTGCCGCCACAAATGTCACAACGCTCGGGATGCGTGCCGGGCCGGCAGCAGCTGCCATCACACGTGGGGCAGACGACTGCCGTATCAACTTCGAGCTTCTTGTTGACGCCAAACACGGCGTCCTTGAGGTCGATGCGGACACTGATGAGTGCGTCCTGGCCGCGGCGTACGCGGGAAGCCGGACCAGCGTGCCCGCCGCCACCGCCGAAGAAGGTGTCGAAGATGTCCTGGAACGCGAAGCCCTGGCCGGAGTAGCCGCCACCAAAGCCGTTGTCAGTGCCATTCTCGTTACCGGTGGCATCATAGACGCGGCGCTTTTGGGGGTCGGACAGCACTTCGTAAGCATGCGTCACGGCCTTGAACTGCTCCGCGACATCCTCCCCCGGGTTGACGTCCGGGTGAAGCTTTCGCGCCAACTTGCGGTACGCCTTTTTGATCTCTTCCCCGGTGGCTTCCGGCGAGACTCCCAAAACGTCATAGTGGCTGCTCAAAGTCTGTATCTCTTCCTTGTTATACGGTTACACGGCGATTCTTACCTCGGGGCTTGCGTCAGCCGCCGAGAATGCGGGAAAGGTAGCGGGCCACGGCGCGCACGGCAGCCATGGTGGTGGGATAGTCCATCCGGGTTGGTCCGAGGATTCCCACCTTGGCACCGGAGCCGTACCCCGTTGCCACGACCGACGCCTCGGCCAAGCCGTCGTAAGGATTCTCGCGCCCGATGCTCACTGTCACGCCGCGGGGATCATCCCCCATATCGGACAACAACCGAAGCATGACAACTTGTTCCTCAAGAGCTTCCAGCACTGGCCCAATGCTCAACGGGAAATCGACATTGGAGCGGGCAAGGTTGGCTGTTCCGGCCATGACGATGCGCTCTTCACGGCTGGTGTCGCTGAGGGCCTGGAGACCATGGGCAAGATGCTGCGCGAGTCCCCGAAGCTCCGGCGGGCACAGCGCCACTACGGAAGGCAACACCTGCGGCAGCAGTGCCAGCTGGGTTCCCGCGATGCTTCCCAGGAACCGGGAGCGCAGGGCCATCAACGCCTCATTACTTACATCGGAGCCAGCCTCGATGACCTTCTGGCCAACGCTTCCAGTATCTGCGATGAGCACCACGAGCACCTGCTTTGGCGCCAGGAGGACAAATTCAACGTGACGGACCAGGGCACGGTTGGAGTGCGGGTACTGAACGACGGCGACCTGGTTGGTCAGTTGCGACAGTAGCCTGACCGTGCGCTCAAGGATGTCATCGAGGTCGTCCGGCCCTTCAAGGAGCGAGTGGATGGCTCGACGCTCCGCGGCGGACAACGGTTTGACCTGCGAGATGCGGTCCACGAACAGCCGATAGCCCTTGTCCGTGGGGATGCGGCCTGCGCTGGTATGCGGCGCTGCGATGAGGCCTTCTTCTTCCAGAACAGCCATATCGTTCCGGATGGTGGCGCTGGAAACGCCCAGATGGTGCCGCTCCACAAGTGCCTTGGATCCAACAGGCTCACGGGAATGCACATAATCCTCAACGATTGCGCGCAGCACTTCAAGCTTGCGTGGCTCACTCATTGCAACACCTCCTGACGACTGTCCGGGCCTTTATCGGGACGGATAAACAGCACTCACTTAGCACTCAACATGCCCAAGTGCTAACAAGTCTAGTATGAGCCAGCACGTTGCTAGCATTGAAACCGCCCGCGGGAGTTATTCCCAGCACAACCAGCACAGAGGGGTATGAAGTCCTTGGCTTTCGATACGTGGGGCCCGCAGGATCTGTCCGCTCCTGCCAAACGCCAACTCCCCGAGGTAGCCGTCCAGCGCGGGATGGTCCTTGAAGACGTTCAGTCCGGCTGGGTGGGCGAAGTCACACGGGTGGAGAAATCGGGGGGAATGCACATCGTCTCCCTTGAGGACAGACGTGGCAAAACCAAGTCGTTCCAACTCGGGTTCGGTTTCCTGCTTGAAGGGCAGGCCATCCGTCTCATGCCTCCGGCAGCAAAGGCTCCTGGTTCGCCTGTGCGGTCGGGTCGAACGGCATCCGGGTCCGTAAGGGTGCTGGGCCATCGTGCACAGGTGGCCAAGGCGAGCCGTATTTGGGTGGAAGGCAAGCACGACGCCGAACTGGTGGAGAAAGTCTGGGGCGACGACCTCCGCATTGAGGGCATCGTCGTAGAGCCACTCCACGGCGTGGACGACCTCAAGTCAGCTATCGCCGCATTCTCGCCCGGGCCAGGGCGCAGGCTCGGAATCCTGGTAGACCACCTCGTGGCAGGCTCAAAGGAATCACGCATCGCCGCAGAAGCCATGACGGTGCCCGGAGCCGCCGGAAACGTCCTGATCGTCGGCCATCCGTATATAGACGTCTGGCAAGCCATCCGGCCAAAAGTGCTGGGTATTGAGCGGTGGCCGGAAGTTCCACGAGGCACTGACTGGAAGACCGGGATACTGACCGCGTTCGGCTGGCCGCACGAAACCGCCGAAGACATTGGACTCGGCTGGCAGCGCCTGCTTGGTGCGGTACGCAGCTACGCCGACTTGGAAGCGTCGCTGCTGGGACGGGTGGAGGAAGTCATCGATTTCCTCACCACTGCCTGACGGTCCTGTCCTGAATTACGTTTCCTCAATGCACTTTTCGCAGGGACGTAACGGGGCGTTGGTCCCGGGATGACCCGGAACCCAGTATTCTGGGACAGCAACACTGCAGCATCTTTACAGCAAAGGGAAGACACCGTGGCAGAGAACGCTCCTGAAGAACCGGGCAGCGCCGCAGGCCAGCCCCAGTACCATGGCGCGCCCGCAAACGCACTCCCACTGACGGCAAGCGAAGACCGGCAGTGGGCCACCCTTGCGCACTTCGGGGGAATTCTGGGATGCCTGCCGTCCCTGTTGATCTATCTCATCTTCCGTGATCGCGGGCCATTTACGGCGCAGGAATCCAAGGAAGCACTGAACTTCACGCTTCCTCCGACCATCGCGGCAGTCCTGGCAAATATCCTGGTTCTGCTTCCCGTGGTGGGCAATATCTTTGCAGTCATCGCCACGGGCATCTGGGTAGCCCTGACGTGCTTCTCAGTCTCGGCTGGTATCCGCGTCAATCACGGACAGCCCCACCGCTACAAGCTCAACCTGCGCTGGATTAAGTAGTCCAAGGCTTCCATCGGATTCTGCCGACGATTAGTCCGGCAGAATCCTGCGCACCACGGCGTCGGCCAGGAGTCGGCCCTTAAGGGTAAGAACCAGGCGCCCCTTGAAGGCCGCACCCGGATCCACGAGTTCTTCAGCGATCAGTCCTGCCATCGCATGGCGGCCAACTTTGTCCAGCGCATCAACGGACAGACCTGTACCGAGCCGGGCCTCAAGCATGATGCGCTCGACTTCCCGGGTTTCGGCGTCAAGGGTTTCCCTGCCAGCTGCCGGCGAGTCTCCTGCAGCCAGACGGTTGGCGTAAGCGGTGGGGTGCTTGACGTTCCACCAGCGGACACCGCCCACGTGCGAGTGAGCGCCCGGACCGATCCCCCACCAGTCATCGCCCCGCCAATAGGCAAGATTGTGACGGCAGGCCTGTTCAGGCGCTTTCGACCAATTGCTGACCTCGTACCATGTCAGCCCGGCTTCCGAGATCAATTTATCGGCGAGCTCATATTTCGCGGCGTGGTCGTCGTCGTCAATTCCGGGAACTTCGCCGCGGCGGATTTGGGCCGCCAGCTTTGTGCCGTCTTCCACGATCAGGGCATAGGCGCTGATGTGATCGGGTTCGTAGGACAGGGCGGTCTCAAGGGACAGTTGCCAGTCCGCCATCGACTCTCCCGGCGTGCCGTAGATGAGGTCAAGGCTAACGGCCAGGCCCGCCTCGCGCGCCCACTGGACCACCAGCGGAACGCGGCTCGGGGTATGGGTCCGGTCCAGCACTTTGAGGACGTGCGGTACCGCGGACTGCATGCCGAAAGAGACGCGCGTAAAGCCGGCATCCGCCAGCACCTGGAGCGACTCGGGCGTTACGGAGTCGGGGTTGGCTTCGGTGGTCACCTCGGCGCCCGGTTCAAGTCCCCACTGCACGACGGCGGCACGAAGGATACGAGCCAAGTCCTCGGCAGGGAGCAACGTGGGTGTCCCACCACCGAAAAATACAGTGCTCAGTGGGCGCTTCGGCAGACCGGAGGCATCCATAGCGGTGGCTGCAAAGTCCAGTTCAGTGACAGCCGTGCCTGCGTAAGCATCCTGCGACGCCCCACCACCCAGCTCGGTGGCCGTGTAGGTGTTGAAGTCGCAATAACCGCACCTCACCGCGCAGAAGGGGATGTGCACGTACAGGCCGAACTTGCGGTGCTCGACGCCGATCAGCACCTGCGGAGGCAACAAACCGTCCGCAGGTGCAGGGTCGCCCAAAGGGAGGACGCTGGGCATTTACTTCTTTGCCTTGTCCTTGGACTCGTCGGTGGTCAGCGCAGCGATGAAAGCTTCCTGAGGCACTTCAACGCGGCCCACCATCTTCATGCGCTTCTTGCCTTCCTTCTGCTTCTCGAGCAGCTTGCGCTTACGGGTGATGTCACCGCCGTAGCACTTGGCAAGAACGTCCTTGCGGATGGCCCGAATGCTCTCGCGGGCAATAATGCGAGATCCGATGGCAGCCTGGATGGGCACCTCGAATTGCTGACGCGGGATGAGTTCGCGCAGCTTGCCGGTCATCATGACACCGTAGGCGTAGGCCTTGTCACGGTGGGTGATGGCACTGAAAGCATCCACCTGCTCGCCCTGGAGCATGATGTCCACCTTAACGAGGTCGGCAACCTGTTCGCCGTCGGCCTTCCAGTCCAGCGAGCCATAACCGCGCGTCTTGGATTTGAGGATGTCGAAGAAGTCGAACACGATTTCCGCCAAGGGCAGGCGGTACCTGATTTCCACACGGTCCTCGGAGAGGTAGTCCATACCACCCATAACGCCGCGGCGGCTCTGGCACAGCTCCATGATGGCGCCAACAAACTCGTTCGGTGCCAGGATGGTGGCTGAGACCATAGGCTCGCGGACCTCGGAGATCTTGCCTGTGGGATATTCGCTGGGGTTGGTCACGTGGATCACCTTCTTGTCCTCCAGCGTTACCTCGTACTCCACGTTGGGAGCTGTGGAGATGAGATCGAGGTTGTACTCGCGCTCAAGACGCTCACGGGTGATTTCGAGGTGGAGCAGACCCAGGAAACCAACACGGAAGCCAAAGCCCAATGCGGCGGACGTCTCGGGCTCATAGACCAGAGCGGCGTCGTTAAGCATCAGCTTCTCGAGGGCATCGCGGAGCACGGGATAGTCAGTTCCATCAAGAGGGTACAGACCCGAGAAAACCATGGGCTTGGCATCGGCGTAGCCGCTGAGCGACTCCGACGCCGGCTTGGCGAGGTTGGTCACGGTATCGCCAACCTTGGATTGGCGGACGTCCTTAACACCGGTGATCAAGTAGCCGACCTCGCCCACACCCAAGCCCTTGGAAGGTGTGGGCTCCGGGGAGCTGACGCCGATTTCCAGGAGTTCGTGAGTGGCGCGCGTGGACATCATCTGGATCCGCTCACGCGGGTGCAGCATGCCGTCCACAACGCGAACGTAAGTGACCACGCCGCGGTAGGTGTCATAGACGGAGTCGAAGATCATGGCCCGGGCAGGAGCATTGGCATCGCCCACGGGAGCCGGGAGGTCACGGACAATTTTGTCCAGCAACGCTTCCACGCCTACTCCGGTCTTGCCTGAAACCTTGAGGACATCTTCCGGGTCTCCGCCAATAAGGTTGGCCAGTTCCGCCGCATACTTCTCAGGCTGGGCTGCCGGGAGGTCGATCTTGTTCAGCACCGGGATGATGGTGAGGTTGTTCTCCATCGCCAGGTAGAGGTTGGCAAGCGTCTGGGCTTCGATCCCCTGTGCTGCGTCAACCAGCAGCACAGCGCCTTCACAAGCTGCCAGGGAACGCGAAACCTCGTAGGTGAAGTCGACGTGGCCAGGAGTATCGATCATGTTCAGGGCGTAGCTGGTGCCATCGAGTTCCCACGGCATACGCACTGCCTGGGACTTGATGGTGATGCCGCGCTCACGTTCGATATCCATACGGTCCAGATACTGGGCCTTCATGTCGCGCTGTTGAACGACGCCGGTGTACTGCAGCATGCGGTCGGCCAAGGTGGACTTACCGTGGTCGATGTGGGCAATGATGCAGAAGTTCCGGATGATGGCCGGATCTGTTGCGGCGGGCACCGGTGCGGTGCGGGCCATGGGAGACACGCAGGATCCTTACTGTCGACACTCACACGGCAAATCCACCGGCTGGGCAAAGGCCAGCCGGGACACGCCGCGCATCTGATCCTCTAGTCTCCCACGAACCAGCGGTTCACCGTACATTCCCTGACGGAGCAGTACATTCCGGGAGGACTCGATTGAAACGTCGGGCACCTTGGCTTGGACGACCGTCGCTGTAGCGTTGTCCGCATGGCTTTGGACTTGCGCCCACTGGGCAAACTCATCCTTCGATCCCTCAAGGCGCTCGGCGGCAGCAGTACTGGTAGGAAGAACGCTCCCGCTGGTTCCCCTCGGCAGCGAACCCGGCAACCCGCCGTCGGGCAACAACAGGGCGCCTACCCCGGCGACTTCACCGGCGTGACGAAACTGCACTACTCCCCCAAGCCGGATGGCCGGCCGGATCCCGGTGAAATTGTGTGGACCTGGGTTCCCTTTGAAGAGGACTTCTCGCAGGGCAAGGACCGCCCGGTGCTGTTGGTTGGCAGGGATGGCGAATGGCTCCTGGGCCTCATGCTGACATCCAAGGACCACGACAACGGCAGGCGGGCTGGAGATTACGTTGATGTTGGGGTGGGGCAATGGGACCGTCAAGGGCGCCCCAGCGAAGTCAAGCTTGACCGCGTGATCCGGGTGAGCCCCCAGGCGATCCGGCGCGAAGGTGCAGTCCTCGGCAAGCCAGCGTTCCTTGAGGTTTCCCAGGCCCTGAGGGATCGTCACGGCTGGAACTAATCACCGTTCCACACTGGGCCCGGCTTTCTGCTATCCTTTATAGCTGTGTGTCCGTGCAGGTCGACGGCCACTCATGGTTGGCTGCCATAGGCATCCCCACGCCGCTCAGTCGATGGCCAACCTGAAAACCCTCTAGACCATTTCCGCATTAAAAAGAGAGTTCATACGTGGCTAATATCAAGTCCCAGAAGAAGCGCATCCTCACCAACGAGAAGGCTCGCCTGCGTAACAACGCCGTCAAGTCCGAGCTGAAGACGGCCATCCGCGTCGTTGCCAACGCCGTTGAGTCTGCTGACAAGGATGCTGCTGCAACTGCACTTGTTGCTGCCAGCCGGAAGCTGGACAAGGCTGTCAGCAAGGGCGTTATTCACAAGAACAACGCTGCAAACCGCAAGTCGGCGATCTCCAAGAAGGTCAACGCACTCTAAGGTTTTTCCAGTTCGACTGAGCTGATCAAAAGGCCGGCGCCCACGGGTGCCGGCCTTTTGGGTTTAACCCCGCCGCTGGATTTAACCCCGCCGCGCGGAGGTAGCGATAACCGTTACCGCGTGTTCCACGGCATACACAGGATCGCGGGACAGGCCTTTGACTTGGGCGTCGGCCTCGGCGACAACCTGTATGGAGCGAATGAGGCCCTCGGGGGTCCAACGACGGACGTCCCGCTGGGCCTGCTCGACGAGCCAAGGCTGCATGCCGAGGCTTTTCGCGATATGAGCCGACGATCCTTGGGCTCCGGCAACCTTGGCCAACGTGCGCAGCTTTGCCGCAAGCGCAGCCACCAAGGGAACAGGATCAACCCCAGTAGACAGGGCATGCCGCAAGGTGGACAAAGCCACTGGCCCGTTGCCCGCCATCGCGGCATCGGCCACCTTGAACGCAGTGGCCTCGACACGTCCGCCGTAGTAACGTTCCACGGTTGCTGCATCCACGGCTGTAGTCGCGTCAGCAATTAACTGATTGCAAGCGGCCGCGAGCTCGGACAGATTGGCTCCCACTGCATTGACCAGGGCCTGCACAGCTTCGCCATCAATCCGGCGACCACCGGCTTTGAACTCCGAAACAACAAACGCAGTTTTGTCCGCGTCCTTCTTAAGAGGCTGGCAATCGATCACAGGCCATCCAGCCGATTTCACTGCGTCAAGCAGCTTCTTCCCGCGAACACCACCGGCATGGCGCAACACCAAAACCACATCCTGTTCGGGACGGGCCAAGTACGACAAAGAGTCGGCCAGGAACGCATCATTCATGGCTTCCAGGCCCTCAACTTCAATGAGCTTTCCCTCGCCGAACAGAGATGGGGTTACGGTCATCGCCAATGACCCGGCCTCGTAGGAGCCAGCGTTCAGCCTGCTGAGTTCAACATCCGGAGTTGCCGTCCGCACTTGGGATCTGATGCGGTCCATGGCCCGAATACCGAGGTACTCCTCCGGGCCCGTGATCAGCACCACGGCGGCCGGGGTCGCGTCCCGCCAGCTGACGTTGTTCGCAGCGACGCTCTTGGCCCGGGTGTTTGGGGCAGCAGCCACAGATGGTTCCTTCCGGCGGAATTTTTTGCAGACTTCAAGTCTGCCATGCCTTCGCGGCCGCGGTGCCACTGCTGTTGGGGTCGGACTCTTACCAACATCGAACACCTGGCTGCTCTGTGGACCTTTCCTCCGCCTGCGGCACGATTCGAACAATCTTCCTACTAGGTGTGTGTTAGCGGGCAGCAAGAAACCTGCCACAGGCACCTGTAAGGGGATACCGATGTACAAGAAATCGCTGCTTGGCCTCGGGGTCGTAGCACTCGTTGGAATGGCGCTGGGTGCATGCTCAGACCTTGGAACATCGCCGGACACAGCTTCCGCTCGGCCCAGTGAGAAGGCAGCACAGGCGAAACAGTACAGCAACGGGGAACTACTGGATTTGGTCAAGCAGATCAAGGCGGCTGATGGCACCAGCCTGACCACGGTCTCCGGCGAGGAACTGTCCAGCCAGGAGAACCCGATGAAGGAACTACTGGCCTTGATGACCATTGAGCCCGCGGAATGCAAGGCACTTGGCGCCCTCGGCTCATCGGAGACCATTGCCGGATCCACAACGGCAGGAGGGGCATCAGTTGACACTGCCGGTGGCGTGATGACGGATGTAACCCTGACCTCTGGTTTGGACGCAGACGCACTGCGCAATACGGTCCAGAACAACAAGTCCCAAGCAGCAGCCTGCGAGAACATCACACTCTCCATGGCGGGGCAATCAATGACCATGACAACGAAGCCGGTGGAGGGCGTCAGCTCCGTGCCTGCCGCCGCGGCGTACAAGACAGCCATCAGCCTGCCCGATGGCAGGGCGCAGTCCACGTTTATCGCTTACGCCGTGAAGGACGGAGTGTTGATTACCGCTACAGCGTCAGGGCAGAACGCTGATGCAACGGGTGCCGCCGCTGCAGGTGCGCTCATGGATCAAGCAGCGGCACTCATCAAGTAGCGGACCACAAGCGGCGGCATCAGGAAAACCATGATGCGCGCTACTTCCTCCGTGCGATGTTGTCCAGCCGCTCCAACACAACCATCACCCGGTGATGAAGGACCCTCATCCGCAGAAGCACGCCGCCAGGATGCAGGGCTGTCCAGACGACGAGTACGGTAACCACCGAAGAGATGGACATGGCAACAATGCCTGCCGGTCCTTCTGCCCAGGGAAGCGCCGCGCCCGGTAATCCGGCAAAGAACCGCGCTATGCCCGCCACACCACTGGCACAGCCACCCGCCAGCGCGATCGGAATCGCCGCTGCCAAGGGATGGATCGCGGAGAGCGGCACGGAAAGAGTCCCCAGAATCGTTATGGGAGCTACAAGCGGGCCAGCGATCACGTTTGCAATGAGTGCATACGGCGAAAACTGCGGTTGGAGTGCCGCGATGACCGGTCCACACAGCACCTGCGCGGATAGCGGAACCGACAGACCCACAGCCAACCATTTGGGAATGGTGCCAGGAAACCACGACGCAATACGGCTGGCAAGCAGCACGATGCCAAGCGTAGCCAGGACGGAGAGGAGGAAGCCAAAGTTGCTGGCAAGCGTGGGATCCAGCAAAAGAAGCACAATGGTAGCCAGGCATAGGAAAGTTAGCGGTCTTCCCCGCAACCCGCCCGTCAACGCAGCCATCCCGACAAATCCCATCACGGCTGCCCGCAGGACACTGGGCTCCGGTCCCACCAAGACTACGAAGGCACCAAGGCCACATCCCGCAAAGGTGGCGGCGGGAGGACGCGCCAGTCTGAGGCATCTCGCAAGCAGGATGAAGCCGCCCAGGATTAGACTGCAATTCGCACCGCTGACGGCCGTCAAATGGACCATTCCGGTCGTTTTCATGTCCGCTTCCAGGCTCTCCGGAAGAGCGCTGGTATCACCGGTCACCATACCTGGCAGCAGCCCCGCAGCATCGGGAGGCAACCAACTTGCGGCATCACGTAACTGCTCGCGCAGCTTGGCGGCCGAGTCTTGCAGGTCGAAGGCAGAGCCCATCACAACCGGTTTGGTGGAGGCTGTGAGAATGGCCGCTTCTGATTGTCCGGGCCGAACTTCCTTGAGTGTGCCAGTTGTTCGCACACGCTGTCCCGGGCGTATGTCCTGCCAAGCATCGTCGCCGATAACGATAAGAGAGGCAGAACCGCGAATTACGTTCCCTTCGGTGGTAAGGCTGACCAGGTTCGCCGGAACCGACCATCGGGTATCGCCCGAATGCCCGGGCTGCGGTACAGCAGAAGGGCTGCCCGTGACCCGGACCTGGATGACCACACCGGCGTCGGCGTCGACGGCGGCCCCGAGGGGACCTTGGTTCCGCTTTCCGGCAGCCAAAGTACAATGCCCAGCCGCCACAGCACCCAGTACGCAGGCCAGGGCGAGAGTAGCCGGAACTGTCCTGGCACGTGAAGCCGCGGTTGCCCGCAGACGCGAATGAAACAGCAGGGCGCTGGCGGCAGCGGCAAGGACTGCGCCAACAGTCGCCGACCACGCAGCTGTGAGAACACTGCCAGCCAATGCAGCGACCCACGTGACAAGCACAGCAGGAATCAACCGGAGATCCAGACGCCTCAGCAACCGATCGCGCTCTGAATCCTCAGCCACCCTGCACCGTCACCAAATCCTGGAGCGACTCCATAAGCTTGGGCCCGATGCCGTCAATGGCATCCAACTCATCCACTGAGGCAAACGCACCGTGCTCTTTGCGCCAGTCCACGATGCGCTGGGCTGTCACCGGACCCACCCTTGGCAGTGTCCCGAGCTCTTCCACGGAGGCAGTGTTGATGTTGACCTTTGTGCCTCCGGTTCCCGGGCTTGCCTTGGTTTCCGCTGGCCCACGTGCGCCGTTCGCGGGTCCGGTTTCCGGTGACGTCCCTCCCCCTGACGCCTCCCCCGCGGCAGGAACATGGATCTTTGCCCCATCTGTGACTACTTCTGCGAGGTTGAGACCATTTAGGTCAGCGCTGGCAGTTGCACCGCCCGCAGCATCGATCGCCTGAAAGACCCGGCTTCCTTCGGGAAGCGAAACGACACCGGGTTTCTGCACTGCCCCGGCAACGTGGACCAACAGCATCTTCATGTCTTGTGGCGGCGTTGCCGATCGAGTCGATTCAGGCTCCCCACCCTCGGGCACTGTTCCAGCCGATACCGACTGACTCAAGGGCTCCATAGTGGGCTGGCCAGTAGTCGCCTGAATAAGGAACCATGCTGCGCATGCTGCACCAACAACGAAAACGGCAACCGCTACCCTCCACGACGTTCGCCACCGAGTCCGCACCGTCATCGTCTCTTGACCATGGAGGAGATCGGTAGTCACTTCGTCCGGAACGGCCTGGTCCAATGGAGGGATGGAAAGCAAGGGAGCGGGACCCTCTGGAGGGTTCAGTCCCGAGGCAAAGCGTCGCCTGGCTGCCAGCGCTGCGGCGTCTGGGGATCCATCCCGATTCCAGCGTGGCATGATTCGAGCCTACGACCGACGCGATGGGAACTCAGTGGGGGTCTTAGCCTATGTGGATAAGCTCACGCGGGCGTACTGCTCTCCCCCACGATCACCGCCAGAACGCCCAAGCCCGCGTGCGCAGCGAGGACTGCCGGCAGGGCGCTGATCTGCGGTGGCGGACAGTCCGGGCATTTATCGCTCAGCCGTTCTGCCAACGCTTCGGCCTCTGACTGGTTACCAAAATGATGAACCGCCAACCGTTGCTGACCAGCAGGTCTTGAAGCAACATCAGCGGCCACGATCTCCTCGAGCCGGGCAACGGCGCGGACAGCGGAACGGACCTTTTCCAGCGGAACGATCCTGCCGCCGTCGACTGCGAGTATTGGCTTGATGGCCAGCACTGTCCCCAGCAGCGATGCTGCCGCTCCAATGCGTCCCCCGCGCCTCAGCTGCTCAAGGCTGGGAACGTAGAAATAAACCTTGGTTCGCTCCATGCGCTTCTCCGCGAAAGCACGAACTTCAGCTGCGGACTGGCCAGCGGCCGCTGCGACTACCGCGCTCTGCACACCCATGCCTTGTGCCATGCCGACGGTGCGGGAGTCGAGCACCTCCACAGGGATATCAACCCGGGCTGCAGCCAAGCGCGCAGCATCGGCGGTTCCTGACAATTCAGAGGAAATATGGATCGACACTACCGCTTCGAAGCCGCGACTTTGAGCGGCGCGATATGCCTGTTCAAACTGACCGGGCGAGGGGCGGGACGTCTTCACTGATGCACCCGATGCCAAGGCAACGGCCAACGTCTCGGTGATATCGTCTTCGCCCTCACCGTAGATCTCGCTTCCCACCATGACGGGCATGGGAACGACGGCCAGACGGCCGTCCGCAGCAAATGCTGCAACCCAGTCAGCCGGCAGGGCAGCTGCAGAATCTGTCACTACAGCGGTCTTTACGACGGCGGGAAGCGCCTCGTCGGCGACCGGAACCGGGAGCGCGGGCTGCCGCAGGCGGGACAGCCGTTCCTTGAGCCACATCCAGGCAGGTGGTTCTCGCTCGGGCACGCAACCTCCAACAAAGGTGACCGGCCGCCGGCACAATGCCGGCGGCCGTAAAGTCCCTGATGCCTTGTTAAGTGCCTCGTTTAGGCGGGGACGATGTTCACCAGTTTAGGCGCCCGGACGATCACGGTGCGGATGCCACGGCCATCCATGGCGCGCTGAACATTTTCGGACGAGAGTGCGAGTTCGCGGAGTTCGTCCTCGCGGATATCCGGCGATACTTCCAACCGGTCGCGGACCTTCCCCTGTACCTGGACAACGGCGGTGACGGTGTCCTGCACGAGCAGAGCGTCGTCGTGTTTCGGCCAGCCGGCATTGGCCACTGAGGCAGGATGTCCCAGCGTGTTCCAGAGATCCTCTGCCGTGTATGGAGCGAAAAGGCTCAGGATCACTGCAACGGCCTCGACGGCCTCACGCACGGCGGGGTCTGCTCCGCCTGCTCCGGAGTCGATGGTCTTTCGCGTCGCGTTGACCAACTCCATGAGGCGCGCCACCACGACATTGAACTTGTTGTTGTCCAGCAGTTCAGCCGCATCCGCGATCGTCTTGTGGGTGACAGTTCGCAGGGCGCGGTCGCCGGTGGCAGGATCGACGCCGGGCTCGCTGCTAACGTCCTGGCCGAGGCGCCAGGCACGGGCCAGGAACTTCGCCGAACCGGACGGCGAAACGTCTGCCCAGTCGACGTCGTCCTCCGGCGGGGAGGCGAAGACCATGGTCAGGCGTACTGCGTCCACACCGAACTTGTCCAGCTGCTCGCCAAGGTCCACGCCATTGCCCAGTGACTTGCTCATGGCCTTGCCACCGTTGAGGACCTGGCCCTGGTTGAGCAGCGCGCTAAAGGGCTCGCTTGCCTCAATCAGGCCGATGTCCTTGATGACCTTGGTGAAGAAGCGGGCATAGAGCAGGTGCAGGATCGCATGCTCGACGCCGCCCACGTATTGGCCGACAGGCATCCAATTGTTGATCTTTTCGGGATCAAAGGGACCTTCGGTGTAGTCCGGCGAAACGAAACGCAGGAAGTACCACGACGAATCCACGAAAGTGTCCATGGTGTCGGTATCGCGCTGGGCTGCGCGGCCACAGTTGGGGCACTCCACGTTGACCCATTCGACGGCGGCAGCCAGCGGGGAGGTTCCCTTCGGCGCCAGCGCCTCACCACGGAGGTTCTCGGGCAGCTTCACGGGAAGCTGGTCGTCCGGGACGGGCACTTCACCACATTCGGCACAGTGGATGATCGGAATGGGCGTACCCCAGAAACGTTGGCGGCTCAACAGCCAGTCACGCAGGCGGAAGTTCACGAACTTTTCGCCGGTTCCCAGCTTCTCCAGGATTTCGATGGCAGCAGGGATGCCTTCGGACTTGGACAGTCCATCCAGGTCGCCGGAGTTCTTGAGCGTTCCTTCGCCCGCGGTGGCAACACCGGTCTCTGCGGGGTCTTCGTCCCCGGTATCCAGTACGGCGCGGACGGGCAGGCCGAACGCCTTGGCGAAGTCGAGGTCACGCTGGTCGTGCGCGGGCACGGCCATGATGGCTCCGGTGCCGTAGTCGGCCAGAACGTAATCGGCTGCCCATACAGGGAGCTTCTCACCGTTGAGCGGATTGATCGCGTAGCGTCCGGTAAACACACCGGTCTTCTCACGCTCTGTGGACTGGCGCTCTATCTCGGAGAGGGCTTTGACCTTTTCCCGGTAAGCCATGAGTTCGTCATGATGTTCAGGTGTGACGAGGTCAAGGGCCAAATGTGCATCGGCTGCAACGACGAAGAAGGTCGCGCCGTAGAGGGTGTCCGGACGGGTGGTGAAGACGGTGACTTCGCGCTCGGCACGGTCCTGCGTCGCCTCGATGACAAAGCGGACATGGGCCCCTTCGGAGCGGCCAATCCAGTTCCGCTGCATGGCCAGCACGCGCTCGGGCCAGTGGCCCTGCAACTGGTCCATATCCTCGAGCAGGCGGTCGGCGTAGTCGGTGATCTTGAAGTACCACTGGTTCAGCGACTTCTTGGTGACGGGAGTGCCACAGCGTTCGCAGGCACCGTTAACGACTTGCTCGTTCGCGAGGACGGTGAGGTCCTTGGGGCACCAGTTGACGGGCGAGTCCTTGCGGTACGCCAAGCCACGCTCGTAGAAGCGCTTGAACAGCCACTGGGTCCAACGGTAGTACTCGGGATCGGACGTGTGCAGGCGCCGGGACCAGTCAGCCGAAATGGCGTAGCGCTTGAATGAAGCTGCCTGTGTATCGATATTGGCGTAGGTCCACTCGCTGGGGTGGGCGTTGCGCTTGATGGCCGCGTTCTCAGCGGGAAGGCCGAAAGAATCCCAGCCGATGGGGTGCAGGACATCGAAGCCCTTCTGGCGCAGGTAACGTGCGACGACATCGCCCATGGCAAAGGCCTCGGCATGGCCCATATGAAGGTCACCGGAGGGGTAGGGAAACATGTCCAGCACGTAGCGACGCTCCCGCGAACCGTCGTCAAGCGGGGTGAACACCTTGAGGTCCTCCCAGACCTGCGGCCACTTGGCTTCCATCGCGGCGAAGCTGTAGACGCCTTCTTCAGGCGCTCCAGCTGCGGCTGTCTGTGCTGTTCCGGTCTCTGTCTCCGGCTGAACGCTCACTGCTGCCCTCTTCTGTTCTTCGATGGCGGTATTGCCTCCTGCTGCGCCCCCAGGTAAGCCCCGGACACACAAAAGCCCCTCGACAATGGAGGGGCGGCCGCTCGGCAGTTGATGGCCGGGCGGCTAGCTAAGCAGAAGGATCGCACGCATAGATCTACAATAGCGCACGATCATCCTTCCACTCGCCGACAAATCATGGTTGGCGGCGCAGCGGCCGGCTTACAGAAGGCCGGCTTAATTGACGCCGTGCTGTTATGGGGGCCCGGGAGCGGCTTCGGGCGTCCGCGTAGCGGGCGGGGCCCCCATAACAGCTAAGGCGTCAGGTCGCTGGCCTTACTTCACGTCTTCGTCGACCCAATCCATGGATTTGGTTACGGCCTTCTTCCAAAGCCGCAACTGCCGCTCCTGCTCTTCGGCGGGCAGCTGCGGCTCCCAGCGCTTGTCCTCGCCCCAGTTGGCACTGAGTTCACCGAGGTCCTTCCAGAATCCAACAGCCAGGCCAGCGGCGTACGCGGCGCCCAGTGCCGTGGTTTCAACCACCTTCGGGCGGACTACGGGTACGCCGAGGATGTCTGCCTGGAACTGCATGAGTGCCTCGTTGGCGACCATGCCGCCGTCGACCTTCAGTTCGGTGAGGGGAACGCCCGAGTCCGCGTTGACGGCGTCCAGGACCTCGCGGGTCTGGAACGCCGTGGCCTCGAGGGCCGCACGCGCAATGTGGCCCTTGTTGGCGAAGCGGGTGAGGCCCACAATGGCGCCGCGCGCGTCAGCCCTCCAGTACGGAGCGAACAAGCCTGAGAACGCCGGGACGATGTAGACGCCTCCGTTGTCCTGTACTGCGGCTGCCAGGTCTTCGACCTCCGGAGCGGAACTGATCATGCCGAGGTTGTCACGAAGCCACTGGATCAACGAGCCGGTGACGGCGATGGAGCCTTCAAGTGCGTAGTGCGGCTTGTTGTCGCCCAGCTTGTATCCCAGAGTGGTGAGCAGACCGTTCTTCGAGTGGACGATCTCTTCGCCCGTGTTGAAGATCAGGAAGCAGCCGGTGCCGTAGGTGTTTTTCGCTTCGCCGGCCTGGAATGCTGCCTGGCCAAACGTTGCTGCCTGCTGATCGCCGAGGATGCCGGCCACTGGAGTTTCCCGGAGCAACTGGGAGGTGTGGACGTGCCCGTAGACCTCGGAGGAGGACTTGATGGCGGGCATCATGGAGGCCGGGACGCCGAAGACATCAAGGATTTCCTGGTCCCATTGCAGCGTCTCAAGGTCCATGAACAGGGTGCGGGACGCGTTGGTGACATCGGTGACGTGCACGCCGCCGTCGACTCCACCAGTCAGGTTCCAGAGAACCCAGGCGTCGGTGTTTCCAAACAACAGGTCACCGGCTTCGGCGCGTTCGCGGGCGCCGTCGACGTTGTCCAGGATCCATTTGATCTTCGTCCCGGAGAAGTAGGTAGCCAGCGGGAGGCCAACCTTCTGTTTGAACCGTTCAGGTCCACCATCCTTGGCAAGCTCGTCCACAATCGGCTGGGTGCGCGTGTCCTGCCAGACGATGGCGTTGTAAACGGCCTCGCCCGTGTTCTTGTCCCAGACCACTGCGGTTTCGCGCTGGTTGGTAATACCGACGGCGGCGATGTCGTGCCGTGTCAGGTTCGCCTTGGACAGGGCGGAGGCAATGACCTCGCGGGTGTTGTTCCAGATCTCGGCGGGGTTGTGCTCAACCCAGCCTGCCTGCGGGAAGATCTGCTCGTGTTCCATCTGTCCCGTTGACACAATATTGCCCGTGTGGTCAAAGACGATGGCTCGGGAGCTGGTGGTGCCCTGGTCGATGGCGATGACGTATTGATTCATGGTGACGTCCTTGTCTGAAGTGGTTTTGAAACGATATGTGGATAAGTGTGTGTGATCTGTTGAGGACTGCGTGTCCAGGAATCAGCCAGCGGCTGAGGGCATGATGGCAGGCACCCAGAGGGAAACGAGGCCAGCAAGGGTACCGCCAAGAAGGGGCCCGACGACCGGGATCCAGGAGTAGGCCCAGTCGCTGGAGCCCTTCCCCTTGATGGGGAGGATGGCGTGTGCGATGCGGGGACCCAGGTCACGTGCCGGGTTGATGGCGTAACCGGTCGGTCCACCGATGGAGACGCCGATACCGACCACGAGCAGCGCCACAGCCAACGGCCCAAGGCCCGAGGGGGTGCCGCCAAAAGTCAGGATGACGAAGACCAGGACGAACGTGCCAATGAT
The DNA here is from genome assembly GCF_052114885.1 of Paenarthrobacter sp. 2TAF44. NCBI lineage: Bacteria > Bacillati > Actinomycetota > Actinomycetes > Micrococcales > Micrococcaceae > Paenarthrobacter > Paenarthrobacter sp. 2TAF44. The sequence goes on along the minus strand of NZ_JBFRFP010000013.1, from coordinate 61,146 downwards.
TTCGGTGATGAGGTTCCACGGGGTTGATCGGATGGCAGGACCGGTGGAGAACGTTCCCAGTTTGTTGGCTGCCAGCGGCTCCTCATCAAAGTGCTGCTTGTAAGCGAGCCAGCAAACAACGGCGCCCAGGAATGCACCGAGCAGTTCGCCGCCGAAGTACGTCAATGTGGACGCGAAGTCCACGCTGACATCGGGCGCGTACTCCTTGCTTCCCTTCACAAGCAGGCCCAAGGTGACAGCGGGGTTCAGGTGCGCACCGGACTTTGCGGCCACGAAAACGCCCGCGAAGACCGCAATACCCCAGCCCCACGTCACCATCAAGAATCCACCGTTGTTGCCCTTGGTGCCTTTGAGCGCAACGTTGGCCACGACGCCACAACCCAACAGGGTCAGCATCATGGTTCCGAATACTTCGGAAAGGAAAACTATTCCAAGAGACATCTTTGACTCCTCATTTTTCTGTTGTCAGCCTCCTCGCGGGTTGAAAAGGCTGTTGGGACGGTTCCGTTTTCCGCAACCACCCCGGTGTAGTGGGCCCCAAGGGGCTCACCTACCCCGTTTTCCGTCCCCGTCGAACAGCGGGACGGTCAGCATTTTGTGCAGTCGTCCTCAGGCTACGAGACTGTGGACGTCAACCTTGTGGAACCGCTGCAGGACTTCCTGGGCGTGGCGGATTTCAGCCTCACGGACAGCGGCATCCCAACCAAGCGGTTCAGCCAATGCCGCAGCAATTTCATTCAGCAACTCACCGGTCACCAGCCCCCGGAACGCCAAGGACGTCCGTCGGATGAGTACATCAACGAGGTGCCCGATCTGCTCGTGCTCAGCCATGAAGGCCAACTCGCGAACACTGAGTTCCCGGGTGGAACGAAGGGGCGAGTCGTGTCCGGCGTTGAGGTAATTGATGACTGCCTCTGCCCTCGTTCCATACCGGGTCAGGAGCCCAGCCACGCGATCTGCGTCCAAGCCCGGCCCCATGTGCTTCTTGATCCACTCCTGTTCGCCCTGTTCCGTTGCAGGGAAGCCGGCGCCGCCACCGATGGCGAGCTTCGCCGTCGAAACTTTCCGTTCCTGACCCAGTTCTCGAAGGACGTCGTTGGTCATGTGTTCGGCAAGCGCCCGGAAGGTGGTCCATTTGCCACCCACCAAGCTGAGTACGACGGCGGCCTTACCGCCTGGCGTCGTCAGGGCACCTTCGCCGGAGCGGACGCTGCGTTCGATCCTGTAGTCCCTTGAGACGAATCCCGGCTGGGTGGCGTCGTGACGCGGCAGGGGGCGGACCCCAGCGAAGCTGTACACGATCTGGCCACGATCCACCGTGATGCTCGGAAAGACGTGGCCGATCAGCTTGAAGAAGTAGTCGATTTCGGATTCTGTACAGACGGCGTCTTCTGACATGTCGGCGTCAACGTCCGTGGTGCCGACCAACACCCGGTCCCCCATGGGGTAAATAAGGACGATGCGGCCGTCTGTGTGTTCGAAGAAGATCTCCCGGCCGTTGCAGGCGGCCAGCAGTTCAGGGTGGTCCAGCACGATGTGCGAGCCCTTGGTGCCGCCCATGAACTGGCTGGCGGCTCCCATGGCCTGGTTGGTGAGGTCTACCCATGCACCGGTGGTGTTGACGATAACGTCGGCCTGGAAATCGAATTCCTTGCCGGTCAGTTCATCGCGGAGCCGCACTCCATCGGTGCCCATGGAAACCAGTGAGACGTAGTTGCTGGCGCGGGCCGTCCCGTCAGGGAGGCCACCGCCGCGTCCGGCCTTCTCGCCATCCTGAAGCACGTCCAGGGTGAGCCGCTCAGGGTTGTGGACCGACGCGTCAAAGTAGGTTGCCGCGTATTTGATTCCCGGGTGCAGCTTGGGTAGCTCCGCCAAAGCCTTGTCCTTGCCGCGGAACTGGTGCCGGGGGACGCTGCCGCCGTCACGGGAGAAGAAATCGTACATGCTCAAGCCGAGCTTGATGAGGAAGGCGCCGCGTTCGTTCGGTTTGCCCTGCTTGTGGGTGAGGAAGCGCATGGGAGCGGACAGGATTCCCGAGAAGGTGCTGAAGATAGGAATGGTGGTCTGCAGCGGCTTGACGTAGTGCGGGGCGATCCGAAGGAGACGGTTGCGCTCCACCACTGATTCCTGGACAAGGCGGAACTCACCGTTCTCCAGGTATCGAATACCGCCATGGATCATGTGCGAGGATGCACCGCTGGCGCCTTGGCAGTAGTCCCCACGCTCCACGAGCGCGACGTCAATGCCCTGCAGGGCGAGGTCCCGGAAGGTTCCTACGCCGTTGATACCGCCACCGATAATGAGTACTTTCGCCGAAGGCCGCTCCCGCAAGGCGGTTACAGATTCGCGCCTGTGCGCATCAGAGGAGGTACCGGAAATCCTGTTGTGTCCCAAAACTGCTCCCTTGGGCTTGGTTTGTGCGCGGCGTTACGTTCGCTGCACCTTTCACCACTAATCTGGCGAAGGTGGAAAATGGAGTCAAGCTATTTGCACAAACGTGCAGTAAGGAAATGAGATGGGACGCTCACGTCACTCGGATGCCCTCCGGGCCGCACAAATGTATTACCTGCAGGACCTGACCATGGACGCAATCGCGCGGGAGCTCAGGACCTCCCGTTCCACCGTCTCCAGGTTGTTGTCTTCCGCCCGGGAAACAGGCCTGGTCCAGGTCCAGATCCGCAGCCCATTTGACACCGCTCCCGAGTTGGAGAGCCAGATTCGCGACAAATTCAAAGTGGACGTCCACGTGGTGCCGGTGCTGGACACCTTGAACGAGGCGGAAACGCTGGACCGCGTGGCCATGCAGGCAGCGCGGACGATAGGACCCCTGGTGGATTCCAATGCCATCATCGGCATTGCCTGGGGTGCAACGCTTAGCGCTGTGAGCCGGCACCTGACCAGGAAGGTCACGCACGACACCATCGTTGTCCAACTCAACGGCGCCGGGAACATGCAAACAACCGGCATCACCTACGCGAGCGACATCATGCGACGCTTTGGCAGCGCCTACGGAGCGCGGGTGGAACAATTTCCGGTGCCCGCGTTCTTCGATCACGCAGCTACCAAGACAGCAATGTGGAATGAGCGCAGCGTTCAACGCATCCTGGATCTGCAGGCCCGGATGAGCATCGCCATTTTCGGTGTTGGATCCGTAGATTCGGACTATCCAAGCCATGTGTACGCTGGCGGCTACCTCGACGAACGAGACCTCAACATGTTGGCTGCCGACGACGTAGTGGGCGACGTCGCCACTGTCTTCTTCCGCAGTGATGGATCATCTGACGGCATTACCCTGAACCAACGGTCCACCGGGCCAAGCCACGAACAATTGCGGCAGGTACGGCGGCGGATTTGCGTCGTTTCCGGCGCCTCCAAAATCAACGGCCTGCAGGGCGCCTTGGCAGCCGGACTTGCCACGGACCTCATCCTTGATGAAGCCTCTGCGCGCCGCTTGGTGAGTTTCAACGGCCAGTCCTGAGGCATTCCGCCGCGGAATGGGTAGAGTCGTTGATATGAGATTCCCGGCCCGGCTGACCCTGAACAATGGCGTGATGATGGACCGCTTGGGATCCGGACTCTATAAGGTGCCGCCAAAAGAAGCAGAGGCTTTGGTGAGCACCGCCCTCGGCGAAGGCTATCGGCGGTTCGATACCGCGGCCATGTATCGCAATGAGGTAGGCGTAGGCCGTGCGATCGGTGGTGCAATCGGCGACGCCAACGAGGCAAACCTCGGCACGGGTGGTTCGGGAGAATCAGTGCACGCCCTGACCCGTGAAGACGTCTTTGTCACCACCAAGGTCTGGAATGACGACCACGGCTACGACTCCACGCTCCGCGCTTTCGATTCATCCATGGCCAACCTCGGATTGGACTACGTGGACCTTTACCTCATCCACTGGCCATGTGCCGGCCGAGGCCTGTTCGTAGAGACCTATAAAGCCATGGAAACCCTGTACAGGGAAGGCAAAGTGCGGGCCATAGGAGTTTCGAATTTCCAGCCCGGCCACTTGGAAGAACTCATGCAGAAAGCCGAAGTGGTCCCAGCCGTTAATCAGATCGAGCTGCACCCTTGGCTTCAGCAGGCCAGGCTGCGGACACTGCACGAACAACTCGGGATCCGAACCGAAGCATGGAGTCCACTGGGCCGTGGACAGGTCCTGGCCGACCCCGCGATCGTGGAGTTGGCTGAAAAGTACGGCAGGACCCCCGCCCAGATCATCATCCGGTGGCATCTCCAGCTTGGGAACCTCGTGATTCCGAAAGCCAGCTCCGCTGGTCGGATCAAAGAGAACTTTGCTGTTTTCGACTTCGAACTGGAGGCAGCAGACATGGACGGCATGGCCGCGCTTGAACGCCACCACCGCACGGGCTCGCACCCGGACAACGTGAATTAGGAACGGCCGAATGGAAAAAGTGGACACCGCGCACACCCCTGAAGGTGCAGATGCCCCGATTGAGTTCTTCAGCAAGTCCCTGCCGGGACGTACCGTCGCCTCCGACGTGGACGTCGATGGCAGCAAAGTAGCTTATTGGACATACGAGCCCGTCAAACCCATGCAGGATACCCGCACGATTTTGGTCATTCACGGTTTTAGGGGTGACCACCATGGATTACTCCGTGTAGCGGACCTGCTTCCGGACATGCGGATTATCATGCCCGACCTCCCGGCGTTTGGCAGTTCAGATCCTTTCCGCGACGACGAACACTCGGTTGAGCGTTACGGCCATTTCATCTCCGGCTTCATGGCCGCGCTGGGCCTGGGTCCCAAGACCGTGCTGCTGGGCCACTCGTTTGGCTCCATCGTCGCGAGTCATTTTGCGGCCCGGAACCCCGGCGCCATTTATCCATTGATCCTGATCAACCCCATCGCTGCACCCGCTTTGGAAGGTCCCAAGGGGATCATGACCAAGCTCGCGGTGTTTTACTACCAGGTGTCCGCCAAGCTTCCAAGGCGCCTTGGACTTGCCCTCCTGCGCAACCGCGCCATTGTCCGGGTCATGAGTATCACCATGGCTAAGACCAAGGACAAAGACCTGCGCCGCTTCATTCACGGCCAGCACGACGCCTACTTCAGCGCCTTCGCCGATCGAAGGAGCTTGCTCGAGTCTTTCAAGGCATCCGTATCGGGCACCGTGGGGGATGTCGCCGAGGAGTTGAACCTCCCCGTGCTGCTGATCGCCGGCGAAAAAGACGAGATCGCCACTTTGCCCAACCAGCACAAACTGATGGAGCGCCTTCCAGAGGCCACCCTGGAAGTGATTCCCGACGTCGGGCATTTGATCCATTACGAGACGCCGGCCCCGGCGGCCGCAGCTATCCGCACCTTCCTGGAGGAACACCCCGCGTGAAAATTGTCATCGACGCCCGCTTCACCAGGACGGACCATCATGATGGCATCAGCCGCTACGGTTCTAGCCTCATTGCAGCAACATCCAAAATTGCCGATGTCACCATGCTCATCAATGACAAACGCCAACTCGCGTTGCTTCCTCACGTGCCCTATGTGATGGTCAACAGCCCGCTGTCCCCACGCGAACTGTTCGTTGCCGGCAAGGTCAACTCCTTGGGCGCGGATGTGGTGGTGTGCCCAATGCAGACCATGGGAACCCTGGGGCGGAAGTATGGCCTGATCCTTACGCTGCACGATCTCATCTATTATGAACACCCCGCTCCCCCGGGCTTCCTACCGGCTCCGGTTCGCCTGCTCTGGAGGCTGTACCACAAGGCGTTCTGGCCGCAGCGCCTGCTGCTGAACCGGGCTGACGTGGTGGCCACCATCAGCAGGACCACGGAAGCTTTGATGGCCAAGTACACCTTGACCACGCGCCCCGTGCGGATCGTTGGCAATGCCCCGCAGCCCGGCCAGACTCCCCGCGATCCTACAGCCGGGGCGGATAAGACCCTGCTGTACATGGGTTCTTTCATGCCTTATAAGAATGTGGAAACCATGATTCGGGGAATGGCAGGCCTGCCGGATTACACACTGCACTTGCTTAGCCGGATTACGCCCCAGCGTCGGGCGGAACTCGAGGCCATGGTCCCCCACGGCGCAAGGGTCCATTTCCATAACGGTGTAACGGACGCCGAATATGAAGAGCTTTTGACCAGGGCAACTGCACTCATCAGCTTGTCCCGGGCCGAGGGATATGGCCTGCCCCTGGTGGAGGCGATGTCACTGGGAACTCCTGTTATCGCCAGCGACATTCCGATTTTCAGGGAAGTGGGCGCCGATGCGGTCAGTTATGTTGACCCGGAGTCGCCCTCGGAGTTCGCTGCGGCTGTCACGGCGTTGGGCGATGACAGATTGTGGCAAGAACGTTCCCGCAGGTCCGTGGAACGTGCTGGAGACTTCAACTGGGACGAATCCGCCCGGCAGTTGCTGGCTGCGGCCGAAGAGGTCGTAGAACTTCGCAAACGCTACAAGACGTCCACGCCGTCAAGCCGCAGCTGAACTGGTCCGGCTGTGCGCTTCGCCGCGTTCGCTGCCTTGACGGCACGCATGGCACGAGTAGCATCTGCGGCGTCTGCGTAAGGAATGAAATACAGAGTACGGACGTCTGCCTCGGCCTCACGTCCGGCGCCTTGGGCACCACTGGAGAACAGCTGAAGTGGGGCCGGACCGGCGCTGCGGAGCTTCGTACCGGACTTTAGCTTGACGCTTGCCTCGAAGGTATCGGAAAAGCGCGCGACGTCGGCCCTTGGCCCGGTCACTGAAGCTACCCGCACTGCCGGGGGAAGCTGGAGTTCCTTCCTGAGTGCCAGTTCACGCGACGCGTAGCCCGGTGCGTCCCAGCGCAGCAGGGCTCCGGTAGCGGTTGTGTCGTCTGCCGTGATGATGACCAAGCCACCTTGGTTGGAGGGTCTCACCAGGGACGCAGCGTTGAACCACCGCCGAACAGTGTCCTCACCGGCCCGCAGGTTTTCCCGGCGGAGCAATGAATTGCCATCCAGAAGCAACGCGGCTGCGTACCCTTGGGGAGCCACGGGTTCGGCGCCAACTGTAGCAACCACCAATGCCGGAGCATCAGGCACCGTTGCCTTGATGTTCTCCCCCGACGAGGTGATAACCGTTTTTCCAGGAAAAGCCCGCCCTAGTTCCTCCGCCGTTCGCACAGCTCCTGTCGCACTACGGCGCAGGTGGGTGCCGTTGCAATGGTTGCATCGCCACTGCGGCGCCGGCGTGGAACACCAGCGGCAAAGCGGCATGGCGGAACTGCTGGAGATGGCCAGCGGTCCTTGGCAGTTGTTGCAGCGGGCCAGTTCCCGGCACGTCTCGCAAGCCAAAGAGGGCGCGTAGCCAGCACGTGCAACCTGCACCAGCACAGGGCCATGTTCGAGGCCTTCCTTGGCCGCACGCCAAGCTGCTCCAGGCAAACGTGCAATCCGGGCCAGGGGATCACGTTCCTGTTCAAAGCTGTCAGCTGTGTTCAGGACGCGCGGAACAGTGGAGCGAATGACCGTTCGCGGCGCCTCGATGGGCACAGCCCATTGCATTTCAACCAGGCGCTGGAGTTCAGTGCTGCGGCTGTGTGATGCCATCAGGCAGGCTGCGTTCTCCTGCTCGGCCCGCAGGAGCAGCACTTCGCGTGTGTGCGCATAGGGAGCCCGCTGCTCGATGTGGAGGTCGTCACCGTCGTCCCAACAGACCACGAGTCCCAACTCCCGGACCGGCGCATAGGCGGCGGAGCGTGTGCCGATGGCTACGCGCGCTTCGCCACTGAGGATTCGCAGGTAGCTCCGGTAGCGCGGAGTTTGACCGTCGTCAGCAGTCAGCCGTGCGACGTCACCCGCTGGCAGGACTTTGGCGAGGGCCGCCTCAAGCTGTTCGAGATCCCTGTAATCGGGGACGACCACCACGGCACCACGGCCGGAAGCCCGGACTGCCGCCACAGCCGAGGCAACCAGCGAAGGCCACCCGTCGGGGCCGAATCCCTGCAGCGCAGTGAGGACAGCCTTGGGCGATCCGCCGCCGGCCAGGTGATGGAGGTACGGTGCTCCGTTGGAGTAGGAACCCCAGGCATGGGCGTCCGGCGCCTTTGACGGAAGCTCCGAATCCCGCGCTGCGTCTCCGGAGAATAGCTCCTTCTCCACTTTGGCAACGCGAGGAGGAACAGCAGTACGCAGGACATCGCTCAAGGTTCCGGCGTAGCGCGCAGCTACCGTTCCAGCCAACTCAGCGATGTGGGGCGTCAGGACCGACAGTGTGGAGATTACTTTGTGAAGCGGGGTCAGCGGGTGGCCGGCGTCCGAAGTATCGACGCGTTCCAGCACGAAGCCGTTAAGCTCCTGGCCGTTGAACTTCACTTTCACGCGGACTCCGGGAACAGCAGAATCAGCGAGCTCAGCGGGCACACTGTAATCGAAGGGCCGATCCAGGTGTGGCAGGGAGGATTCCAGCACCACGCGGGCGACTGGATTCACTGCCGCCAGCGGGAGTCCACTGACGGGAGACTTGTCCGGGAATCCTTGCAGCAAAGAAGGTTGAAGCAGCGACGGCTGGGCTTCGTGTCCGGCCATACTCTTCACCTCCAACTCAGTTGCGCGGACTTTCCACATGTGAACGCAGGATGCCCGCAGCGGGATTGACCCACTGCGGGCATCTCTCTGGCTCCAGCCAATCATGGGCCACCGACAAAGTTACAAACACGCCGCTGGCACAGGCGGATAAGCGGAAGATCAGGCGTTGAAGAATTCCTTCAGGTCCGCCACACGGTCCAGGCGTTCCCACGTGAAGTCGGGCTCGTCGCGGCCGAAGTGGCCGTGAGCCGCCGTCTTGGTGTAAATGGGACGCTTGAGGTCCAAGGCATCAATGATGGCGCGGGGACGGAGATCGAAGAGCTCGTTGATGGCCTCGCTGATGCGGGCCGGGTCAACAGTTTCCGTGCCGAAGGTCTCTACATAGGTTCCCACCGGACGTGCCTGGCCAATAGCGTAGGCAATCTGGATCTCGGCGCGCTTGGCCAGACCTGCAGCTACCACGTTCTTGGCAACCCAGCGCATGGCGTAGGCAGCCGACCGATCTACCTTGGAAGGGTCCTTGCCGGAGAAGGCGCCTCCACCATGCCGCGAGAACCCGCCATAGGTATCGACAATAATCTTGCGACCAGTGAGACCGGCATCGCCAACCGGGCCGCCGATCACGAAGGCACCCGCCGGGTTCAGGATGTTGGCTACATGGGAGATGTCAAGGTTGGATGCCGCCAGAACGGGATCGATGACGTGGCTCGCGAGGTCGGCGCGCAGTTGCTCCAGGCTCGCGTCTTCGGCGTGCTGGCTGGAAATCACTACCGTTTCAACCGAAACCGGGCGATCGCCGTCGTACCCTACTGTGACCTGCGTCTTGCCATCGGGACGAAGGTAGGCAAGTTCGCCGCTCTTACGGACCTCAGTAAGGCGCTCGGACAACCGATGTGCAAGCCAGATGGGCGTCGGCATGTAGGACGCAGTTTCATCGCTGGCGTAGCCGAACATGATGCCTTGATCGCCCGCGCCTTGGAGATCGTAGTCGTCCTCCTGGCGGCCTTCACGTGCCTCAAGGGAGTTGAAGACGCCGCCGGCGATGTCGTTGGACTGCTGCCCGATGGACACCGAGACGCCACAGCGGGCACCGTCGAAACCGTTGGCGGAAGAATCGTAGCCAATGCCAAGAATGGTCTCGCGGACAATCTGCGGTATCTCGACGTAAGCGTCCGTGGTGACCTCACCGGCCACGTGGACCAGGCCGGTGGTGGCCATGGTCTCGACAGCCACCCGGGATTCGGGATCGGCAGCCAGCAGCCCATCCAGGATGGCATCACTGATTTGGTCGCAGATCTTGTCCGGGTGCCCTTCAGTGACCGACTCGGACGTGAAGAGCCGGAGCTTGGACGGGGTGCCATGGTGTTCATGGTGCAGCGGTAAAGTCACTCGACCACCTTACTGTGTTGCGGGACGGCGGCATCTGCCGTGTGTCCCTATGCTAAGAATTGCGGGCGGCGGCTACCGCCGGTGGGTGTTACCGGCCTGGAAAAACCCTGGCCAATTCGGAGCCCACCCGATCCACGACTGCCGCGGCGACGTCAGCCTTGGAGCCGGATGCCGACTGTGGTTCTGCGCCATGGCCGGAAAGGATCACTACGGAGTTATCGTCCTGGCCGAAGACGCGGCCAACCCCGACGTGGTTGACCACCAGGAGGTCGCAGCCCTTACGCTTGAGTTTCGCCGTGGCATGCTCCAGAACGTCGCCTTGGGCATCACCGGTCTCGGCGGCAAAACCCACGATCAGCTGCTGGCCACCCTCGGCGTTGCGCCGTTCGACCAGTTCATGCAGGATGTCCGGGTTGCGAACCAGGCGCACCAAGGGTGCATCCTCGCCGTCGACCTTCTTGATCTTGGTGTCCGAAACCTCTGCGGGGCGGAAATCCGCTACAGCCGCAGCCATAATTACGACGTCGGAATCCACCGCCGCTTTCAGCGCTGCCTCACGCAGCTCCAGGGCTGATTCAACGCGGACGAGCTCGACGCCGGCGGGTGGCTCGACGTCCATATGCGCGGCAAGGAAACGCACTGTGGCACCGGCAGCCAACGCTGCCGCGGCCAGGGCCGCACCCTGCTTGCCTGACGAACGGTTACCCAGGAAACGCACGGGGTCCAATGCTTCCCTGGTACCACCTGCCGAAATCGTCACCGTACGGCCAGCGAGGGAAGCATGTGCTGCCGGCACAGTCTTGGGTGAATCCGCCTCCGTGGTGGCCTCAGCCAACGCCACGGCGGCCGTGAAAATGGCCTCAGGTTCGGGCAGGCGGCCCGGACCGGAATCGGCACCGGTCAGGCGCCCGCTGGCAGGCTCCAGGACTGTGATGCCACGACTCCGCAAGGTTTCCACGTTGGCCTGGGTTGCAGCATGCTGCCACATTTCCGTGTGCATCGCAGGAGCGAACAGCACTGGACCGTGAGCCATGAGAAGCGTGTTGGTCAGGAGGTCACCGGCCTGGCCTGTGGCTGCCTTTGCCAGGAGGTCCGCAGTGGCCGGTGCGACGACGATCAAGTCAGCCTCGTGGCCCAGACGGACATGGTTGACCTTCTCGACGTCGTCAAAGACGCTGTTGCTGACCGGGTTTCCGGAGAGCGCCTCCCACGTAGCAACGCCGACGAAACGGGTGGCCGCTTCCGTTGGGATGACCGTCACCTGATGGCCGGCTTCAGTAAAAAGCCGGAGGAGCGATGCAACCTTGTAGGCTGCGATCCCTCCCCCGACTCCGAGGACTATGCGCACGTGACCTCCGTCAACAGGCAGTCTGTTTTATTCTGCGGGCTCGATCGGCGTGGAAACCAGGAGGCCTTCGTTGATCTCGCGGAGGGCGATCGACAGTGACTTCTCGTTCAGCTTGGTGTCTACCAAGGGACCGACGTACTCGAAGAGGCCCTCGTGCAGCTGGGCGTAGTAGGCGTTGATCTGGCGGGCACGCTTGGCGCCGAAGATCACCAGGCCGTACTTGGAATCGGCAGCCTCAAGCAGCGAATCGATCGGCGGGTTGATGATGCCTTCAAGGTTCGTGGACACGAAATCTCCAAATTCTAGCGGGCCGACAAGTGCAAGCGCTTTTAGCGCTCGTGCGGGGTTAGCCCCATGAGTGAAACAAGCTCGTCCGCTGCCCGGCGAACGTCGTCATTAATGACGGTGTGGTCAAACTCCGGTTCAGCAGCAAGTTCCAGTTTAGCGGTTTCCAGCCTGCGCTGCTGTTCCTCGGCAGTTTCGGTGCCGCGACCCACAAGCCGGCGCACCATTTCTTCCCAGCTGGGCGGTGCCAGGAAGACGAACTTGGCATCCGGCACAGCCGCTTTTACCTGGCGTGCGCCCTGAAGATCGATCTCGAGCAGTACCGATTTTCCCTCCGCAATGGCAGCATTCACGGTACTCCGGAGCGTGCCGTACCGGTTCTGGCCGTGGACCACGGCCCACTCCAGGAGTTCGCCATCGGCTACCAGCGAGTCAAACTCTTCGGCGGACTTGAAGAAGTAGTGAACCCCATCCTTCTCCCCTGGACGCGCGGCGCGGGTGGTGGCGGAGACGGAAAGCCAGACCTCTGGATAGTTGTCCCTGATGTAGGTGGATACGGTTCCCTTGCCAACAGCAGTTGGGCCTGCGAGGACAGTCAGTCCAGGTTTCTTGCTCACGGATTCCTTCGGGGAGATGCGTCAAACGCTTTGCTGGGTATCCATAAAATCTACCAGCGCGCGGGCCTGGTGAATTCCCAATCCCCTGATGCGCCGGGATCCGGCGATGCCTATGTCCGCCATGATCCCGGCCGCACGTACAGGTCCTATGCCTGGGAGCGCCTCCAGCAACTCCACCACGCGCATGCGCGCAATGGCTTCATCCGTGGTGCCTGAAGAGATCAGCTCAGCAATGCTTACTTCACCGCGTTTGAGCCGTTCTTTGGCTGCGGCCCGCACAGCGCGCGCCTTTGCAGCCTTATCCAAAGCATCGGAACGCTCCTGCGGTGTCAGCTCTTTCAGACCCACGGCCAAACCCCTGTCAGATCGGATTTGTGATTCACGTCACGCGAAACTGATCCTGAACCTACCGGCAGGCGGCGGGTTGCGCAATGAGGCGCCAGCGAATCATTCCGCCCGCAGGCCGTCGAGCGTTTCCTGGGTAGCTGCCCGCAAGGCAGCCCTCGTTGGACCGGCGGCAAGGATGCCCCGGCTCGACGTAGCCAGCACTGTGGGATAGGCGGCGCCGAAGGTCGAGCGGAGATCCGCGGGCGTAGCACCCTGCGCCCCCAAGCCGGGCGCCAGGATCGCTCCACGGACCGGGCCGAGATCGATGTCCAGATCTTCGAGTGCAGAACCAATGGTTGCGCCCACAACAAGTCCCACTGAACCCAGGACACCCGCGTACCGCTGGTTCTCGGCTGCGGCCGCATTGACGATCCCCCGGGCGACGGAGTTGCTTCCGCCAACGTGCTGGACAGACTTTCCCTCCGGATTGGATGTCAATGCGAGCACAAACACTCCCCTGCCATTTTGCGCAGCAAGGTCCAGGGCCGGACGCAAGGATTCGAAGCCCAAGTAGGGACTCAGGGTCACTGAGTCCGCAGCCAGGGCTGAACCGTCACGCAACCAAGCATCTGCGTAGGCAGCCATGGTGGACCCGATATCACCGCGCTTGGCGTCGGCGATGCTCAGCACATCCGCCTCGGCAGCTGCGGCCAGGGTCCGCTCCAGGACAGCCATGCCCGCCGAGCCGTGGCGTTCGTACAATGCCACTTGCGGCTTCACCGCGGCAGCGAGGGAAGCCACGGCCTCCACAACGCTGAGCGAGAAGCGCTCCAGCCCGGCGACGTCGTCGTTCAGTCCCCAGTCAGCCAGAAGCTGGGGATGAGGATCGATTCCGACGCACAGCGGACCGCGGCTGGCCATTGCGGCAGCCAGCCGGGAGCCAAATGACTCCCGGTCCGGCTGCTGCGCGTCCTGGGCCTCGTGCCCAACAACAGAGTCAGGCATTGACGGCGGCCTGTGATGCGCTCAGGTTGGCTGCGTGCTCCTGCAGGCTGGTGACCGACCACTCGTAGGTGCGAAGTGCCTCAATTGCCTGCACGGCTGCGTTGAACTCAGCCACAGTGGTGATGCAGGGAATGCCGATGGAGGTAGCCGCTGCCCGGAGCTCGTAGCCATCGCTGCGGGCTTCCCCACCGGACGGGGTGTTGAACACCATGTCGATCTCGCCGGCAATGACGAGGTCTGCGATAGTGCCTTCACCTTCGGCGCTGCTGCCCTCGGCCACCTTGCGGACCGGAGTCGCCTGGATGCCGTTGCGGCGCAGGACGTCAGCCGTGCCACCCGTGGAGACGATCTCGAAGCCAAGGTCCGAGAGGCGCTTGACGCCCATGATCACCGAGCGCTTGTCGCGGTTGGCTACGGAAACGAAGATCTTGCCTTCGGTGGGCAGCGCGTTGTTTGCGGCGGCCTGGCTCTTGGCGAATGCGGTATCGAAGTGCTTGTCGATACCCATGACTTCGCCCGTGGACCGCATTTCGGGCCCGAGCAGGGAGTCGACAACCTTGCCCTCTGGCGTACGGAAGCGGCTGAACGGCAGGACAGCTTCCTTGACGGCGACCGGAGCGTCCAGGGGCAAGGTGGAACCGTCACCGGTTTCCGGCAGCATCTTGTAGGCGCTGCGGAGCTGGTTGATGGTGACACCAGTACCGATCAGTGCGGCAGCCTTGGCCATCTGAACGCCAGTGGCCTTGGAAACGAACGGTACCGTACGCGAAGCACGCGGGTTCGCTTCAAGGACGTACAGGACGTCGGAGGCCAGCGCGAACTGGATGTTGATAAGGCCACGGACGCCCACGCCCTCAGCGATGGCCCGCGTTGCAGTGCGCACGCGCTCGATCACGTTGTTGCCAAGTGTGATCGGAGGAAGGACACAGGCCGAGTCTCCGGAGTGGATACCGGCCTCCTCGATGTGTTCCATGATGCCGCCGAGGTACATGTCGGTGCCGTCGAAGAGGGCATCGACATCGATTTCGACCGCGTCTTCCAGGAAGCGGTCAATCAGCACCGGGTGGTCCGTGGTGATTTCCGTGGCGTTAGCGATGTAGCGGGAGAGGTTTGCCTCATCGTAGACGATCTCCATGCCGCGGCCACCCAGGACATAGGACGGACGGACAAGCACGGGATAACCGATCTCGTCAGCGATCTTCTTGGCATCCTCGAAGGAAACGGCGGTGCCGTTCTTCGGGGAGGTCAGGCCTGCTTCGTCCAGGACGCGGGCGAAGGCGCCCCGGTGCTCTGCGAGGTCAATCGCCTCAGGCGAGGTGCCCAGGATCGGCACACCGGCGTCGGCAAGCTGCTGTGCAAGCTTCAGGGGCGTCTGGCCACCGAGCTGGACGAAGACGCCCATGACGCCACCGGTGCGCTCTTCAGCGGCGATGACCTCGAGGACGTCCTCAAGGGTCAGCGGCTCGAAGTAAAGGCGCGTGGAAACGTCGTAGTCCGTGGAAACGGTCTCGGGGTTGCAGTTGACCATGACGGTCTCGTAGCCGGCCTTGCGCAGCGCCATGGAGGCGTGGACGCAGGAGTAGTCGAACTCGATGCCCTGGCCAATGCGGTTGGGCCCTGAACCAAGGATGATGACGGAGGGCTTGGCGTGCAGGCCTACCTCATCTTCCTCGTCGTAGGACGAGTAGTGGTACGGGGTGTAAGCGGCAAACTCAGCGGCACAGGTGTCCACCGTCTTGTAGACCGGACGGATACCCAAGGCCTGGCGGACGCCGCGGACCACTGCCTCATTGTTGTGCGTCAAGGCACCGATCTGCTCGTCGGAGAAACCATGGCGCTTGGCGTTGCGCAGCATTTCCTCGGTGAGCACGCCAGCCTGGCGGATCTCCTGCGCGGTCTCGTTAAGGAGCTGCAGTTGGTCCAGGAACCAAGGATCGATCTTGGTGGCTTCGAAGAGGTCTTCCACCGTGGCGCCACCCAGGAGCGCGCGCTGCACTTGGTGCAGGCGGTCCGTCGTGGGACGCTTGGCCTTCTCGATGAGCTCGGCAACCTCGTACTCCGGCACGGAGCTGAAGTCCAGCTGCGAGCCCTTTTGCTCCAATGAGCGGAGGGCCTTCTGCAGGGCTTCGGTGAAGTTGCGGCCCATGGCCATGGCTTCGCCAACGGACTTCATGGTGGTGGTCAGCGTGTTGTCGGCTGCCGGGAACTTCTCAAAGGCGAAGCGCGGCACCTTGACCACAACGTAGTCCAACGTCGGTTCAAACGATGCCGGCGTCTTCTGGGTGATGTCATTCGGGATCTCGTCCAGGGTGTAACCGAGCGAGAGCTTCGTTGCGATCTTGGCAATGGCGAAGCCGGTTGCCTTGGATGCAAGGGCGGAGGACCGGGAAACGCGCGGGTTCATCTCGATAACCACTACGCGGCCCGTGGCGGGGTCGATGGCGAACTGAATGTTGCAGCCACCGGTGTCCACGCCGACTTCGCGGATAACGGCGATGGAGACGTCCCGAAGCTTTTGGTACTCGCGGTCCGTGAGGGTCAGCGCCGGAGCAACCGTGATGGAGTCACCGGTGTGGACGCCTACGGGATCGAAGTTTTCGATGGAGCAAACAACAACGACGTTGTCGTTCTTGTCGCGCATCATCTCAAGCTCGTATTCCTTCCAGCCGAGAATGCTCTCTTCGAGCAGGACCTCGGTGGTGGGGCTGTACTGGAGGCCCTGGCCGACGATGCGGCGGAGGTCGTCCTCGTTGTAAGCCAAGCCTGAGCCCAAGCCACCCATCGTGAAGGACGGGCGGACCACCATGGGGTAGCCGAGGTCTTCGGCCGCAGCGAAGGCTTCGTCCATACTGTGAATGATGTGGCTGCGGGCCGACTCGGCGCCACAACGCTCAACGACGCCCTTGAACTTCTCGCGGTCTTCTCCGAGCTCAATGGCAGCAATGTTTGCGCCAATGAGTTCCACGTTGTACTTCTCCAGCACACCGTTCTTGTCCAACGCGATGGCAGTGTTCAGAGCCGTCTGGCCACCCAGGGTGGGCAGGATAGCGTCCGGACGTTCCTTGGCGATGATCTTCTCAACAACCTCGGGCGTGATGGGCTCGACGTAGGTGGCGTCGGCGAACTCGGGGTCCGTCATGATCGTGGCCGGGTTGGAGTTCACGAGGATGACGCGGAGGCCTTCCTCCTTGAGGACGCGGAGAGCCTGGGTACCGGAGTAGTCGAACTCGGCTGCCTGGCCGATGACGATGGGGCCGGAACCGATGACAAGGACGCTCTTGAGATCTGTACGCTTGGGCATTACTTCTTGTCCTCAGTCTTGGATTCGGTGGAGTTGGCGGCGCCCGCCGTGGCCGATTTGGTTTCGGCCATGAGGTCGATAAAGCGGTCGAAGAGGTACGCAGCATCGTGCGGGCCAGCCGCCGCTTCAGGGTGGTACTGGACCGAGAACGCCGGGATGTCCAGGCATGCTAGTCCTTCAACGACGTCGTCATTCAAGGACACGTGGCTGACTTCGACGCGGCCGTAACGCTCTTCCGGGGCGATCGTGGCACCGTTCAGCGGCGCGTCGACGGCGAAGCCGTGGTTCTGCGACGTGATTTCAACCTTGCCGGTGCGGCGGTCCATTACCGGCTGGTTGATGCCGCGGTGGCCGTAGCGGAGCTTGTAGGTTCCAAAGCCGAGGGCACGGCCCAGGATCTGGTTGCCGAAGCAGATGCCGAAGTAGGGCAGTTTCTCGTCCAGCACCGAACGCAGGAGTGAGACCTGGTGGTCTGCGGTGGCAGGGTCACCGGGCCCGTTGGACATGAAGAAGCCGTCCGGATTGACCGCGTAGACCTCCTCCAGGGTGGACGTCGCCGGCAGGACATGCACACGCACGCCGCGCTCCGCGAAGCGGACCGGGGTCATGGCCTTGATGCCGAGGTCGACGGCGGCAATGGAGAACCTGGGCTCGCCTTCCCAGCCGTGGTCCTTGGGTTCCACGACGTAAGCCTCATCAATGGACACCTCTTCAGCCAGCGCCGCGCCTTCCATGGGGGCGCTTGCCAGCACGGCGTTCAGGAGCTCCTTATCCGATGCCTGTGCGGCCTCGCCCGAGAAGATGCCTGCGCGCATGGTCTTGTGCTCGCGGAGGTGCCGGGTGATGGCACGGGTGTCGACGCCCTGGATGCCCACGATGCCTTGCTCCACGAGTTCATCATCGAGACTGCCTTCCGAACGCCAGTTGGAGGGGCGGCGGGCAGCGTCGCGCACAATGTACCCTGCCACCCAGATGCGGCGGGACTCAGCGTCTTCGCTGTTGACGCCCGTGTTGCCGATGTGGGGTGCTGTCTGCACCACGAGCTGGCGGGCATATGAGGGATCGGTGATGGTCTCCTGGTAGCCGGTCATTCCGGTGGCGAAGACGGCCTCACCGAGGGCCGTTCCCTGGGCGCCGTAGCTGCGGCCGCGGAACATGCGGCCGTCTTCCAGCACCAGTACTGCTGCGGAGGGGGTGGGTGTGGTGGCTGCTTTACTGTCCGTCACTTTATTACTTTCCACTATCGGCATCTGCCTGAGGGGCTGCGGAGATCAATTCTTGAATGGCTTCGAGGAGGAGCTCTTTGTCGGCTGCATGCCTGGTCCGGAATCCGGTATCCAGTTCCTTGCCGCCCAGCTTCCAGCTGACGACCAGGAGTCCGTCTTTTTCCACGAACTTCCCGGCCATGCCGGCTGCTTGGCGGCTGTCAGCCACTGCGGCGCGCGGGATGAACACCGGGGCGGCGCCCGAGCGGTCGAACAAGATGCCTTCAGTATGGATGCTCAGTTCCGCATTGGTGCGGAGTCCGAGGCCTTGCACTGCGATCCGGTCCAGCCAGTCACCTGCCGTGGTAGTGGCAACGTACTGGCCCTCCGCTACTACCGTGGCCGGTGTCAGCTGCTGCGGCACCTCGGGGAGGCGTTCGACGTCGGCTTGTCGCCTGAGCCTGTTCCGCCACCCCAGCCAGATCATCATCAGGACGACGATGATCAACGGCACCGTGATGAGCACGGTGAGTGTCTGGTTGCTCATCAGCTACCGCTGACTGCCCCGGCGGCATCCGGGGTTGGGTAGTTTCCGGCGTACCGGTACGGGGTGTTGAGCTTGCCGTTGAGAACCGTTGGGTGGCCCTTGAAGAAGGTTGCCACCACGGATCCGGGCAGCTCTTTGCCCTTGAACGGTGAATTGCGGCCCATGGTGGCCATCTTATGGGGGTCGACCGTCCAACGCGCAGCCGGGTCCACCAGGATGACGTTGGCGGGCTCGCCTTCCTCCAACGGGCGGCCCTGGTCCGCCACGCGGCCGATAACTGCCGGCGTGAAAGAGGTGACCCTGGCGAAGTCGGCCCACGTCATGAGTCGGGTTTCGATCATCGTCTCCTGGACAACAGACAATGCCGTTTCCAGGCCAGTCATGCCCATGGCCGCCTGGGCCCATTCGCATTCCTTGTGCTCGCTGGGGTGCGGGGCGTGGTCCGTGCCGACAACATCGATCGTGCCGTCAGCCAGGCCTTCACGGAGCGCCTGGACGTCCGCATCCGTACGCAGCGGCGGGTTGACCTTGTACACGGGATCGTAGCTGCGGACCAGTTCGTCGGTGAGGAGCAGGTGGTGGGGCGTGACCTCGGCCGTGACGTTGATCCCGCGGGCCTTGGCCCAGCGGACAATTTCGACAGATCCAGCGGTGGAGACGTGGCAAACGTGGAGGCGGGAACCCACATGCTGCGTGAGCAGGACGTCGCGGGCAATGATGCTTTCCTCTGCCACGGCCGGCCAACCCGCAAGACCCAGCACCGCCGAGACGGCGCCTTCATTCATCTGTGCCCCGGCGGTAAGGCGGGGTTCCTGCGCGTGCTGGGCCACCACGCCGTCGAACGCTTTGACGTACTCCAACGCTCGGCGCATCAGCACGGGATCGTGCACACAAATGCCGTCGTCGGAGAACATCCGCACCTGGGCGCGGGAATCCGCCATCGCACCGAGCTCCGCAAGTTGCTCACCGGCCAGGCCCACCGTGACAGCGCCAACGGGACGCACGTCCACCCAACCGGATGCCCGGCCGAGGCTGTGGACCTGTTCGACGACGCCCGCCGTGTCAGCAACGGGGTTGCTGTTGGCCATGGCGTGGACGGCGGTGAAGCCACCAAGGGCTGCGGCACGAGTGCCGGTTTCGACTGTTTCTGCATCTTCGCGGCCGGGTTCGCGCAGGTGCGTGTGGACGTCAACCATGCCGGGGAGGGCAACCAGGCCCGTTGCGTCGATCACTGTGGCGTCGTCGTCGTGGAGATCCTTGCCGCGGGCGGCGATGATGCCATCCCGGATTAACAGATCTTCAGCTTCGCCGCCGAGAATGGCGGCCCCGCGGATCAGGTACGTGTTCTCGGCCATCAGTTGCTCTCCTTGGTGGGCTGGCTTACAGCGTGGGTGGTGGCTGCCGTTGCAGCGGTTGCTTCGCGGGAATCCCCGGAGAGCAGCAGGTAAAGGGCGGCCATGCGTACTGAAACACCGTTCCGCACCTGTGCAAGCACTGTTGAGCGGGGCGAATCGGCGGCGGCCGAGGAAATTTCCAGGCCACGGTTCATGGGGCCGGGATGCATGATGATGGTGTCTTTCATGCCAAGGTCATCCAGTGCCCGAAGCCGGGCGTCGTCGAAGCCCCAGCGCCGTGAGTACTCACGGGTGGACGGGAAGAACGAGGCATGCATGCGCTCACCCTGGACTCGCAGCATCATCATCGCGTCGACGCCCGCTTCCAGCGTTTCGTCCAGGTTGTAGCTGACCTTGCAAGGCCAGTGCTCGACGCCGATCGGCAGCAGTGTGGGTGGCGCAACCAACGTGACCTCGGCACCGAGCGTGCGAAGCAACCAGACGTTGGACCGGGCCACGCGTGAATGCAGGACATCTCCGACGATCGCCACACGCATGCCGCGAAGGTCCGCCCCTGTGGACTTCGTCCCGTTGAGCTGGGACCAGTGGCGGCGCATCGTGAACGCATCCAACAGCGCCTGCGTGGGGTGTTCGTGGGTGCCATCGCCTGCGTTGATCACTGCGGCGTCGATCCAGTCCGTGGCAGCAAGCCGGTGCGGAGCGCCCGAAGCCCAGTGGCGGATGACAACCGCATCGGCGCCCATGGCGGCCAGCGTCTGCGCAGTGTCTTTCAGGGACTCACCCTTGGACACGGAAGAGCCCTTGGCGGCGAAGTTGATGACATCGGCCGAAAGCCGCTTGGCTGCGGCTTCGAAGGAAATCCGGGTCCGGGTGGAGTCCTCGAAGAAGAGGTTGACTACCGTGCGGCCACGGAGTGCGGGGAGCTTTTTGACCTCGCGGTCCCCCACGGCCGACATTTCCTCGGCGGTGTCCAGGACCCGGATGGCGTCGAAAGCGCTGAGGTTCTCAGTGGAGAGGAGGTGCTTCATTTGCCGGCCTCGATTACTACTTCGTTGACCGGAACGCCGTCTACGGAGTCGATTTCCTGAAGGTGGACGCGGACTTTTTCCGCGGAGGAAGTGGGCAGGTTCTTGCCTACGTGGTCCGCGCGGATGGGAAGCTCACGGTGACCCCTGTCCACCAGGACTGCCAGGCGGACAATCCTGGGACGGCCAAGGTCCACCAGGGCATCCAGCGCTGCCCTGATGGTGCGGCCGGAATACAGGACGTCGTCGATGAGGACAACAACTTTGTTGTCGATGCCAGACAGTGGCAAGCGTGTGTGGTGGGGAGGCCTGGTGGGCTGGTGTGAAAGGTCGTCACGGAACATGGTGACGTCGAGTTGGCCGACGATCGTTTCCGCGTTGACACTGGGGTCAGCGGCAGCGATCTTGTTGGCGAGCCGCACGGCCAAGGGATAACCGCGGCTGGGAATGCCCAGGAGAACCAGATCTTGGGAGCCCTTGTTGGCTTCGAGGATCTCATGGGCGATACGAGTCAGCGCGCGATCGATGTCCGCTTGGTTGAGGACAACCCGCGACGGAACCTGCGCTGAAGTGACTTCAGTCATTTGCTCGTCTCCCCTTTCCCCGCCTCACGGGACGGAATTAAAAAAGGAATATTTGCCTTCCAAAACTACCACAGCGGGAAGTGGCCGCCTCACCGGGCGACGGACGAGGCGGTGAGTTAAAGCTCACAGTCAAGGCTGTGGAATAGGCTCTAGGCCATGAGCAGCAACCATCCTGGGCACCCCGGCGGACACCAACCCTACCCGCGGCCCTACCTGGAACCGGCAGCCAATCCAACGTGGATCGGGCGGGTACAGCCCGGAAACTACCAACCAGCCCCCGGGAACCCCGGCGACCTTCCCCAGCAGACCTGGGCGGCTCCACCGGCATCCCGGGGACGCCGGTCGCCGGGCACACTCCCCCTGCTCCTGGCGGGCGCCATATTAGTCCTCGGCAGCCTTCTCCTGGTGGTTCCGTTCCTGCTGGGCAATACAGGAATCGCCGGCTTCGTGATCGGGTTCATCGCCTCCCTGATCCCTTTGTCGGTAGTGCTGCTGACCGTGCGGCTCATTGACCGTTGGGAGCCGGAACCGAAAAGGCTGCTCTGGTTCGCTTTCACGTGGGGAGCCGCAGTTTCGATTGCCGGAACCCTGTTAATCCAGCCCCTCTTCGCCTTGGCAGCTCCTACCACCAGCGAAGAAGCATTCACATACTTCATGGCCACGGTCCAGGCTCCCATCGTGGAGGAATTCACCAAGTCGCTAGGCCTGTTGCTTCTCATCCTTGGTGCCCGGAAGTACTTCGATGGCCCCGTGGATGGTGTCGTCTTTGCTTTTACCATCGCCGCCGGCTTCGCTTTCACGGAGAACATCCTCTACTTCGGCCGTGAGATCGCGTCATCATCGGAGCCCGGCACGGACCTTGTCCGCATCTTCATCCTGCGTGGGGTAATGTCACCCTTCGCACATGCCATTTTCACGGGAACAACCGGCCTCGTCATGGGATTCGCCGCCCGGAGGTGGCATTCCGGCTATGCAGTCCTGGCCTTCGTCATCGGCCTCCTGCCGGCCATGTTCCTGCACAACAGGTGGAACAGCATGGGCCAGGACTTCCTGCTGGACTACTTCGTGGTGCAGGTGCCAATCTTCCTGATCGCGGCCCTCGGCATCATTTTCCTGCGCATTGCCGAAGGCAAACTCACGCGCCAGCGGCTCCTCGAATATGCCAGGGCCGGATGGTTTACGCCTGCCGAAGTTGAAATGCTGGCAACATCCCAAGGAAGACGACATGCCCTTCGGTGGGCGGCCTCCAGTGGTCGCGCCGCACAGATGCGCGCATTCATCAAGGGTGCCACGGCCTTGGCGTTCACGCGCCAACGCATCCTCAGCGGCCGCGATGTGCTCCTTCATCAGCAGGATGAACTTGACCATCTTCGTGCGATTCCAGCGCTTCGGGCGGCTGTGCTGCACTAGGAGCTTGAGCACGCTTAAAGAGAAGGACCCGCATCCTGAATGGATGCGGGTCCGGCGGTGCACTTAGGCGAGAAGCGACGGCTTGAGCTTCTGGAGCCGGCCAAGCAAGCCGTTGATGAAGGCCGGTGATTCGTCCGTGGACATCGTCTTGGCGAGGGCCACAGCTTCGCTGACAGCCACTCCGTCCGGGACTTCGTCGTTGTAGAGGAGTTCCCAAGCGCCAATGCGGAGGATGATGCGGTCTACCGAAGGCATCCGCTCCAGTGTCCAGCCCTGGGCATAGGTCTGCAGGAACTCATCGATGGTTGGCTGCATGGCGACGACACCCTCAACGATTTCCATCGTGTAAGGATTGATGACGAGATCCGTCTTCTCCCGACGCGCCTTGAGCGCGTCAAAAGCCGAAACGGAGCGCTGCTCCGCCTCGAAAAGTACTTCAAGTGCCCTGCTACGGGCTTTACCGCGTGCGCTCACTAGTCGTTGACCCGGCCCAGGTAGCTGCCGTCGCGGGTATCAACCTTGACTTTGGTACCCTGCTCCACGAACAGCGGAACCTGGATTTCGTAGCCGGTTTCCACGGTCGCAGGCTTGGTGCCTGCCGAGGAGCGGTCGCCCTGGAGGCCGGGCTCGGTGTAGGTGATTTCGAGAACGACGCTCGGCGGCAACTCGATGTACAGCGGCGTGCCTTCGTGGATGGCGATGTTCACCATCTGGTTCTCAAGCATGAAGTTTGTGGCGTCGCCGACCGTGGCACCGGAAACGGTGATTTGGTCGTAGTCCTGGGTGTCCATGAAGACGAAGTCTTCGCCATCCTGGTACAGGTACTGGTAGTCACGGCGGTCAACCGTAGCGGTCTCGATCTTCAGTCCGGCGTTGAAGGTCTTGTCAACCACCTTGCCGGACATGACATTGCGCATCTTGGTGCGAACGAAAGCGCCACCCTTGCCCGGCTTGACGTGCTGGAACTCAATGATGTTCCAGAGCTGGCCCTCGAGCTTCAGTACGGTTCCGTTCTTGATGTCGTTTGTGGTTGCCACTCGTGTCCTCTGGTTTCTCTCACTGGTTCTAGCTACGGTTTCTAGCTTCCAGCCGGGTATGCCAGCCAGCACGCCAAAAGGCGTGCCAGCGCGTATTTATCAAAAATCCAAGAACCATTCTACCGTCAAATGCACAGTGGCTTGCCTACGGGTGGTTTCGCCCGGGATCAGGACGCGAGTTCCAGCACATCCCTGGCCCGCTGGAGGGCCACCGCAGAGGAGTAGATCAGTGCGGCATCGGCAGCCTTGGCAACCCTTAGGTCCAGTGCCTTGGCGAACTCCTCGGATGCTGCCAGCGCATTTCCGCTGACGAAATATGCCCGGCCTAAATACTGGTGGACGATCGCTTCCTTGGAAGTACCTTGGACTTCCTGCAGCAGCTGGCGGAACAGTTGGATGGCACGATCCAGGCGATTGGTGGCCCGGTGGACTTCGGCTTCAAAAATCCGCAATCGGAAGGATTCCGGGTCCTTGTAGCGTGCCTCAGCGAGCAGTTCCGCCGCTTCCTTGGGCTGGTTTTCCAGCAGCAGCGCCATGATCCGGTCCGCAGGGTCTTCCGAAGCCGCCAACGCAGACTCCAGTGCGTCTTCGTTGACGATGACGGGCAGCAAAGTATCGGGGTTCGTGCGGACGCCCGGGAATCCGCCGGTTGGCCAGTCGCTGACGCCTTCTCTGAGGGCGGTCATCATGAAGCAATCTCCTGGTAAGCGGCAAACAACAGGGAGGTGTCCGGGACGTCCAGAATGCCGGGCTTGCCCACGCCGTCCAGGACAACAAAGCGCAGGAGGTCCCCACGGGACTTCTTATCCCGGCGCATCCCGTCCAGCAGG
This sequence comes from Paenarthrobacter sp. 2TAF44, assembly GCF_052114885.1. Lineage (NCBI taxonomy): Bacteria > Bacillati > Actinomycetota > Actinomycetes > Micrococcales > Micrococcaceae > Paenarthrobacter > Paenarthrobacter sp. 2TAF44. The sequence goes on along the minus strand of NZ_JBFRFP010000013.1, from coordinate 36,363 downwards.
CCTTGCCAGCGGTCCTTGCGGTAGGTGATAGGGAGGCCAAGGCTCTCAAGGATGGTGCGGTGCCGATCGGCGTCGGCGTCCGGGAGACGTCCAACGCTCCGGGCCAATTCCGCAGCGAACATCATGCCTACCGACACGGCCGCGCCATGGCGCCACGAGTAGCGCTCCACGAGTTCAATGGCATGGCCCAGGGTGTGTCCATAATTCAGGATCTCGCGCAGCCCGGATTCCTTGAGGTCCTGGGAGACGACGTTGGCTTTGACCGCAATGGCACGCTCGATGAGTTCACGGACAACGTCCGATTCCGGGTCCATCACTGCGTCCGTGTTCTTTTCAATGAGGTCAAGGATCGCGGGATCGGCGATGAAGCCGCACTTGATGACCTCTGCCATTCCAGAAATCAGCTCGTTCCTGGGCAACGTCTTCAGTGTGTCCAGATCCGCCAGAACAGCCGCGGGAGGATGGAATGATCCCACCAGGTTCTTGCCTTCGGCAGTGTTGATACCTGTTTTTCCGCCAACTGAGGCATCCACCATGCCCAACAGGCTGGTGGGCATGTGGATGACTTTGACTCCGCGAAGCCACGTGGCAGCAACGAATCCGGCGAGGTCGGTCACCGCGCCGCCACCTACGGCCACGATGGCGTCCGAGCGCGTGAAGTCGTTCTGACCCAGCACCTGCCAGCAGAAAGCGGCAACCTGTATGTGCTTGCCTTCTTCGGCATCCGGGATCTCGGCCGTCAGTGCGGTGAAGCCGGCAGCTTCGAGCTCATCGCGGACGGTGTCGCCGGTCAGGCGAAGAGCGCGTGGGTGAATGACAAGCACGCGTCGAACCCGCTCGCCAAGTTTGGCGGGAAGGGATTGCAGGAGGCCACGGCCCACCACGACGTCGTAGTTCTCAGCGGTTGATTGGCCGGTCACCTTGATGACAGTTGCTTCGTTGCTCACTTTTCAACTTCCTCTTTCAAGGCTGCATGCTGGCGCAGCCGCTCCTCCAGGTGGAGGCCGATTTCAGCCACGGATCCTGAACGGACATCCAGGACGATGTCTGCAAGACGCTCATATACAGGACGCCTGGTGGCAAACAGGGCCTCCCAACGGGACATTGCGTCGCCCTGCAGCAGGGGCCTTCCAGTATTTCGCGCGATCCTGTCCGCAACGGTGGAGGCGTCGCATTCCAGGTAGACCACGGTGCACTCCCCCAGCAATTGCTGGGTTCCCGAGTCCAGAACGGCTCCGCCACCCAGCGAAATCACCGCGGGCTGTTGTTTGGCGGCCTCGATGGCCTTCGCCACTGCCCGGGCCTCAATTTCACGGAAGGCGTGTTCTCCCCGACCAGCGAAGATGTCCGCGATGCTGCCGTGCGCGGCAACGACAACCGCATCCGTGTCCACAAAAGGAACGCCGAGCTGCTGGGCAAGTTGCTGGCCGATCGCAGACTTGCCAACTGCCATAGGGCCCACCAGGACAACGGGACGGCCAGCGCAGCCGCCCTGGATCGTGCGGCCCACTACCGGCCGACCGAGTCCAGGGTTGCCGGGATGTTGTCCAGGTAGCTCTGCAGGTTACGCATGGTCTCGGCAACAGAGTCACCGCCGAATTTTTCGGCAATGGCTTCTGCGAGGACAAGAGCCACCATGGCCTCTGCTACTACGCCCGCTGCTGGAACTGCACAGACGTCCGAACGCTGGTGGTGCGCCTTGGCTGGCTCGCCGGTGCTGACATCAATGGTGCGCAGTGCGCGGGGAACAGTGGCGATGGGCTTCATGGCTGCGCGGACACGCAGTACCTCGCCGATGCTCATGCCACCCTCAATGCCGCCGGCACGGTTGGTCTGGCGAATGATTTTGCCGTTCTCGTCCTTAAGGATTTCATCATGCGCTGCGGAGCCCCGGCGGGCAGCGGTGAGGAAGCCGTCACCGACCTCTACGCCCTTGATGGCCTGAATACCCATCAGAGCTGCGGCGAGACGCGAATCGAGGCGACGGTCCCAGTGGACGTAGCTGCCCAATCCAGGGGGAAGTCCGTAGGCAAGGACCTCAACCACGCCTCCCAGGGTTTCGCCTTCCTTGTGGGCGGCATCCACCTCGGCGACCATTGCATCCGAAGTCTCACGGTCAAAGCAACGCAGGGGATCAGCGTCAAGGGCGATCACGTCCTTGGGCAGAGGCAACGCTTTGCCTTCAGGAACGGTGACGCTGGCGATGGAAACGGTGTGGCTGACCAACTCCACGCCCAGTTGCTTCAGGAACTGGGCGGCAACGGTACCGAGCGCAACACGGGTGGCGGTCTCGCGCGCACTGGCGCGCTCAAGGACCGGACGGGCTTCGTCAAAGCCGTACTTCTGCATCCCGGTGAAATCGGCGTGCCCAGGGCGCGGGCGGGTCAGCGGGGCATTGCGGGCTTGGTCGGCAAGGACTTCAGGGTCCACTGGATCAGCAGACATGATCTGCTCCCACTTTGGCCATTCGGTGTTGCCGACCTGAATGGCAACCGGACCACCCTGGGTGATGCCGTGACGTACGCCACCGAGGATGGTGACTTCATCCTGCTCAAACTTCATGCGGGCGCCACGTCCATAGCCCAGGCGACGACGCGCCAAAGCATCACGGATTTGCCCGCTGGTGAGTTCAACACCGGCGGGCACGCCTTCAACAATTCCGATCAGAGCCGGACCATGGGATTCACCGGCAGTCAACCAACGCAACATATAACCAATCCTGCCATGTAAGGCCTCTAGAACACTCGCCGGGGAAGCCCAACTGAGTCGCACATCACATCTATGACGGAGGCGTCAACGTCACAGCCACTGAACTGCCGGATCTGCTCTGCTGCTTGGTACATCAGCATTTCGAGCCCCGGAACCACCGCTCCCCCATGTGCGTGCCAAACCTCGGCGAGGCGGCTCGGCCAAGGGTCATATGCGACGTCGAGCAAAACGCCCGCCGCCGTTCCCGGCAGGGCAGAGAGTTCCTCCGCCAGGGCATCGGCCGCACGCGGTGGAAAGGTGGAGATGATCAACCCGGAGGAAGCAACGGCCGTAGCCGCCTCGGTGAGGGGGCGGAGACGCAGGGAAATCCCGACGGCGGCAGCGGCGGCTTGCGCGTCGAGGGCACGTGCGGTGTCCCGCACGAAAACGTCGACATGATCGGCACCGAGCTCGCGCACAGCAGCAATCGCGGCTGCCGAGGTACCTCCACCGCCAAGAACAGCAGCATGCGGTGTCGAAGCGATTCCCGCGTAACGAACTGCTTCCACGATGCCTTCGACATCTGTGTTGTAGCCAATCCGGCGAACCGATCCGGCGTCGTTCTCGAAGACGACCGTGTTGATAACACCCAGGTGGGCGCCAGCACCACGAACCTCATCGACTTCCCTGACCATGGCCGATTTCAAGGGCATGGTTACCGAAAGCCCGCACCACGATGCGTCCCCGCGGAGGGAGTCCATGAACGCCGGAAGCCTGTCAACCGTCAGGTCGATTGCCGAGTATTCGATGTCCACACCGAGCTTGGCATAGGCAGCGGTGTGCATCGCCGGGGATTTCGAATGTGAGATCGGATGCCCGAGGACCGCGGCGCGACGACTCACACGCACCGTCCGGCGTTTGCCTGGCACCAGGCGTTGTACTGCTCAACGTAAGTGCTGTGTTCCGCCAGCGTCTTGGAGAACTTGGTCTCCTTGGTGTCCAGGTTGATGGTCACCCAATACAGGTAATCGTTTTGCGTCGGTTTAGCCGCTGCATCAATTGCCGTCTTGCCCGGGGAACCAATCGGGCCTGCGGGAAGCCCTGGATTTGCGTAGGTGTTGTAGGTGTTGGACTTGTCAGCCTTCTCTTCGTCCGTGAGGTGGAAGGACTTCTTGCCCAGACCATAAGTGACCGTGGCGTCTGACTGAATGAGCCCGTTGGTCTCCGTGTTGTTGGGCTTAAGGCGGTTATAAATCGCGCCAGCGACATTTCCGTAGTCGGCCTGGCCGCCCTCCGCCTGGACGATGCTGGCGATGGTTACGGTGTCGTACTGCTTGGCCGGATCCGTAATTCCTTGGGCCTTGAGCTCATCAAGAGTGCTGGAGACCAGCTTCTGGATGATGTCCTTACCCGATGTGCCCAGTGGGAAGCGATACTCTCCGGGAGCCAGAAAACCCTCCAGGTTCTTGGCCTTTGCAGGCACCCCGAATTGTCCCGGTGCCTGGTTGAAGCCATTGAGCTGGGCCATGGGAATACCGGAGCCCTTGGAGATTGCCTCCAACGACTCGGTGATCCGCAGGCCTGCACTCAAGGCGAAGTAGATCACCTTGGAAGCGTCCTTGTTGACGAGGACCGCAACGGCGTCGGAGTTTTTCATCTCGGTACGGAAGGTGAATTCCCCGGGCGAGAGTTCCCCGCCCTCGGTCACGAACTCCTTGACGAAGGAATCGGCGTCTGCCACGACGTGATTTTCCACAAGGGCTGTTGCCACCGCCTTGGGGCCGGCGCCTTCCGGCACCGTAATGCTGACGGAGCCTGTCCCGGGACCGGGGTAATCAGTGACTTTGTCCATGCCAAGGAGGGGCTTGAGGAATTGCGCCCCGATCGCGATGGCAGCAACAAAGACTCCCAGCGTAATCAGCAACGCAAGGACACGACGGCGACGCCGCGCCTTCTTGGCCGCAGCTTTGGACGACGCCGTAACTTCTACTGGAGCGATGAGGTGGTGGTGCTCGTCATGAAGCTCGTCATGAAGCTCGTCATGAAGCTCCATGTGCCCTTCGTGGGCTTCGTAATCGAACTCCGGTGCATGCTCTGCAAACGCATGATCGTCCACGTGGACAGAGCCTTCGTGGACCGAGCCTTCGTGGACACCGTAATGATGGGCTTCATCCGCATGACCGGCATAGACATGTGCAACGGCTGGGACCGGAAGGGCATCGTCATGGTGCTCCTCTTCCGGAAGTGCAGGATCCACGTGCTCACTGGGAGATGGCGTCGCAATTGCCGGTGCTGCCTCCGGAACGGGCGGTAAGGCCTCCGGAACAGGCGGAGTCACGACTGTCTGCACGGGTTCAGGCGCAGCAGGTGCAGGCGCAACCGGTTTAGGCATAACGGGTTCAGGCGCAGCAGGTTCAGGCGCAGCAATTGGCTTGGGAACCGCGGGAATGGGGCGCGGCAGTTCAGGCTCAACATCCGCCGAAGGCGCTGCTTCCCCCGGGGTCGCTTCAGGAACGGGTACGACGTTCTGGTTCTGCGTGGCGAGGAATCGTTCCCGCGCCCGCAGTTCCTTGCGGGTCAGCGGCATGCCGCCGCCGGCGGTTCCGCTGGAGGGGTCGTTGTTGACCGGGCTCACAGTTGCAGTCCCCTCGTAGAAGAATCTGGTTCAGGGCCGGAGGAAGCCTGCAGCGTTGGGGCACTGCTGGACGTGTTGGACTGCGCCGGTGCTTTTACGCGGCGGCCAACGTCCGTTCCTCTGGCTTTTTGCATGTCGATCGCGTGCTGAAGTATTCCAGCAGCGGCAACCTGATCAACCACTTTACGGTGGTTCTTGCTGCTCATGCCAGCTTCGTGCAGGTTGCGGTGCGCCGTAACAGTGGAAAGACGCTCATCTACGAGGTTCACGGGAACGTCCAAACCGGCGCGGGCGAGCTCGCCCGCCAGCAGTTCGGCGTACTCCGTTGCCATCTGCGCCGAGCTTCGTTCCTCACCCTTCATGGTCTTTGGAAGGCCCACGAAAATCTGCACGGCCCGCATTTCCGCAGCCTGTTTAACCACCACACGAACATCGGAGTTCTTCTTGGCGTCACGGCCCACTGTCTTGAAAGGCGTGGCCAGGATTTCGTCGGGGTCGCAAATGGCCAGCCCAACCCTGACGGTGCCGACGTCTACCCCCAGCTTGATGCCGTGGGGGTAGACGCCGCTGTTCGTACTGGAATTCACCGTTAACGCTTGGCTATCGCATCCACCACCGCTGTGAGGGCCTCAGAGACCTTCCCAGCGTCGGTGCCGCCACCTTGAGCGACATCGTCCTTGCCGCCGCCGCCACCGCCAAGGATGCCTGCAGCAAGACGGACCAGTGCTCCGGCCTTCACGCCGGCTTCACGGGCAGCTTCGTTCGTGGCAATCAAAATGACGGGCCGATCATTGCTGACACCTGCAACTGCAACAGCGGCGGCTTCGGAGCCCAGACGGTTGCGGAGGTCCAGGGCAAGGTTCCGAAGATCGTCTGCTCCACCTACCTGGCCGGCATCGTGGGCCACAACCCGCACACCCGCGGCGTCCTTGGCGGTACCCACCAGGTTGGCGGCCGCCGCAGCCAACTGCTCCTTGCGAAGGCGGTCGAGTTCCTTCTCCGTTGCCTTCAACTTGTTCAAGGTACTGGAGATGCGGTCTGCGAGCTGGCCGGAGGGAACCTTCAGCAGTTCTGTAAGTTCCGTAACAAGTGCACGCTCGGCGGCCAGGTGGCGGAAAGCGTCCAAGCCCACGAAGGCCTCCACTCGGCGGTTTCCCGAACCGACGGACTGCTCACCCAACAGGGAAAGGCTGCCAATAAGGGAAGTATTGGACACGTGGGTGCCACCACAAAGCTCGCGGGACCACGCGCCGTCGATCTCCACCACACGTACTTCACTGCCGTAGTTCTCGCCGAACAGTGCCATGGCGCCCAGCGCCTTGGCTTCGGCCAATCCCATGACCTTGGTGTCCACGCGATAGTTGTTCCGGATGGCGATGTTGGAAACCTCTTCAATTTCCGATCGAGTGGCGGGACTCAGGCCCTCGCCCCAGGCGAAGTCGAAGCGGAGGTAGCCGGCCTTGTTGTAGGAACCACGTTGGGTAGCTTCCGGGCCCAGGATCTGATGCAGCGCGGCATGCACAATGTGCGTTCCAGTGTGCGCCTGCTCAGCTGCGTGGCGCCGTTCACGGTCGACGGCGGCGCGCACCAGGGCATCGGTGGCGATCTCGCCTTCCCGGACGATCGCCTTATGGACGCTGAGGCCCTTGACCGGGCGCTGGACATCCAGGACCTCGACGACGAATCCGTCGCCGGTGATCAGGCCGGTGTCGGCCGACTGTCCACCGGCTTCTGCGTAGAATGGCGTCTCATTGAGGACCACTTCGATTTCGTCGCCCGTGGAGGCGTGTGCCACCCGCTGACCGGCGCTGAGGATGCCGCGCACCTTGGACTCGCCATCAAGCTCGTCATAGCCGGTGAAGGTGGTCTCACCCTCACCCAGCATTTCCTGGTAGGCGCTGAGGTCGGCGTGGCCACCCTTCTTGCCCTTGGCATCTGCCTGTGCGCGCTGACGCTGTTCAAGCATCAGCGAGCGGAAGCCTGCTTCGTCCACCTTGAGGCCGGCTTCTTCAGCCATTTCCAAGGTGAGGTCTATCGGGAATCCATAGGTGTCATGGAGCGCAAAAGCGTCAGCGCCGGACAAGGGAACGCCTGCAGCCTTGGATTCGGCCACTGCATCCTCCAGGCGTGCCGTACCAGAAGCAATGGTGCGCAGGAACGCCTTTTCTTCGGCATAGGCGATACGGCTGATGCGTGCGAAGTCCGTCTCCACTACCGGGTAGACACCCTTCATGGCGTCGCGGGAAGCGGGAAGAAGGTCCGGCAGGCAGGCCCGCTCAACACCGAGCAGGCGCATCGCACGGACGGCCCGGCGGATCAGACGGCGCAGGACATAGCCGCGGCCTTCGTTGGACGGTGCCACGCCGTCGGCAATGAGCATCAGGGCCGAACGGATGTGGTCTGCAACAACGCGCATGCGGACGTCGTCAGTGTGGTGTGGGTCATCAGCTGACTCTGCAGAGGTGTACTCCCGGCCGGAGAGCTCAGCAGCTTTGTCGATGACAGGACGGACCTGATCGGTCTCATACATGTTCTCAACGCCCTGGAGGATCATCGCAAGACGTTCCATGCCCAGGCCGGTGTCGATGTTCTTGTTCGGGAGTTCGCCTACGATGTCGAAGTCCACCTTGGAACGGACATTTTCGATCTGGTACTGCATGAACACGAGGTTCCAGATCTCGATGTACCGGGTCTCGTCAGCGAGGGGTCCGCCTTCAATGCCGTAGGCGGGGCCACGGTCATAGTAGATCTCGGAGCACGGGCCAGCCGGGCCGGGCTGGCCGGTGTGCCAGTAGTTGTCGGATTTACCCATGCGCTGGATGCGCTCAGCCGGGATGGCGGTATTCTTGAGCCACAATTCCTTGGCTTCGTCGTCTTCTTCATAGACGGTCACCCAGATGCGTTCGGCCGGAAGCCCATAGCCGCCGTCGTCAACGCTCTTGGTGAGAAGCTCGAAGGCGAACTTGATCGCATCTTCCTTGAAGTAGTCACCAAAGGAGAAGTTGCCGCACATCTGGAAAAACGTGCCGTGGCGCGCTGTCTTACCGACTTCCTCGATGTCGCCGGTGCGGATGCACTTCTGGACGCTGGTGGCGCGCTGGTAGGGCGGCTCTTCGCGCGCGGTCAGATAAGGAATGAATGGGACCATGCCGGCCACAGTGAAGAGAAGTGACGGGTCGCTTGAAACGAGCGACGCGGAGGGAACGGCGGTGTGGCCCTTGCTGACAAAAAAGTCCACCCAGCGCTTGGTGATCTCCTGCGACTTCATTAGCTGATTACTTACCCTTCTCAATTCACTGCACACGTTGTGCGCGGAACCGGCTGTTGCCCTTCCGCAGCTTTCCATTCTGCCCTGTTGCGGGCGCGGGAGCGAACCGTGTTCGCTAGCGCCGGCCGGCGTTGGGGTTGTTATCCGTACTTGTAATGCCCAACGCGGCCCTCAAGTCCTCTTCCCGTTCATGCATGCCTGACCGTACAGCGTCGGCGAAATCGAACATGCCATCGGCCAGGCGGCCAACCGCGCGATTCAGGCCATCGGGGCCGATGTTGGCCTGGGCCTGGGTGACTTTGCGGAAGGCGATAACGCCAATGGCGACGCCAATGCCCATCCATACAATTCTTTTCATGTGTTCCGGGTCTCCAATTGGTTCAGCGGCTGCGGCGGCCGGAGGACGGAGCGCGACGGCCGGCGAAAGCCGAACGGACACCATAACTGAAAGCTGCAACCTTGATCAGCGGCGAACCAACAGTCGCAGCCACCAGGGAGGTCAAAGCGGAAATGTTCGCCGATGCGTCGGAGACATTTGAGGCGATGCCGTCGACTTTTTTCAGTTGCTGGTTGGTAGTGGAAACCGTTGCGGTTACTTCGTCCATGAGGGGCGTCGCCCCGTCGCTGATGGATCGGATGGTGGTGCGCACTTCGTCAAAGACGCCACCGAGCTTCAAGATAGGCACGGCCAACAGCAGGACCAGGAGTGCGAAGACTCCTGCTGCTATCAGGCCGGCGATGTCGCCACCAGACATAGAATTCATCTCCTAGATTGTTGCGCTGCCCTGCACGACCGGAATCCGGCTTCGGCCAAGGCCTCCCCAGTACCTTATACAAAAAGGAAGCCCGCGGCGTGTGCCACGGGCTTCCTTGTAAGCGCTGCTTGAATTTAGCGAGCGTAGAATTCGACGACGAGCTGCTCTTCACAGATCACGGGGACCTCAGAGCGCTTCGGGCGGCGAACCAAGCGGGCCTGCAGGGCGTCGAGCTTGACGTCCAGGTATGCCGGCACGTTGTTCAGGGCGTGGGCACCAGCAGCTGCGACCTGGAACGGAGCCATGACCTCGGAGCGGCTGTGAACGTGGATGAGCTGGCCTTCGCCAACGCGGAAGGACGGGCGGTCCACGCGGATGCCGTCAACCATGATGTGGCGGTGCACAACGAGCTGGCGGGCCTGTGCGATGGTGCGGGCGAAGCCTGCACGCAGTACCAGGGCGTCCAGACGCATTTCGAGCAGCTCAACCAGGTTTTCACCGGTGAGGCCCTTGGTGCGGCGTGCTTCTTCGAAGGCACGGGTCATCTGGGCTTCGCGGATGCCGTACTGGGCGCGCAGACGCTGCTTTTCGCGCAGACGTACGGCGTAGTCGGAGTCCTGCTTCTTGCGGGCACGGCCGTGCTCACCGGGGCCGTACGGGCGGCGCTCCATGTACTTGGCGGCCTTGGGGGTCAGAGCAATGCCGAGTGCACGCGAAAGGCGTGCGGTACGGCGAGCACGAGTGTTGTTAGCCACTTGTGTCCTTCCAAATTACTGCGGTGTGTCAGTGTTACTGGCCTCCATCAGGGAGAGCATCGGCCAACCGCTGCCTTTTGCTACTGGTCCGCGGCACAGCTCCATTGAAGGAATCTTCAAAGGGATTGTGCGTCGGGTCATGCCAGACAAGCAACTATCCTACCACGCTACTGTCCCCGGATGATCTTCCGGAGCCGTTCCAGCCTGACGGCTATATCGCGTTCGACGCCGTTGTTGGTTGGCTCGTAGTAGTCCTTTCCCACGAGGTCATCGGGCGGGTACTGCTGAGTTGCCACTCCATGCGGTTCATCATGCGCGTACTTGTAGCTCTTGCCATGTCCCAATTGTTTGGCACCTGGATAGTGCGCATCGCGCAGGTGCATGGGGATGCCCCCGCCGAAACCGGCACGGACATCGGCAACCGCTTTGTTCAGGCCCATGTATGCCGCATTCGACTTGGGTGCCGTGGCAAGGTGGACTACAGCTTCAGCCAGGACAATCCGGCCTTCGGGCATCCCTATCAACTGGACGGCCTGCGCGGCTGCCACAGCTGTTTGCAACGCCGTGGGATCAGCCATGCCGATATCTTCCGCAGCGGAGATGACGATGCGCCGTGCCACGAACCTCGGGTCCTCCCCCGCCTCCAGCATCCGCGCCAGGTAGTGAAGGGAGGCATCAACGTCCGAGCCCCTGATCGACTTGATGAACGCACTGGCGACGTCGTAGTGCTGGTCGCCAGCCCGGTCATAACGGACAGCAGCGGCGTCCAAAGCACGCTCAGTATGCCTGAGTTCCACCAGCACCGGAGCGTCCGGGGCGCCGTCGCCGGCAAGTCCGGGTTCGCCGTCGTCTGTGACATTGGTCCCGTCGGTTTCGACTTCCCCTTCGTCGACGGTTGAGACGGCATCCTTGTCTCCGAACGCGACGCCGGCCGCAGCTTCCAAGGCAGTCAGGGCCCTTCGGGCGTCACCTCCGGAGAGCCGCACCAAATGATCCAAAGCCTCAGGGCTGAGTTCCACCCGCCCGGCAAGGCCACGGGCATCGGCAACAGCCCGCTGTAGCAGCCCGGCAATGTCGTCATCCGTGAGCGGCTTCAACGTCAGCAGAAGCGAGCGGGACAGCAGGGGCGATACCACCGAGAAAGACGGGTTCTCGGTGGTAGCAGCCACCAGGACCACCCACCGGTTTTCAACGCCAGGCAACAATGCGTCCTGCTGCGCCTTGTTGAAACGGTGGATTTCATCAAGGAACAGGACGGTGGTCTTCTTGTACAGGTCCCGGGCGGTCAAGGCCTCATCCATCACCCGGCGAACATCCTTTACGCCAGCAGTAATGGCGGACAGTTCCACGAACTTCCGCCCCGGCCCGCGGGCAATGACATGCGCCAGCGTGGTCTTCCCGGTGCCCGGAGGCCCCCACAGAATGACGGAGCTCGGCCCGGCCGGCCCCGCAGCTTCTGCACCGGCGGCGAGCTGGCGAAGCGGGGAACCGTGGCCCAACAGATGCTGCTGGCCCACCACGTCATCCAAGGTCCTGGGGCGCATCCGGACTGCCAGGGGGCTCCGCTGGGACGCCATCCATCCGGCGTCGGAGGCTCCCCCGGCGGCAGGCAGATCCTCCGACTCGTCGTCGTTGTTTGCACCGGCACCAAAGAGATCTTCCACATGGATAGGCTACTCATAGTTCCAGCAAAGGAGACATCGACGTGGACCGCCGCGCATCCGCCCCGCAACAACGGCAGCCGAAGGCCTCCAGCCGCACGGCCCTTGTCCCCGCATCACGGCTGTCCGGTTGGGTGGATCGGTTCGCCCAGAGCCATGGCCCACTCACTGAAGAGACCAGCGACGGCGGAATCCTCCTCCGCGCCGCTGACGGGGCTTCTGCCCTCCTCAAGGCACCGTGGCCGGTCGATGGACGTCCAGGCCGGGGCACCACTGACATCGAACGGCTTGCCGCTCTTGCAGGCCAGGAACGTGGCCTTGGTATTTTGCTGGTGCGCCGGGGCGGATTCGCCGTGGCTGTGGCGAGCGGCAGCAAGATCCTGGAATCCAAAAGCGGTAACCGCTACGTTCAGTCCAGAACGGCCGCAGGTGGCCAATCCCAACAACGGTATGCCCGGCGCCGCTCCAACCAGGCGGACGCCTTGGTGGACTCCGCGGCGGAATATGCCGCGCGTATTTTTGCCAGCCACCGTGTTGAGTACCTTGTACCCGGCGGGGATAGAGCATTGGTGGACCTGGTTCTGGCGCAACCCTCCATGCGCGCTCTGGCCAGCCGAAGCCAGCTTGCTTTCCTGGACGTACAGGAACCCAAAACTGCTGCGCTTGCAAAGGCTGCTTTGGACGCTTGTTCCATCCGAATCCTGGTGACTGATCCACCAGCGTAAATGATCCTCAGCAGCCTCCAGGCGCCCGCCTCAAGGGAGCCTGCCGATACAGATAACTCCCTTGTTCCACGAACCCGGCCCGCGAATACAACGCCTGGGCACCGCGGTTGGAAGCAGTAACCAACAGCCAAAAACCCTGGAGATTGCGGGCCGCTCCCTCATCCAGTAGAGCTGCCAGCACCATCGTGCCGTATCCCCGCCTGCGGTGGGTGGCCGAGGTTGCCATGGCGTAGAGGCCTCCCCAGCCGTCCACCAGGGCGAGGCGTCCGACGGCGGCCGGTCCGCCGTCGTCGTCCCTCACCAGTGCGTACACAGACTCGCATCCGGTAAGAATGGCGCGGGCAACCTCCAGTTCCGCCTGGCCACCACGCCCATCCACGGACCACCACAAGCGAAGCCATTCATCGGTGGGCGCGTCCGAGAGTTCTACCCTCTGGGGCCGGTCATCCAAGGTTTCCAAGACGTCCATGCCCCGGACCATAATCAGGGTTTCCGACTGCCTGGTGAAGCGTTGCCCGTCCAGGACGGCGTTAAGGCCTGCACTGGCGTTAAGACCTGCACTACGGGAGTCATCGAATATCTGGAAAATGAGCGGGAGACGCCGCTGCCTGTACCAGGCTGACGCCGAGCTGACTGACCGCTCCAGGTCCGGACTGCTTGCCAGGCCCGGACTGCTTCCCAGCTCCGGCGTGTCGGCCAGCATCCCCTGCAGGTTCCTCGGCCACACGGAGTTCGCCCTCTGCGTGACCCCAGCGGCCGCACGGAGCACCCACTCCCCCGCATTTCCCACGTCAAGGGCTTCGCGCTCTACGGCGGGCCACGCCTTATCCATGAGGGTTTCCAAGAATGCTTGTTCCAACATCGCGGCACCTTTCATGTGCAGGAACACCAAAGGCTCCCCACATCAGTGGGGAGCCTTTGGCTACCGTCTTATTCGGACTCGGTCTCCGGCTTGGCCGCGGGCTTGGTTTCCGGCTTGAAGTCCACGCCGGCTTCCTTTCGCTGCTGTGCCGTAATGGGTGCAGGAGCGGCGGTCAGCGGGTCAAAGCCATTGCCGGTCTTCGGGAAGGCAATGACGTCGCGGATGGACTCGACACCGGCGAGCAAAGCCACCACACGGTCCCAGCCAAGCGCGATTCCGCCGTGTGGCGGCGCGCCGTACTTGAAGCCCTCCAACAGGAAGCCGAACTTGGTCTCGGCGTCTTCCTTGTCCAGGCCCATGAGCTGGAAGACGCGTTCCTGGACTTCACGTTCGTGGATACGGATGGAGCCGCCACCGATTTCGTTGCCGTTGCACACGATGTCGTATGCGTAGGAAAGTGCCGACTCAGGATCCTTGTCAAAGGTGTCAAGGAACTCGGGCTTGGGAGAGGTGAAGGCGTGGTGCACAGCTGTCCACTGGCCAGCGCCAACAGCAACGTCACCGGAGGCAACTGCTGCAGAAGCGGGCTCGAACATCGGAGCGTCCACGATCCATACGAAGGCCCAGTCTTTGGGATCAATCAGGCCAGTGCGGTGGCCAATTTCAACACGTGCAGCGCCAAGGAGGGCCCGTGATGCGGACTTCTCGCCAGCGGCGAAGAATATGCAGTCGCCCGGCTCGGCACCAACAGCATCGGCCAGGCCGGCACGTTCTTCGTCGGTGAGGTTCTTGGCCACGGGGCCAGCGAGTTCGCCATCTTCCTTGTAAAGAACGTAGGCCAGCCCCTTTGCGCCACGCTGCTTGGCCCATTCCTGCCAGGCATCCAGGGCACGGCGCGCCTGGGAAGCGCCCCCGGGCATAACGACCGCGCCAACGTAAGGTGCCTTGAAAACGCCGAAGTTGGTGTCCTTGAAGAACTCAGTCAGCTCGGTGAGCTCCAGGCCGAAGCGCAGGTCCGGCTTGTCGGAACCATACTTTGCCATCGCGTCCAGGTACGTCATGCGTCGGATCGGGGTGGGGACCTCGACGTCGATCAGTTGCCACAGGGCCTTCACGATTGCTTCGCCAAGCTCGATGACATCGTCCTGGTCAACGAAGCTGGCCTCGATGTCCAGCTGGGTGAACTCCGGCTGGCGGTCCGCGCGGAAGTCTTCGTCACGGTAGCAGCGGGCGATCTGGTAGTACTTTTCGAATCCGCCCACCTGGAGCAGCTGCTTGAAAAGCTGCGGCGACTGCGGGAGCGCGTACCAGGAACCCGGGGCAAGTCGGGCGGGGACGACGAAGTCACGGGCGCCTTCCGGCGTCGAACGCGTCAACGTGGGTGTCTCAATCTCGACGTAGCCGCGCTGGTGCAACAACTCGCGGGCGATACGGTTTGCCTCGGAGCGGAGGCGGAGGTTGCGTGCAGGACCAGGGCGGCGAAGGTCAAGGTAGCGGTGCTTAAGGCGCGCTTCTTCGCCAACTTCCACATGCTCGTCGATCTGGAACGGCAGGGGTTCCGAAGTGTTCAGGATGATGACTTTGTCCGCCATGACCTCGATCTCGCCCGTAGCCAGCGCGGGGTTCTCATTGCCTTCAGGACGCTTGCTAACGGTGCCCGTAACCTGCAGGACGTACTCGTTCCGCAGGCCGTGGAAGACCTCTTCTTCACGGACAACCACCTGGGCGACACCGGAAGCGTCACGAAGGTCAACGAATGCAACGCCACCGTGATCACGGCGGCGGCCCACCCAGCCGGCCAGGGTAACGGTTTGTCCAATGTGCTCGGAGCGAAGTGATCCGAGGTCATGTGTGCGCAGCACAGCATTCCTTTCAGCATGAATTTTCAAGGGATCATTGCAAAGACGATCCCGTCCGAGTTTACCCGCCCCGGCCGCGGCTGAATCACCTGGCCTGGATCAGGCGGTGATGACCCGGACGTGCAGATCTTCCTCCGACGGCGACCAGCTGGCCGGGTCCGCGTCCACCTGCGCGCCGGACCGGATGTCCTTGACCTGGTGCTTGCCGTCATCGTCAGTAAACCAAACAAACGGAATTCCCCGACGATCCGCGAACTTGATCTGCTTGCCGAACTTTTCTGCCTTCGCAGCAACTTCAGTAGCAATACCGCGGCCGCGAAGCTGTGCCGCGACATCCTGTGCCGCGGACCAACTGTCGTCGTTATTCAAAGCGACCAGGACAGCAGTCGGCACCGCGCGGGTAGCCGTGGCGAGTTCCTGGCTCAGGATCCGCGAGACAAGGCGGGTGACGCCGATGGACAAGCCGACGCCGGGGAACTTCCGGTTTCCCTTGCTGGCCAGGGCGTCGTACCGTCCGCCGGAACAAATCGAACCCAGTTGTTCATGGCCTACAAGGACAGTTTCGACGACGGTGCCCGTGTAGTAGTCCAGTCCACGGGCGATGCTGAGGTCAGCGACCACCTTGCCGGGTGCGCGCTGGACCGCAGCCTCAATGACCTGCTGGAGCTCGCTCAATCCTTCCTCGAGAAGGTCATCAGTCACCCCCAGGGCACGTACCTGGTCCACGAACGAGGTGTCCTCCGTGCGGATGGTAGCAAGCTTGAGCGCCAGTGCCGCCTGCTCATCCGAGGCGCCAAGCTCGCTCTTGAGCAGCTCAGCGACTTTGCCTTCGCCAATCTTTTCCAGTTTGTCGATGCTCCGCAGGACTCCGGCCGTATCAGTCAAGCCAATACCGCGGTAGAAGCCTTCAGCCAGCTTGCGGTTGTTGATCCGGAGGCGGAAGTCCGGAATCGGGAGGGCGCTCAATGCCTCGGCGATGACCAGAGCGATTTCGACGTCGTAGCGGAACGGCAACTCGCCATCGCCCACCACATCTATGTCTGCTTGGGTGAATTCGCGGGCGCGGCCTTCCTGCGGACGCTCGCCACGCCAGACCTTCTGGATCTGGTACCGGCGGAAGGGAAAGGCAAGATAACCCGCGTTTTCCACGACGTAGCGGGCGAAGGGAACAGTGAGGTCGAAGTGCAGGGCAAGCGCATTCGGATCGGCTTTGTCTGCCTTGTCCGTGGTGGTTGACCTGGAAGCTTCGTCTTCGTCGTCCTGCAGGCGGCTCAGCCCATAGACCTCTTTATCGATCTCGCCTTTACGCAGCAACTGGCCGACCGTTTCAACAGCACGCGTCTCAATGGAGGAGAAACCATGCAGTTCGAACGTTTTCCGGAGCGTGTCCAGCACATGGAGCTCCACCAACCGCTCCTGGGGAAGCCACTCGGGGAATCCGGACAGGGAGGCGGTACGTGCCATGGTGGATAAATCTCCTCGAAGAAAGCTGACTCAGGAATGAGCACCGCAGCTTTAAAGGCCTTTTCGGCGATTATGGGGCGGGCGTCCAGCCGGTCATGCATAAACTATGTGCGGCAGCCAGTTTATGCTTTCCGCGCGTGCACATCTAATGCAGCATGCCCGGTCCCTGCAGGCGGCCGGCGAACGTGGACACAATCAGGAGGACTCTTGGCAACAAGGTCGCGGGATGACCGCGAAGCGAGACGCCGCATCCGGCAGATGGAAGCCAAGCGTGCCCTGCGGCAGGAACAGGGCAAGCGGCGCAAACGCGACAATACTGTTGCCATCGGCGCGGGCGCTGCCGCTGTGATCCTTGCGGTGGTGCTGCAACTGACAGTTTTCAGTTCCAATCCCACTGAGGCAGAGTTCGCCGCCGCAGAAGCCGGACTGAACTCCCCTTCGGCCTCACCTTCGGCATCCAACAGCGCAGACATACCCAGCCCGGACACCGCAGCCGGTAAAACCTTCACCGGGGAGCTTGCCTTGAACAGCGGCGTTGTAGGAGTGGAACTGAACGGAACTGCTGCTCCCCAGGCGGCCGCCGTCATCAAGTCCCTCACCGATGCCGGCTACTACAACGGAGCCTTCTGCCACCGGCTTACAACCTCTGACACGTTCGGCCTGCTGCAGTGCGGCGCCAAGTCCGAAGACGGCGCAGACGATCCCAACTACCGCTGGGGTCCGCTGGAGAACACACCAACGGACAACACATACCCGGCTGGAACAATCGCCGTTGCCCGCTCGGGAAACAACGCCTACGGCAACGGTCATCAGTTCTTCATTGTGTATAAGGACACCACAATTCCTGCGGACACGGCCGGTGGTTACACAGTGGTGGGCAAGGTCACCAGTGGCCTGGATGTGGTCACGAAAATCGCTGCAGCAGGCCTGAAACCGGGCGAAAACGCGACCGACGGCGCCCCTGTGGCACCTGTCACGATAGACTCGTTTTCTCTGAAGTAACCAGCCTTTGGCCCCGGTCCGGGGTGCAGTACCTTAGCAGTCCCTCCAAGCGAAAGACTTTTAGCGGTGACAGACAGTCAGAAATCCGACGAAACAGCAGTAGTGGCCAACCAAGACGCAGTCGAGGCAAACAGCCCGAACGGCACTGAGGCAGCACCTGCGGCTGAACAAACCCCCGCCGTTGCGGCCGACGAAACACCGGCAGCAACCGAAGCCCCTGCCGCAACCGAAGCCACTGCCGCTGCAGAAACGCCTGCGGCAGAAGAAACGCTTGCAGAAGCAGCTGAGGTGGCACCTGCAGCGGAGGAAGCACCAGCGGCTGCGGCGGCACCGGCACCCGCAGCGGAGGAAAGCAAGCCTGCCGACTCGCGGCCCACTCCTTCCCCTGCTGCCTTCGCCGCGCGCCCCAAGGCGCCTGCCGCCGTCGTTCCGGCTGCACCCGCAGTGTCGGCCGCCTCGCTTGCTGAGGCAGCCAAGTGGGGGCGCGCCGAAGGCGATGGCCACGTATTCCTCACTTTGGATGGCGAAGAGATTGCCGTAGGCCAGTACCCGGGTGTTAGCCCTGACGAAGCCCTGGGCTACTTCGCCCGGAAGTTCGACGACGTCATTGCCCAGATAGTCCTGCTGGAACACCGCGTGGAATCCAAAGCCCCGGCAACGGATATGCAGAAGACGGTAATCCACCTCCGCGAACAGCTCGCAGAGCGCAATATGGTGGGCGATATCCGTTCGGCCGAAGCACGCCTGGACACGCTGTCCGAGCAGATCGCCGAGCTGGAAAGGTCCGAGAAAGCAGCACATGAGGCCGTCCGCGCAAATGAGCTTGCCGCGCGAGAAGCCATTGTGGCGGAGGCGGAGAGCATCGCCGGCCAGGATCCTGCCCAGATCCAATGGAAGACGTCCAGTGCGCGAATGAACGAACTTTTCGAGACCTGGAAGGCTGCGCAGAAGAGCGGGGTCCGTCTTGGCCGGAGCAATGAAGACGCACTCTGGAAGCGCTTCCGCTCGGCACGCACTGTCTTCGATCGCCACCGCCGCGCGTACTTCTCGCAGCTGGACAGCAACAACTCTGCGGCCAAGGTGGCCAAGGAAGCATTGATCGCAGAGGCTGAGGCGCTTTCCTCTTCCACTGACTGGGGTTACGCCGCCGGGGAGTACCGCAGGCTCATGGATCAGTGGAAGGCCACCCCACGCGCCAGCCGCAAGGATGACGACGCGCTCTGGGGCCGTTTCCGCGCCGCGCAGGATGTGTTCTTCAGCAACCGGCAGGCTGCAAACGAGCAGATCGACCAGGAGTACACGGCCAACCTTGCAGTGAAGGAGCAGTTGGTAGCTGAGGCGCAGGCGCTGCTGCCGATCAACGATCTCAACGCAACGAAGAAGGCCCTGCAGTCCATTCGTGATCGCTGGGAAGATGCCGGTAAGGTCCCCAGGGCGGACATGGGCCGCATCGAGGCCGGTCTTCGCAAGGTGGAGGACGCAGTCCGCGAGGCCGAGGAGGAGAAGTGGCGCCGGAGCAATCCGGAGACCAAGGCCCGCACCAACAGCGCTTTGTCCCAGCTTGAGTCCGCTATTGCCGGGCTCAAGGAGGATCTGGAGAAGGCTGAAAAAGCCGGAGACCAGCGCCGCATCAAGGCTGCGCGTGAAGCTCTTGAAGCACGTCAGGCGTGGCTGGACCAGATCCAGCGTTCAGCGAGCGACCTCGCCTGACCCAGCTTTGGGTTCATGGTGAGCCCACGTTTGCCTGCAGGCCCTGTACCGGTTATCCACATGCCCGGTACGGGGCCTGTACTGTTGCGGTCAGGACACGGAATGATCAATGAATGGTCCCACCCGTCACAGCCCCGCACCTGCTGGAGCCCGTTCTTCCCGAGCTCTATGCACCCAGCCGCATCTTCACCTGGCCTGAATTGCAAAGCATGGCGCTGGATGGCATCCTGCTTCCCTTATACGGGAGGAGCTACGCGTCGCCCGGGATTGCAGTCACGCCCCGCCTCAGGGCCCGTGCAGCTGCCCTGACTGTCCCGGACCGGATGCGGACCAAGGTGGTGGCGGGCAGGCTTACTGCGGCGTGGATCTACGGATGCGCCGGCCCTCCAGAGCGGTTATCACTCCTGGTGGATGCCAAGCATCGTATCTCCAGTGTGCGCAGTGCCCGGGGATGCAACCTCCATGAGGTCCGGCTCGGCCAGCTGGACGTTGTAAGCCTAGGTGGCATGCTGGTGAGCAGCCCCTTGAGAACAGCCGCGGACATCGCACTGCACGTCGAGTCGGATCAGGCCCTGCCGGCACTGCGGCGACTCCTGGACCACCCGGAGCTCGGCATCAGGCTACGTTTGCTTACCCTTGCCGTGGAGGCAGCGCCACGGGTTCCCCACAAGAAGCGTGCGCTCGCTACGCTCGCACGGCTCTTGTCCCCGAACTAGCTCCTGCGCCTGTTACCCGTGGTGCGGTAAACGTCGAAGACCCCGTCAATACGCCGCACCGCGCTGAGGACATGGTGCAAATACTTTGGGTCACCCATTTCGAAGGCAAACTTGGAGATCGCTACCCTGTCGCTGGAAGTGTGCACCGAAGCCGCAAGGATGTTGACATGGTTTTCAGACAGGACTCGCGTGACATCGGACAAGAGAGACTTCCTGTCCAGGGCTTCCACCTGAATCTCAACGAGGAAGACACTGGACTGTGTTGGTGCCCACTCGACCTCGACGATCCTGTCCGGCTGGTCGCGCAACCCGGAGACGTTGGTGCAATCGGTCCTATGGACCGAGACGCCAGAACCGCGGGTGACAAATCCAAGGATCGGGTCAGGGGGCACAGGAGTACAGCACCGGGCAAGTTTGACCCAGACGTCTCCCACGCCGCGGACGATGACACCGGAATCGGAAAACTTGGACTTGGCAACCTGCGTGGGGATGCTGACCTCGTCAAGGTCCTCATCCGGGGTCTCGTGCCCACCCAGATGCTCGACCAGCTTCTCCATGACTGACTGGGCAGAAGTGTGGCCGTCACCCACGCCTGCATACAGGCCGGAGATGTCAACGTAGTGGAAGTCCTCGGCGACCGCAGACAGTGCATCATGCGTCATGAGCCGTTGCAGTGGGAGGTTCTGCTTTCGCATTGCCCGCGTCAGCATGTCCTTGCCGCGGTCAATCGCTTCCTCGCGGCGTTCCTTGGTGAACCACTGGCGGATCTTGTTCCGGGCCCTTGCCGACTTGACGAAGTGCTGCCAGTCCTGGCTTGGACCTGCACCCTCCGCCTTTGAGGTGAAGATCTCGACCCAGTCGCCATGGTTCAGTTCGCTGTTGAGCGGCACCAGCTTGCCGTTAACACGGGCTCCAATGGTCCGGTGACCTACTTCCGTGTGAACCGAGTAGGCGAAGTCCACGGGAGTCGATCCAGCAGGCAAGGCCATGACTTCGCCCTTGGGCGTGAAGACGAAGACTTCCCGTGCGTTGATCTCGTACCGCAGGGAATCGAGAAATTCGCCCGGATCCGAGGTTTCCTGCTGCCAGTCCACCAAGGACCGCAGCCAACCCATATCGCCGTCGCGTGGGCTGCCAGGACCCACGGCGGTGCGGTTCGGCTGGTCCTTGTACTTCCAGTGGGCTGCGACGCCATACTCCGCCCGGCGGTGCATCTCATGGGTGCGGATCTGGATTTCCACGGGCTTTCCACCCGGGCCGATCACCGTGGTGTGAAGGGATTGGTACATGTTGAACTTCGGCATGGCGATGTAGTCTTTGAACCGCCCTGGAAGTGGGTTCCATCGCGAGTGCAAGGTACCGAGTGCCGCGTAACAATCCCGCACCGAGTCAACCAGGACGCGAACGCCCATGAGGTCGTTGATGTCGTCAAAGTCCTTATCGCGGACGATCATCTTCTGATAAATCGAGTAGTAGTGCTTCGGCCGGCCGGTAATGGTCGCCTTGATCCGCGCAGTCCGAAGATCATCGGCAATCTGGTTGCGGATAACACTGAGGCTCTTCTCGCGTTCGGGGGTGCGGTCCCCCACCATGCGGACGATTTCCTCATACACCTTGGGGTAGAGCGCCGCGAAGGACAGATCCTCCAACTCCCATTTAATGGTGTTCATACCCAGGCGGTGCGCCAGGGGAGCGAAGATCTCCAGAGTTTCCCGGGCCTTGCGGGACGAGGATTCTGCAGAAACGAACCGCCATGTACGAGCGTTGTGGAGCCGGTCGGCAAGTTTGATCATCAGGACCCTGATGTCCTTGGCCATGGCCACGACCATCTTGCGGACTGTCTCCGACTGGGCTGCTTCTCCGAAGCTGACCTTGTCCAGTTTGGTCACGCCGTCCACGAGCATGGCCACTTCCGGGCCGAAGTCGCGGGTGAGGTCATTCAGGGTGTAGGGGGTGTCCTCCACCGTGTCGTGGAGCAACGCAGCGGCCAGGGTGGTTCCTGTCATTCCCAGCTCAGCAAGGATGGTGGCTACTGCCACCGGGTGGGTGATGTACGGATCACCACTCTTGCGCTTCTGCCCCTGGTGACTGCGCTCTGCAACCGCGAATGCGCGCTGAATGAGGTCGAAATCTTCTTTGGGGTTGTTGGCCCGCACCGTTCGAAGGAGCGGTTCCAGAATCGGCGAGTACGGCGCTACGCCCCGGCCGGTCAATCGCGCAAGCCGGGAACGCGTGCGCTCCCGCCTACCTGGAAAGGTAGGACGCACGCCGGGAGTGTCGACTGGAACCGTACCAGCAGTCCGTCCAGCCACGCTTGTTGCCGGAACCGTCACACCGTGGTGACTGTCCTCCCCGCCCGTCGGTGGTGCCGACGTCGCACGTTCTTCCACAGAAGTACCCCTCACGACCTATTTAATTCTTCCAGTCTATTCCCGCAGGCGAATGCTTCCGCAACCGGACAGCACATGACGCAGGCGCCGGCAAGTCAAAGAGAAAGGACCCCGCTGTAAAGCGGGGTCCTGCTCAAGGACGTAATGCCTGGTGGAAATAGTCTAAACAGTGGCCTCCGCCCGGCGGTGGGCCACTTTCTTGGCCTGCTTCACGAGGTCCGGCTCGCCCTGGCGCAGCCAGGCATAGAGCGGTGCCGCTATGAAGATCGTCGCTGCCGTACCGATGAGGATTCCGACGAACAACGCCAGGGAAAGATCCCGCAGCGTTCCAGCGCCCAACAGTCCGGCCCCGATGAAGAGAATTGCTGCAACCGGAAGGACGGCAACCATCATGGTGTTGATGGAGCGGACCAGGGTTTGGTTGACCGCAAGGTTGACCTCTTCACCGAAAGTCCGGCGCGTAGAGGTGGAAATGTCAGCCGTGTTCTCGCGGATCTTGTCGAAGACCACCACGGTGTCATACAGCGAATAGCTCAGGACAGTCAGGAATCCGATGATGGCCGACGGCGTCACCTCGAAATCACTCAGGGCGTAGACGCCCGCTGTGGTGAACATCGTGACGAGCATGCCCACCAAGGCAGAGAGTGACATCTTCCAGGTCCGGAAATACAGAGCCATGAGGACAGCAGCGAGGCCGACGAACACCACAAGCCCAATAAGTGCCTGGCGTGTGACGTCCTGACCCCACGTGGGACCAACAAAGTTTGATGTCACCTCGTTGTCCGTTACACCGTAAGCGGTGGTCAGGCCTTCTTTGATGCGGTTGGTCTCGTCATCTGTCAGCTGGTCCGTCTGAATCCGCATGGTGTTGCCCGCCACGTTCGCAACGCGGGGAATGGCACCGGATACGACGTCATGGACAGCCTTTTCGCCCAGGCCGGCATCGGTGGTCTTCACGTTGGAAACGGTGAACTCCGAGCCGCCGCGGAACTCGATGCCGAGGTTGAAGCCGCCCTTCAAGACCGGGATCAGGATGGAGAGGGCCACAGCGACCGCAGCAATGATGAACCAGATCTTCTTGGAATCAACAAAGTTATAAGAGCGCTTGCCCGTGTAAAGCTCGTTGCCGAAGGTTGCGAAGCTCGTAGTCATTACTTCTCCTCCTTGGTGCCGTTGGAGGGACCGGTCAACTGGCCCTTCTCGGCAAGGCGCCGTTCGGCGATGGTCATGCGGCGTTCTGCTTCGGCTGCTGCACCCGTATTACGTGCACGGACAACGGCCGGTTTCTCAGCAGGTGTGCGGAGACGTCCAGCTCCCCGATACAACGGGATAGCTCCCAGACGGTCAGGTGACAGGCCGGAGAACCTGTGGCCTTCGCCAAAGAACCTTGTGCGGGCAAGGACCTGCAGCATCGGATGCGTAAACATGAACACCACGATGAGGTCAGCGACAGCCGTGAGGCCAAGGGTGAAAGCGAAGCCACGGACATTGCCCACAGCCACGAAATAAAGGACCAAGGCTGCCAGCAAGTTCACTGCCTTGGAGGCCAGCACAGTCCGCTTGGCACGCTTCCAGCCATTCTCGACGGCGGATACGAGCCCGCGGCCTTCACGAAGTTCATCGCGGATTCGTTCGAAGTACACAATGAACGAGTCGGCCGTCTGTCCGATGGCCACGATCAGGCCGGCAACACCTGCCAGGGACAGGCGATAGTTTTCAGTCCAACCCAGAATGGCGATGGCGAGGTAGGTCAAGCCACCGGCGACTACCAGGGAAGCGATGGTGACAAAGCCAAGGGCCCGGTACTGGAAGAGCGAGTACACAACTACCAACAACAGGCCGATGAGGCCGGCAAGCAGGCCGAGCCGGAGCTGATCGCCACCGAGCGTGGCAGAGATCTGTTCCTGGGACTGGATCTCGAAGGAGATCGGCAAAGCGCCGTAGCGGAGCTGGTCGGACAGTGCTTTTGCGGAGGCCTGGGTGAAGTTGCCCGTGATCTGCGGTTTTCCGTCAGTGATGACAGCAAGCGACCTCGGTGCAGAGATGACCTTGTCATCAAGGACGATGGCGAATTGTGCCTTGGGGTCGTTGCCGCCCTGGGCAAGGGACGCGGTGTAGAACTGGTTCAACCGCTCCGTGACTTCCTTGAACTTGGCAGTTGCCTCGGAGTTGAACGTGATGTTCACGCCCCAGGAGTTGGTCACCGATCCCTGTGCACCTTGGACTTGCGAGAAGGAGGAGGAACTGATGTCCTGGCCTTTGACCTCGACCGGACCAAGGATGTACTTGATGGCCGGAGTCTTGTCCGTTGCCGGTTCACACGTCACCAGTGGCTTGGCCGGATCTGAACGCTCCCGCTTCTCAGTGGAAGGGTTGACGCAGTCGAGCGCCTCGAATTCCTTGTAGATCTCAGGAGTCACCCAGTTGGTATCGCTCGCGTTGGTGGGTTCCGCGGTGGGCTTGGGCAGTTTGTCATCCGGCGTACGGGATTCGACAGGGATGGCCGCAGGATCGGCCGCAGCGATCACCGGGCGGAAGTTCATGTCCGCCGATGCCTGGATGAGGTCACGGGTTTCCTTGGACGGAGTTCCCGGGAGGCTCACCACCACGTTCCGCCCCGACTGGGTGCTGATCTCGGCTTCGGCAACACCGGAGCCGTCCACACGCTGCCGGATGATGGCCACTGCCTGGTTGAGCTGTTCCTCGGTGATATCGCTGGAACCCTCCACCCGGGGCGCCAGAATCATCTGGGTGCCGCCCTCGAGATCCAAGGCAAGCTTGGGAGCCCAGCTGGCATGGCCGGAAATGACTCCGCCACCCAGCACAGCGGTGAGTACAACGAATATTGCTCCAAGCCAAGTCAGCACCCTGCGGGCTGAGTTTTTGGGGCCGGTCCGTGCCATTATCGATCTTCCTTTTATCGCCGGACAGCCGCCGGCGGACGCTGGTAAGCGTCAGCCGGCGGCTTCCGCTGCCGT
Source organism: Paenarthrobacter sp. 2TAF44 (assembly GCF_052114885.1). Taxonomy (NCBI): domain Bacteria; kingdom Bacillati; phylum Actinomycetota; class Actinomycetes; order Micrococcales; family Micrococcaceae; genus Paenarthrobacter; species Paenarthrobacter sp. 2TAF44. The sequence continues at coordinate 10,895 of NZ_JBFRFP010000013.1, read as the reverse complement.
AGAAGTGTCCTTGCGCGGTGTTGCCGCGACTGACGGTGCTAGTTGTCCTTCTTGTCCTCGTTGTTGAGGCGCGCGATGGTTTCGTCCGGCGTTTCAGTCGCAGCGGGGGTCTCATCGGCAACGGTCAACGAAGAAGCGTCGTCCGGAACAACAGGGGCTTCCTCTTCAGCCTTTTCGACCACCTTGGTGACGGCCTGGCGGTGAACCGTAGCTTCGTTTCCGGGAGACAGCTCGATAACGACCTTGTTCTCAGCTTCATCGATGGACACGATGCGTCCGAAAAGACCGAAGCTGGTCATGACATCGACGCCCGGAGCGAACTTGGACTGCATCGCAGCCTGCTGCTGCTGGGTCTTCTTGTTGCGGCGGAACATCATGAAGACAAAGAGTCCAAGCATGACGAACAGCAATATGGTCATTGGATCCACAGGGAAGTTCCGTTCTTTACTTACGTTTTGGTTCACGGCAACGTCCCCGGCAGATCCTGCGGCCACGGGACTAAACCCGCATAGCAACGCGCTTCACCGCGAAGCGGGCGCATGGATCAAGGACTCGAACGTGCCGAGCGTCATACCAGTCTAGTGGGAAAAGCTGAATACAGCGTGTTAACCGATGGTATCTACGCTTTCAGCATGGTTTTCATCCTCGTCAAACAATGCAAGGGTCTCCTGACCGAATACGCCCGCAGGCACAGCATAACCAAGGTGTGTCCAGGCTGATGCCATGGCGATGCGCCCACGAGGTGTCCGCCCAAGCAGTCCTTCGCGCACCAGGAATGGCTCAGCCACGGTCTCCACCGTTTCGGGTTCTTCACCCACGGCAATGGCCAAGGTGGACAAGCCAACAGGGCCACCATTGAACTTGGTAATGAGGGCTTCGAGAACTGACCGGTCCAGCCTGTCCAAGCCACGTTCGTCTACTTCGTACATATCCAAGGCAGCTGACGCCGACCCGGCATCGATTTGCTCAATGCCATGAACGAGGGCCCAGTCACGAACACGGCGCAGGAGTCGGTTGGCTATACGTGGTGTTCCCCGGGAGCGACCGGCGATCTCGGTGAAACCTGCAGAGTTTACCTTCAGGTCAAGAAGTCCGGCAGAGCGGCGGAGGACAAGTTCGAGTTCGGCCACCGAATAGAACTCAAGGTGCCCGGTGAAACCGAATCGGTCCCTCAATGGGCCCGGAAGAAGTCCTGCACGGGTGGTGGCGCCTACCAGGGTGAAAGGCGGGAGCTCCAAAGGAATTGCAGTTGCGCCTGCTCCCTTGCCAACCACGATGTCCACGCGGAAGTCCTCCATGGCCATGTACAGCATTTCTTCTGCGGGCCTGGACATGCGGTGGATTTCGTCAAGGAACAGGACCTCCCCCTCCGAGAGCGAGGAAAGGATGGCGGCGAGATCCCCTGCGTGCTGGATGGCCGGTCCGCTGCTGATACGCAGCGGCGCGTTCATCTCCGCTGCAATGATCATGGCAAGTGTGGTCTTACCGAGTCCTGGAGGTCCGGACATCAGCACGTGGTCGGCGCTGCGGCCACGCATCTTCGAGGCCTCAAGGACCAAGGCAAGTTGTTTGCGGACACGATGCTGTCCTACGAAGTCGTGCAGGTTCTTGGGTCGGAGAGCAGCCTCAATGACCCGCTCTTCCGGTTCCTCTCCCCCGCTGACGAGTGACAGCTCAGCCACGGCTGCCTACGCGGTTGCCGGCGCGGGCCCCGTCCTGGCCAAGCCAGCGCAGCGTAGCCCGAAGTATTTGGGCCACGTTACCGTCGTCGACAAGCTCGGGGGAATCGGCCATGGCTTTATCGATGCTGCCGGCGGCGTCCTTCTCGGACCAGCCCAGACTGGTCATGGCAGCCACTACCTGGGGCTTCCATTCCACGGTAGCGATCACCGCAGGTGTTGTTCCTGTGCCCGTGCCGTGCGGGACCAACTTCCCGGCCAGCTCGAGGACAATACGGCCGGCCACCTTTGGCCCAATGCCGGGCACCTTGGTGAATGCCTTGCTGTCACCAGTGTGAGCCGCCACCCGGATGGCTTCCGGTTCGTGCACGGCAAGTACGGCCAGAGCCAGCCGCGGCCCGACGCCGCTGACGCTCAGCAGGACATCGAAAACCTCGCGTTCATCATCATCGGCGAAGCCGAACAACGTGAGGGAATCCTCACGGACGATCATGGAGGTGAAGAGCTTCGCCTCGGCACCTACTTTTAGGTGGCTCAAGGTCTGGGGTGTAGCGAAAACGCTCATTCCCGCACCGTTGAGGTCGATCACGGCGGTCGACAAGCCAACGTGGGCAACTGTTCCACGGAGAAAACTGATCAAGACCCGGCTCCTGAGGTACTGCCTGCTCGGCTCCCATGGATCCATGGCGCCAAGCGGACTATCCGAACATATCTACGAATACCCTAGCAAGGGGTACCGACAATCACCGCGCACGGCGCGCTTTCGCTTCGGCTTCCGCCCAGGCCCGCTGAGCCGGGGTGAGGGAACCCGTGCCCGTGTTCCCGCCGATTCCACCCATGCCGCTCCCTGCCCGCCAAGCATGCGTCAGGGCCAGGGCGAGGGCGTCTGCGGCGTCAGCGGGCTTGGGCGGGGCATCGAGCCGCAGGATCTTAGTCACCAATTTGGTGACCGCATCCTTGTTGGCAGTACCACTTCCGGTGACGGCGGCTTTGACTTCAGAGGGCGTGTGCAAGGCGACGGGAATGCCGCGACGCGCGGCCGCAGCGATGACAACGCCCGAGGCTTGGGCCACACCCATCACAGTGCTGACATTCATCTGCGAAAAAACGCGTTCGACGGCGACGACGTCCGGCTCGTGCAGGTCCAGCCACTCGTCGATGGCTTGTGCGATGACCAAAAGCCGCTTGTCCAGCGTCAGCTCAGCTGAGGTCCCGACCACACCAACAGCCACCATGGTGGCCCGGCGGTTCCGTTCGATATCAACTACACCGATGCCGCAACGGGTGAGGCCCGGATCGACTCCCAATACGCGAAGAGTCAAGTCCGGGCCTCCCTGTTTGTTGTCAAAATAAAGGTTCTGCCCTGCCTAGTCGGCGTCGAGGGCAGCCTGTACTTCCTCGCTGAAGTCGGCGTTGCTGTAGACGTTCTGGACGTCATCCAGGTCTTCGAGTGCGTCCACGAGTTTCATGAATTTCCGGGCACCATCAATATCCAGGTCCACCTGCATGGAGGGCACGAATTCAGCTTCATCGGATTCGTACTCGATGCCGGCATCCTTCAAGGCGTCACGGATGGCCTGCAAATCGGAGGGCTCGGAATGCACTTCCCAGTTCTCGCCACTGTCCTTGACTTCCTCTGCGCCGGCGTCCAGGACGGCCATCAGGATGTCATCCTCGCTCAGCCCATTCTTTGGCAGCACCACGACGCCCTTGCGGGTGAACAGGTAGCTGACCGAGCCGGGATCTGCAATGGTGCCACCGTTGCGGGAAATCGCGAGTCGAACCTCGGAAGCCGCACGGTTCTTGTTGTCAGTCAGGCACTCAATCAACAACGCCGAGCCCTGGGGGCCACGGGCTTCGTACATGATTTCGGTGTAATCGACCACTTCGCCTGTGAGGCCGGCGCCACGCTTGATGGCGCGGTCGATGTTGTCGTTGGGAACCGAGGTCTTCTTCGCCTTGGTAACCGCGAGTTCCAGGCCTGGGTTGCCGGCGAGGTCCGGGCCGCCCATGCGCGCAGCAACTTCGATGTTCTTGATCAGCTTTGCGAACGACTTTGCACGCCTGCTATCAATGATGGCTTTCTTGTGCTTGGTAGTCGCCCATTTGGAGTGGCCTGACATGCTTTACGCTTCTCCTCTGATCATTCGAATAAAGAGTTCATGCACGCGCTTCTCACCTGTGACTTCCGGATGGAAAGAGGTGGCCAACAGCTGGCCGGAGCGCACTGCAACAATTCTAGCCAATCCGTGCAAAGTGGCGGTGTGGCTGGCATGCTCCGGATCAACCTGAGCCAGGACTTCGACTCCTGGGCCAACCCGTTCCACCCAAGGTCCACGGATGAAGACTGCGTGCACCGGATCCACGCCGGACTCCCCTGCGCTGAATTCGAGTCCTTTGAAATCGAGGTCCGTTTCAAAGGACTCGCGCTGCCGCCCGAAGGCATTGCGGCGCACCGTGATGTCCAGCCCGCCGAAGGTCTGCTGGGGGTTTCCGTCCAGATCAGCAGCGGGATCGGCAATCTCATCGGCAAGGAGAATCATGCCGGCACAAGAGCCGTACACGGGAAGGCCTTCGGCGATACGCTTCCGCAGCGGGTCCGCGAGTTCAAAGATCCTTGAAAGTTTGTCGATCGTGGTGGATTCCCCACCCGGGATGATGAGGCCGTCAACGTCATCCAGCTCTGCGGGCCGACGGATGCCCACACCCGTGGCGCCTGCGGCTTCCACTGCGTGGATGTGCTCACGGAAGTCGCCTTGGAGGGCCAGTACGCCGATCCGGAGTCCTGCACCCACGCGTGATGAAGCGTCGGAAAGGGGGTTGGTCATTAGACCATCATAGTGGTCCGGCCAGGCAATCTCCTCCCCGAGGCCACGCCGGAGGACAAGCCGGAGCGCCAGCAGGAGAAGCCTCCGGGCCAAGTTCCATGCCTTAACTGGGATATATTACAGAGCATGTTTTCCTTCAGCGTTCCCCTCGGCAAGCTGGTCCGCACACTGTCCCGGCTCCGGGGTGGCGGCTCTGCTTTCCCCGGCCTGGTGGTTGAAAAAATCGATCCTGGTTTCATGCAGAGAACGCTGTCCGGCCTTCCCCATGGTGTGGCGGTTGTCAGTGGCACGAACGGAAAGACGACAACCACCAAAATGGTGGTCGAGCTGCTGGAAAGCCAGGGCCTGAAGGTCTTCACCAACCGCACAGGCAGTAACTTCACCCGGGGCGTAGCCGCCTCCCTCCTCGGCGATGTTGACTGGCGTGGCCGGCTCGACGCCGACGTCGCCATCCTCGAACTCGACGAAGCACATGCCGTGCATTTCGTGAACAAGGTCCCGCCCCGTTTCAGCCTCTTGCTGAACGTCCTCCGCGACCAGCTTGACCGGTTCGGCGAGATCGACAAGACCGCCCGATTGCTCGAACACATCGCCCAGAAAACCACGGATACCGTGGTGCTGAACCGTGAGGACCCCCGTGTGGCACGCATCGCCAACACCCTCAATGCTCCGGGGGCCCTCCACCATCCCAGCGTCCGCTATTTCGGCCTCGATGAATCGCTGCGCAGCACATTTCCCAACGACGACGATATGAGGACCGCCACCACGGGCCCCTCGTCCCCGAACACACCGGCACCCGGCACCGCAGGTGAGGTACCCGACGGCCCTGCTGCCGACGTCGTACTCCGCCGCGTGGGTGCCCAGGACGCTGACTTTGAGTTCGACGGCGAAACAGTCACCACGGGCATGAAGCTACGGGGTGTCTACAACATCTTCAACGCGGCCGCCGCGCTCTCCCTGGCCAGGGCGATCCTGGGTACGGGAGCCGTCGACACTCCCAAACTGGTCAAAGCACTCGGTGATGTGGCTCCCGCGTTCGGGCGCGGCGAAAGCCTCACCGTGGATGGCCAGCCGTTGGAACTTGTGCTCGTTAAGAATCCCAGTGGCTTCCGGCTCGGCCTGAAGTCCTTCCCTGCCGGCGGATACGCCACGATGATCGCCATCAACGACAATTATGCAGATGGCAGGGATATGTCCTGGCTCTGGGACGTTGACTTCGAATCACTCAGGGAAGCTGGCGTCGAGGTCCTTACCGGCGTCCGCGCCTACGATATGGCCCTGCGCCTGCAATACGACGAGGTCCGCTTCGGTACAGTCGAGACCGACATCACCGCGGCCCTGCATGCATTTATCGACGGCTCGCGAGGCAAGCCCAAGCGGATTTTCTGCACGTACACCGCCATGCTCGCGATCCGTCGCGAACTGGCCAAAATCACCATAGTTGAGGTGGTCTCATGACCTCGGAAGCACAGCCCACCAAAGGAACCGTCCGCGTCCTGCAGCTGTACCCGCGGGACATGAATATTTACGGCGACTGGGGCAATGCCCTGGTCCTGCAGAAACGAATCAAGTGGCATGGCTACACGCCGGAGCTGCTTGAGTACAACGTCGGCGACGACTTTCCCGAGGACATTGACATCATCGTGGGCGGCGGCGGGCAGGACAGCGGCCAGCTGGTTATTCAGGATGATCTGCAGGCACGCGCCGATCATTTGCGGGAGCTCGCGGACGAGGGCGCACCAATGCTGGTCATTTGCGGTCTCTACCAGCTTTTCGGAAAGTTCTTCAAGACAAGCGCAGGCCCTGTCATTCCCGGGATCGGTATCCTCGACGTCGAAACGCACGGCACGGATGAGCGGCTGATCGGCAATGTCACGCTCAAGTCCTCCGAATTCGGGGACGTCCTGGGCTACGAGAACCACAGCGGGCAGACCACGCTGGGCCCCGGCGTCCAACCGTTGGGGACAGTCACCAAAGGTGCAGGGAACAACAGCAAGGATGGTCACGAGGGAGCCCGCTACCGCAACGTGGTGGCCAGCTACCTGCACGGTTCGCTGCTGCCCAAGAACCCGGCGATCGCCGACTTCCTGATCCGGACGGCCGTGGAACGCAAGCATGGCACTTTCGTGCCTGGAACGCCCGACGACGACTATGCCCGCCTCGCGCGGGAGCACGCCGCCCGCCGCCCACGCTAGCCGGGTGGTGGTTCGACTACCTGCTGACCTTACTTGTCCTTGGTAATGAGCAACTCGTGGGCGCCGGCAGTTGCTGCCCCCATCGACTCAACCACAGTCTTGGTGCGCTCGTGGGTCTCTGCATCAGCTGCCGGGGAAGCGCAGACTCCTTGGGGTGCATCGCTGGCCACTGAGCACCAACGGTAGGGATCCCGGACAATCACTGACGGCGCCCATGCGAGATCCGAGGCGGTCCAAACACCGGCCGCGTTCTGGCTGAACTGTGCACGGACCAGAAGTCCTTCATTGTTGACCACATACCAGGGCGACAATTCCGTCACGCCATTGCCCAGTCCGTAGACAATCCACGTGCCCTTGTAGTTTTCGATCGGCAGCACCGAGTGCGTGTGGTGTCCATAAACCATGGTGAATTGGCCGCTGTCCACCAAGGCGTGGGCGACTTCCTGTTGTTGGGCATTGGCCTCGCTGGCGTACTCATCACCGGCGTGCATGACTCCCAGCACGATGTCGGCCCCTAGCGCACGGGCCTTGGTGGCTTTCGCAATCATGACCGTGGGATCAAGCTCGTCCACAAGCCACGGGTACTCCGGAATCTGCCCGTTGTGACCGTAGGTGCCAGCAATGACGGCTACTGTTGCGGCGCCGGTTTTGAGCATCAGGATTTCCTGTGATGCAGCTTCAGTCCGGTAGGAACCAGTGTGCTTGAGCCCGGCAGCATCCAGCGCATCCAATGTCCGGAGCAACCCTTCCGTCCCCCGGTCTATGGTGTGGTTGCTGGCTGTGGTGCAGGCCTGGTACCCCACATCCTTGGAGGCGGTAACGATCTGCGGCGGGACATTGAAGGACGGGTACGCGGAGAACGGACCATCCGGCGTGGCAACGGGCGTTTCCTGATGGCAAATAGCGAGATCGCTGTTCCGGATGTAGCGGCGCTGGCCTTCAAGGAGCGGTATGAAGGTGTAACCAGGCTGCCCTGCGGCGGCGGCATCGGCCCGGGCTTGCTGCCACAACTGTGTATGGATCAGCATGTCGCCCGTGACAGTGATGGACGTGCAACGCAGTTCGGGACAAGCAGGCCCCTTGCCCGGGGTTGGCGTAGGAGTCGGCGTTGGGGTGGACGCAGGAGACGCGGGGGCAGTAGCGGCGCTGCTTTGCTCCCGGGAGTCGTTTTCTGCGATTACTCCGCAGGAGCTCAAGGACATGGCAAGCACTGAGGCGGCCAACAGGGCGCCCGTTCGCCGTGAACTCTTGCGGCGGCTGTGAGCCCGACGAGTTGCGGAAGATGTGATGTTCCCCATAACGGCAATCCTACGGCGCACGACGCGCGGGATTCTGGCGAGCCGCCCTTGAGGACACGATTCTTAAGTGAAAGAGTCCCTTCATGACGAATCCGCTTTTGAGCCCCAGTCCCCTGCCGTTCGGCTTGCCACCCTTTGAAGCAATCAGCACCGAGGACTACGCCGAAGCCGTGGACGCGGGACTGGACGAACACCTCCACGAGATCCAGCAGATTGCGGCGAACTCTATGCCGGCGACTTTCGAGAACACGGTCTTGGCCATGGAAAGGTCCGGGCGGTTGCTGGACCGGGCCTCGGCGTCGTTCTTTACGCTTGTATCGGCCGATGCGTCGGAGGCGATCAGGGAGTTGGAGACTGGCCTCGCACCCAAGTTTGCCGCACATCAAGACGCCGTCTACATGAACCGTGACTTATACGAACGCTTCAATGCCATCGACAGCGCCGGCCTTAATGAAGAGTCTGCTCGCTTGGTCCAGGAATACCTCAAAGAGTTTCGGCAGTCCGGCATTCAACTTGACGACGACGGCCAGGCGCGGCTTCGGGAAATCAACGCCGAACTCTCGCGTCTGGGCACTGAATTCGGCCAGCGCGTCAAGGAGGCGATCAAGGCTGCCGCTATTCTCCTCGACGACGAAGCCGACTTGGCCGGCATGTCTCCCGAAGATGTCGCTGGCGCTGCCGAAGCCGCCAAGACCGCCGGGCACGATGGTCAGTTCCTCTTGACGCTGATCCAGCCAAGCAACCAGCCTGCCCTCGCCTCGCTGGAAAACCGGACCGTTCGGCGTCGCCTGTTTGAAGCGTCCCTCGCTCGAGGCACCGACGGCGGAAACCTGGATGTCCGTGATCTGGTGACGGCAACGGTCCGCTTACGCGCGGAGAAAGCCGGCCTGCTGGGCTTTCAAAACTTCGCGGAACTCGTAGTGGACCAGCAAACGGCCCCGGACTTCACGGCCGTGCAGGCAATGCTGGGCCGGTTGGAACCTGCAGCCGTCCGCAACGCCCAAGCCGAAGCCGAAGCTTTGGCCGAGTCCGCCGGCCATCCACTGGAGCCTTGGGACTGGGCTTACTACTCCGCCCAGGTTCGGCGGGAAAGGTACCAAGTGGATGAACAGGCCATCAGGCCCTACTTCAGCCTCGAAACTGTCTTGGCTGACGGCGTCTTCTTCGCAGCGACCCAGCTCTATGGCATCACGTTCCATGAGAGGCCGGATCTGGCCGGATACCACGAGGACGTCCGGGTGTGGGAGGTGCGAAACGAGGACGGCAGAGCTCTGGGCCTCTTCCTTGGGGACTATTACACGCGCGAATCCAAGCGCGGAGGAGCCTGGATGAACTCGCTCGTGGAACAGTCCCGGCTCCTTGGCACGCAAGCCGTGGTGATCAACAACCTCAACATCACCAAGCCGGCGCCAGGCGAGCCTGCTCTCCTGTCCCTGGACGAGGTCCGGACTGTCTTCCACGAATTCGGGCATGCGCTCCACGGACTATTCTCCGACGTGGAGTATCCGCGGTTCTCCGGAACGTCCGTGCCTCGGGACTTCGTGGAGTACCCGTCCCAGGTCAACGAAATGTGGATTATGTGGCCAGAGGTATTGACCAATTACGCACGCCACCATGCCACGGGAGAGCTGCTCCCGCAGGACATCGTGGACAAAATCAACGGATCCCTGCTGTGGGGTGAGGGATTCGCCACCACTGAATACCTCGGAGCAGCATTGCTGGATGTGGCGTGGCACGTGATGACAGAGTCCGAAGTTCCGGACGACGTCCTTGCCTTTGAAGCCAAGGCGTTGGCCGACGCCGGCATCGCCCACCCGCTGATTCCGCCGCGCTACCGCACCGGCTACTTCCAGCACATCTTTGCCGGTGCCGGGTATGCTGCCGGCTATTACTCCTACATCTGGAGCGAAGTCCTGGATGCGGACACCGTTGAGTGGTTTAAGGAAAACGGCGGTCTCACCCGCGCAAACGGCGAACACTTCCGCGCCGAGCTACTCGCCCGCGGAAACAGCCGCGATCCGCTGGAATCCTTCCGCACGTTCCGAGGCCGGGACGCCGACCTTGGCCCCCTCCTAAAGCGCCGGGGACTCAACTAACCCCAACACCCCAGAAAACGGAACGGTGGGCGCCGATCCGGCAGCGTGCGTAAAAGGGCCCCCGCCCCAGCCCACCGCCAAAATGGCGGCGGCGAGGGCGGGGAATAGCACGCAGAGGATCGGCGCCCACCGGGCGCAATGGAACCTACCAGCCGCGCTCTGCCAAGCGGTGAGGCTGCGGGATTTCGTCGACGTTGATGCCGACCATCGCTTCGCCCAGGCCGCGGGAGACCTTGGCGATGACGTCGGGATCATCGTAGAACGTGGTGGCCTTCACGACGGCGGCAGCGCGCTCTGCGGGGTTGCCGGACTTGAAGATCCCCGAACCGACGAACACGCCATCGGCGCCGAGTTGCATCATCATCGCAGCGTCAGCCGGGGTTGCGATGCCACCAGCGGTGAACAGGACCACCGGGAGCTTGCCGGTGGCGGCGATTTCCTTGACCAGTTCGTACGGGGCCTGCAGTTCCTTGGCCGCAACATACAGCTCGTCTTCGGGAAGTGCGGCCAGCTTGGCGATCTCGGAACGGATCTTGCGCATGTGCCCGGTGGCGTTGGAAACATCGCCGGTGCCGGCTTCGCCCTTGGAACGGATCATCGCCGCGCCTTCGTTGATGCGGCGCAGGGCCTCACCAAGGTTGGTGGCGCCACAGACGAAGGGAACGGTGAAGTTCCACTTGTCGATGTGGTTCACGTAGTCGGCCGGGGTCAGGACCTCGGACTCGTCGATGTAGTCCACGCCGAGGGACTGCAGGACCTGGGCTTCGACGAAGTGGCCGATGCGGGCCTTGGCCATGAC